>NZ_JAFY01000007.1:341061-682122 GCF_000526375.1 Aminiphilus circumscriptus DSM 16581 | reverse complement strand
TGGAGATCCATGTGCGACTTGCAGCGAACATAACCGCCCCAAGAGCGACGGCAATGAGAATTTCTGCAACATCAATGCCATCTCCACTCCAGGCAAGAAAAAGATAGACCACGGCGGACATGAAAAATATTCCCACCTCTGTTCACCTCCTCACATATATTGTATACGCGTCAATCACCGTTGCCTTGTTATTGTACTCTTCTTTCGCTTGTGAAGGAAATCTTTATTTTTGTTTGGTGGAGAACAGAGACGCATCTTTCTTCCCAGGGCGAGGAAATCTGCGTTGCTTTCTCCAGAAGGTCAATGATGTTCCCGGCGCTGTTGCAAGGCGAAAGCCGCTTAACCTCCGCCGACGACGGGGAAAAAACGAACGTTGGCGCCATCCGGCAAAAGAAATGTTTCTGTTTCCTTTCCCGCCAGAAGTTTTCCGTCAACCCACACGGAAACCATCGGGGGGGCCGGCGCTTTCGCTCTCAAGAGATCGCCGACGGTCATTCCTTCATACCACGGCAAAGGCTCGTTGTTGACAACAATCACACCGTTCCACCTCCTCACACCGGAGAGCGGTGACTTACCGAAAAAGAGAACGTCACGAACTCGTCAGTTATTCTACACGTCTTTTTCGGGACATGCCAGAAAAACGCCGTTCTTTCGGGCTCGCTGGAGTCCTTGTGCGGGAAGTGTTCTCTTGCGGAAGGTTCGTTTTTCGCCGCTGCGCGGCAAAATCCGGCGCTCCGTCGGCTCGCCTCCGGGGAGTCGCCGGAATGAGGCACTTCGGACTATCACCGATGAGGTCAGCACGTCCGGCTTTCATGAGCGCCTCCTTCACAAGATCGTAGTTGCGAGGATTTGTATATTGGAGAAGAGCCCTTTGCATTGCTTTCTCATGGGGAGATTTTGCCACATAGACCGATTCGCCTGTGAACGGATGGATCTCGGTGTAGTACATACATGTTGAAAGGCTTCCCGGAGTCGGTATGAAATCCTGCACCTGCTCCGGAATATGACGGATGTCACGGAGAAACTCCGCCAGTTCCACAGCGGCTTCCAGATCTGATCCGGGGTGACTGGAGAGGAAATAGGGCACGAGGAATTGTCGTTTCCCAAGTTTACGATTCATGTGCTCGTATGCTTCCTTGAACCGGAGAAAGACTTCTTTGCCCGGTTTTCCCATGAGACGGAGTACTTTCGAAGAAACATGTTCCGGGGCTACTTTCAGTTGGCCGCTCACGTGGTGGGCGCAAAGCTCCCTGAGGAATGTTCCGTCGGAATCGGCCATGACATAGTCGTAGCGAATCCCCGAGCGTATGAAGACCTTTTTTACTCCGGGAAGCGCACGAAGGGCGCGAAGCAGGTCAAGATAGTCTCCATGCTCGACGAGGAGATTCGAACACGGAGACGGCGCGAGACATTTTCTTTTGCCGCAGGTACCCGAGGGTTGCGGGAGTCTGCAGGGGGAGTGTCGGAAATTGGCTGTGGGACCACCCACGTCGTGAATATATCCCTTGAATGTTTTGTGCTTGATGAGCTTTCCCGCCTCTTTCAGCAGGGAGGCATGGCTTCGTGTCTGAATGATCGAGCCTTGATGGGAGACAAGAGCACAAAAAGCGCATTCGCCGTAGCATCCTCGATGTCCGACCAGACTGAACCGCACCTCCTCAATGGCGGGAACACCTCCTGCAGGCTCGTAAACAGGATGGGGTTCTCGTGTGTAGGGCAGTTCATAGACGGCATCCAGCTCTTTTGTCGTCAGGGGAACGGCCGGAGGATTTTGCACGACGAGCCGACCTCCTCCGTGGGGCTGAACAAGACGCCTGCCTTCCAGAGGATTTCGTTCTCCATACTGCAAAGCAAAAGCCTTCGCAAAAGCTTTTTTGTCGCAACGCACCTCTTCAAAAGAGGGGAGTTCAATACAGGGTTTTCCGGTTACCCTCCCGGAGGAAGGCATGGGGAAACACGTGCCTGCCACATGGTGGATTTTTGATATCGGCACTCCCCTTTCGAGAAGCGACGCGATTTCACGGATCTGCCGTTCCCCCATTCCGTAGACAAGCAAATCCGCCCGGCAATCCAGCAGGATGGATCGGCGAATCGCATCGGACCAGTAGTCATAATGAGCGAGACGTCGAAGGCTGGCTTCGATACCTCCGAGGATGAGAGGAATCTCCGGCCAGAGTTCGCGAATTCGGTTGCTGTAGACAATGGACGCCCTGTCTGGACGATATCCTGTGTGCCCGCCCGGAGAGTAGCTGTCTGTGCGACGACGTTTTTTTGCCGCGGTGTAGGCATTGAGCATGGAATCCAAATTGCCTGCCGTTACCAACACGGCGAGTCGAGGTTCTCCCATGCGAAGGAAGTCCTCCGAGGAGCGCCAATTGGGCTGGGGAAGGATACCAACGCGAAATCCGTCTTTTTCGAGAACGCGGGAGATGATGGCCCCTCCGAAACT
The DNA here is from genome assembly GCF_000526375.1 of Aminiphilus circumscriptus DSM 16581. Classification (NCBI taxonomy): domain Bacteria; kingdom Thermotogati; phylum Synergistota; class Synergistia; order Synergistales; family Aminiphilaceae; genus Aminiphilus; species Aminiphilus circumscriptus. The sequence continues at coordinate 679,673 of NZ_JAFY01000007.1, read as the reverse complement.
GGGATGGTCCACATAGGCATCGCCGGAAACAAGGAGGAAATCCAATCGATCCCATCCACGGGCATCCATGTCACTCCGTGAAATAGGGAGAAAATCACACGTAGATCGACTCTCTGAAGGCAATATATATTCCCTCCCGTCTCTTGAAACAGGCATTCCGAAAACATTAAATATTTAACATGGTATACTAAAAAAGGGGTAGGACCCGCTTGAATAAGCGAGTCCTACCCCTGAAAACGTTTGAGTAGTGTGCTGGAAAAGGGGTACATTACATCAACCAGGGGAATTTTCCCTGAAGGGTCCGTCTTCCCTGTGACTCGCAACCCCTAGATACACCATTTGGTGGAGATGATCGGATTCGAACCGACGACCCCCTGCGTGCAAGGCAGGTGCTCTCCCACTGAGCTACATCCCCAAAAAGGAAGCGGATTTCCTTCGAGCAAGCCCAAAAATGGTGGGCCGGAGTGGATTCGAACCACTGACCTCACGGTTATCAGCCGTGTGCTCTAGCCACCTGAGCTACCGGCCCCAACAGAACACAGCGAAGAATGCTTCGAGAAAACCGTGCATATCTCCTTAGAAAGGAGGTGATCCAGCCGCACCTTCCGGTACGGCTACCTTGTTACGACTTCACCCCCCTCACCAGACACACCTTCGACGGCTCCTCCCTCCGAAAAGGTTAGGCCACCGGCTTCGGGTGCACCCGACTCGGGTGGTGTGACGGGCGGTGTGTACAAGGCCCGGGAACGTATTCACCGCGGCTTGGCTGATCCGCGATTACTAGCGATTCCAGCTTCATGGAGTCGGGTTGCAGACTCCAATCCGAACTGGGAACGGCTTTCTTAGGATCCGCTCAGGGTCGCCCCTTCGCTTCCCGTTGTGCCGCCCATTGTAGCACGTGTGTCGCCCTGGACATAAGGGCCATGATGACTTGACGTCATCCCCACCTTCCTCCGGCTTGTCGCCGGCAGTCCGCCGAGAGTTCCCGCCCGTAGCGTTGGCAACTCGGCGCAGGGGTTGCGCTCGTTGCGGGACTTAACCCAACATCTCACGACACGAGCTGACGACAGCCATGCAGCACCTGTGCACGCTCCCTCACCGAAATGAGGGTCCTTCACCTTTCAGTTCCGTACTACGTGCATGTCAAACCCAGGTAAGGTTCTTCGGTTTGCATCGAATTAAACCACGTGCTCCACCGCTTGTGCGGGCCCCCGTCAATTCCTTTGAGTTTCAGTCTTGCGACCGTACTCCCCAGGCGGAATGCTTATCGCGTTAACTCCGGCACGGATGCCCGACGGCACCCACACCTAGCATTCATCGTTTACGGCTGGGACTACCGGGGTATCTAATCCCGTTCGCTCCCCCAGCTTTCGCACTTGAGCGTCAGTATCCGGCCAGGAAGCCGCCTTCGCCACTGGTGTTCCTCCCGATATCTACGCATTTCACCGCTACACCGGGAATTCCACTTCCCTCTCCGGTACTCCAGTCCGACGGTTTCGTCCGCAAACAAGGGTTGAGCCCTCGCCTTTCACAAACGACCTGTCGGTCCGCCTGCGTGCCCTTTACGCCCAGTGATTCCGGACAACGCTCGCCCCCTACGTATTACCGCGGCTGCTGGCACGTAGTTTGCCGGGGCTTCCTCGTGTGGTACCGTCACTCGCTTCTTCCCACACAACAGGAGTTTACATCCCGAGGGACTTCTTCCTCCACGCGGCGTCGCTGGGTCAGGGTTGCCCCCATTGCCCAATATTCCCCACTGCTGCCTCCCGTAGGAGTCTGGACCGTATCTCAGTTCCAGTGTGGCCGGTCGCCCTCTCAGGCCGGCTTGCCGTCTTCGCCTTGGTAGGCCGTTACCCCACCAACCAGCTGATAGCCCGCGAGTCCCTCCGGAAGCGGATCGCTCCCTTTCACCTCTCGGCTTATGGGGTCTTAGCAGTCGTTTCCAACTGTTGTCCCCCTCTTCCAGATAGGTCCTCACGCGTCACTCACCCGTCCGCCACTAACATCCGGCTTCAGCAAGCTTCCACCAAATGCCCGTCCGACTTGCATGTGTTAGGCACGCCGCCAGCGTTCGTCCTGAGCCAGGATCAAACTCTCCAGAGTTTTCCTGAATTGATTTTTCGATTTTATGCGCGGTTGTGTCTCCGTTTTCTTCGCCATGTTCTGTTGACAAGGTGCGCCGCCCTTTATTGCAGACGGCAACGGGTACTATAACATGCGGACTTGTGTTGTGCAAGTCCGGTTTTGGAATGGATATGCTATAATCCCCTCCGTATCCGAGACAGAGTTCCAGCGCTATCACCATGGAGGTTATCGGTTCCGATGCGAAAAAAAGAGAATACCCGTTCCGCGTCCGACGAGCGATTGGCAGAAGTTGAGCCGAAGAAACGGCGAGGGTGTCTTGCCACGTTGTTTCTCACGTGTCTTCTGCTCGCCACTCTCGCCCTCGCGGGAGGCTCCATATGGTTTGCCCTGTACGTTCAGAAGCTGAGCGCCACGCTGCCATCCACAGAAGAAATTCTGCAACGGAGGCCGAATGTGGCCTCCGTTGTCTTCGACCGCAATGGCAAGATCATTACTCGCCTGTACCAGGAAAACAGAACTCTTGTCACGATCGATAAAATTTCGCCCATCATGCAGAAAGCCGCCGTCGCCGCCGAAGATGGCAGCTTTTACGATCATCGCGGAATCGATTTTTGGGGCATCCTCAGGGCGTTTTGGGTGAATTTCACGCAGGAGCGCGTGCGTCAAGGAGGGAGCACCATCACGCAGCAGTTGGCGCGCAACCTCTTTTTGACACAGGAAAGAACCGTCGAAAGAAAAATCAAGGAGGCCATTCTCGCCGTTCGTCTTGAACGGCTTTTCACCAAGGACCAGCTTCTGGAGATGTACATGAACACTATTTACTTCGGCCACGGCGCATGGGGAATCAGTGCCGCGGCCCGTGTCTATTTCGCCAAGACACCGCAGCAACTCAACCTGGGAGAGGCCTCAATGCTCGCGGGACTCATTGCCGCACCGGAGTATTACAGCCCGCTTCGCAACATGGAACGGGCACGAACGCGACAGGCCTACGTGCTCCGACGTCTCCGCGAGCTGGGATGGATCGCCGAGGAGGACATCGAGAAAGCAAAAAATACAGAATTTCATTTTGCATCACTCAAACAACCTGGTATTGAAGCGAGCCCCGCGCCTTATTTCGTCTCATATATTCTCTTTAAACATTTGCTTCCCCAGTATGGCAGCGATAGGGTCTATCAGGGTGGTCTCCGAATCTACACCACGGTGGATCTGGAGCTGCAACACATGGCGGAAGAAGCGGTTCGGAAATTGAAAAGCGAGGGAGCTCTCGTGGCTCTCGACCCCACCACGGGAGAAATCCTTGCCCTTGTGGGAGGAAAGGATTTCGTACAATCCAAGTTCAACCGGGCTATCCAGGCTTTCCGGCAACCTGGTTCAGCCTTCAAACCCTTTGTCTACACTGCTGCCTTGGAAGAAGCAATCCGTCCGGTAGATCGGATTGTGGATGCGCCCATTTCCTTCGACAACGGATGGGAGCCAGGAAACTATGATGGAAAATTTCACGGGGAACTTACCCTCATGGAGGCTCTCGTGCACTCTTACAACACCGCTGTGGTGCGCGTTGCGGAATTCGTAGGTCCGTCGAAGATAGCCGATCTTGCCCGGAGGATGGGAATTACGTCTCCTCATCTGCCGCTTGATCTTTCTCTCGCATTGGGAACCGCCAGCGTTACGCCCCTGGAGCTTGCCGCCTCCTATGCGCCTTTCTCGAACGGCGGATTTCGTCTTACACCTTATGCAATCAGAGAGATTCGGGGAAGCTCCGGAGAACTCCTCGAAAGTTCCGGCGCTTCTCTGGCGCCCGCACTGACGCCGGAAGTGGCGTTGACGATGCGTTCCATCATGGAATACGTAGTTCGAAGCGGAACGGGTGGTCCGGCCCGAGTGAAAGATTACCCGGTTTTCGGCAAAACCGGGACAACGAACGACTTCAGCGATGCCTGGTTTGTCGGAGGTGTTCCAGGATTGATCGTTGCCGTCTACGCTGGTAACGATGATCATAAAACGCTCGGGAAACAGGCGACGGGAGGAAGAATCGCCGGTCCCATCTGGCAGGATTTTGTCTCAAGGGCGGTGGCTTTTCTTGATCTTCCGAAGATATATCCCCAGGTGGAAAACGTGCAGGCTGACAAGGTCCGTCTTTGCAAAACGACGGGTTTTCGGGCCACGGGAAATTGTCCCACCTACGAAATCTACCTGCCTCTCGACATGATTCCCGCCGCCCTGTGTCCTCTCCATGGAGGCGATCTCATGGAAGCGGAAAACGACCCTCTTGCACCAAGACTGCTGATCGTGGAACGAGACCGGCCTCTGCTGGCCCAATATGGCCTGCAGAGACCGCAGGAAATTGCGGTTCAGGAGTTACCCGTTCCTTCGTTCATTCCGGTGTTGCCCCCGGACGTCCCATTGCCTCAGCCTGCAGCGAATCCTTACGACAAGGACCCGAGTCCAAAAGATCAAGTGGAAGCACGCTACCAGGAATTACTCAAAGAATATGGGCTCGGAGGAAATTGACCTCTCTCCGGGAAGAAACGCCTCGAAATCAGGATTCCCTGTTGTTCGAACGTCGTCCCTTTTCCAGCGGCCATGGAGAAGGGACGACGTTTTTATCAAAGAGGAACAGGGCATAGCGATCGCTCATGCCCGAGAGGAAGTCGAGAAGGGAAATAATGTGCTGTCCTTCCTCCATGGTTTGTTTCTCTCGCTTGTCCTTCAACAGCATCGTAAAGAGCGTTTTCAAAACATGTTCGACCCGAGGTTCCTCCAGCTTCGCCCGCTCGTCCGCATAGACTCGACAATAGAGGAACGATCTGAGTTCCTCGACGAGGTTCAACATGGAATCGCTCATGGCAACCCCCTCTGCACCGCTGCATGCCACGACATCTTCCACGATGCTCCCTATCCGCTGTCCGTGCGTCGCGCCGAGATCCCGGAAAACGAAAGAAGGAATGTTCTCTGGATAAAGCAATTCGGCTCGAAGCGCGTCGTCAAGATCGTGGTTCAGGTAGGCAATGGAGTCCGCAAGACGAACGACGCATCCTTCATGCGTAACAGGCATGTCCGACCACAATCCGTCCCGGAGCGAGATCTGTCCCTTGGAATGGCGAAGAATACCGTCAAGAACTTCCTGAGTGAGATTGAGACCTTTCCCGTCGTTTTCGAGATGGACGACGACGCGGAGGCTTTGAGAAGCGTGGTGAAACCCTTCTTTCACACCGTGATCTCTCGCCAATTTGTCAAGCACCCGTTCTCCCATGTGGCCGAAGGGAGTATGCCCCAAATCATGTCCCAGGGCAATTGCCTCGGTCAGGTCCTCGTTGAGGCGCAAGGCTCTGGAGAGCGTTCTCGCAATCTGGGAAACCTCGAGAGTATGGGTAAGCCGCGTTCGGAAATGATCACCTTCCGGCAAGAGCAACACTTGTGTTTTGTGCTTGAGCCTTCGAAATGCCTTGCTGTGGACAATCCTATCCCGGTCTCTCTGGTAGCAGGTGCGTAGAGGACAGGGTTCTTCCTGACGGGCTCTTCCCCTCGAGTCGGCACTTTTCGATGCCCAGGGGGCAAGGATGGATTTTTCCACATCCTCCCACCGTTTTCTGATGTTCATGGGCTTTTCTTCCTCCTTGCCTACGACAGGACCCGGGGAAATCCCCGGGTCCTGTCGTTCGGTTGTTATGCGCGAACAGGGGCAATCGCAAAACTCATTTCGCACGGCACTCTTGCCCCAAAAGCGCAACATGCCACGTTCCGCAACTCACTTCTTCGGGGCGCTATCCGCCAACGCGGCATGAGCGGCGGCGAGACGGGCTACAGGGATTCTAAAGGGAGAGCAACTCACGTAGAGAAGCCCGAGTTCATGACAGTAGGCGATGCTCTCGGGATTACCACCATGTTCGCCACAGATTCCGATTTGAATGTCCGATCGAACCCGTCTTCCGTCGTCCACGGCGATGCGCATAAGTCTGCCCACGCCGGTACGGTCGAGAACGTGAAAAGGGTTTTCCGGCAAAACATGGAGTCGCACGTATTCGGCGAGAAATTTTCCTTCCGCATCGTCCCTGGAATACCCGAAGGTCGTTTGCGTCAGATCGTTCGTCCCGAAACTGAAAAATGAGGCGTATTCCGCCAGTTTGTCCGCAATGAGTGCCGCCCGGGGGACTTCGATCATCGTCCCGACCAAGTAGTGTACGGAGGTTTTGTGCTTTTCCATGATTTCGGCGGCGAGGTCGTCCACCATCTGCTTGAGTCGTCTCATTTCCTCCTGTGTTCCGATGAGAGGAAGCATCACGTCGGGAAGAACATTCTTTCCCTGTCTGACGAGTTCGCAGGCGGCATCGAAAATGGCGCGGATTTGCATCTCGTATATTTCAGGGAAGATGATGCCGAGGCGACATCCTCGAAAACCCAGCATAGGATTGACTTCTTTCAAGGAAAGCACTTTCGCCAGGGTTTTTTGGATCTTTTCCGCTTCTGCGTCATTCTCGGGAGAGGGTGCCGCCGTGAGTTCTCGAAGACGATCTCGAAGCTCGTTTTCCTTGGGAAGAAACTCGTGAAGCGGCGGGTCCAGAAGACGTATCGTGACAGGGTATCCCTCCATCGCGTCCAGGATACCCAGAAAATCCTCGGTCTGCATGACCCGCAGTTTATCGAGGGCTCGCATGCGCTCTTCGCGGGACGCGGCGATGATCATCTCCTGCATGACCGGCAGGCGCTCTCCTGCCATGAACATGTGTTCCGTGCGGCACAACCCGATACCCTTCGCACCGAAACTCCGTGCCCTCCTGGCGTCTTCGGGCGTATCTCCATTCGCCCAGACTTGCAGGACTGCATGTTTGTCCGCCTCGGCGAGAAGTTTCCGGAAGTCCTCATCGAAGGAAGGCTGAACGAGGGGGATCTCGCCGATCATTACCCTTCCATGAGAACCGTCAACAGTGATGATATCCCCTCTGCGGACGATTTTTCCACCCACACGGAAGCAGTTCCCCGCCAAATCGATCTCCAGAGCCTCGCAACCGGAAACACAGGGTTTCCCAAGTCCTCTGGCGACGACGGCGGCGTGACTTGTCATGCCGCCGTGGCTCGTCAGAATTCCCTGCGCGGCGAACAGCCCATGGATGTCATCGGGAGTGGTCTCAGGGCGAACGAGAATGACCGCCTTGCCGTCTTTGCCGAGCTGCTCTGCCTCGTCGGCATCGAAGACGACGCTCCCCACTGCCGCTCCGGGTGATGCGGGAAGACCTTTGGCGAGAACATCGAGAACGGCATCGGGATCTACCTGACGGTGAAGCAGTTGCTCAACCTGTTCCGGTGTAACCCTTGTCACAGCCGTAGCACTGGAGATGAGCCCTTCCTCGAGCATGCTCACCGCAATGCGTACCGCTGCCTTGGCCGTGCGTTTTCCGTTCCTGGTCTGGAGCATATAGAGCTTTCCCCGCTCCACGGTGAACTCAATGTCCTGCATGTCCTTGTAGTACAGCTCCAACTGGTTGGCTATCGCTCTCAGTTCCGCTGCAATTTTGGGCATTTTGCTGTCGAGTTCCTCAATGGGCTCGGGCGTCCGAATGCCTGCGACCACATCCTCCCCCTGAGCGTTTATGAGAAATTCACCGTAGAGTTTTTTCTCCCCCGTAGAAGGATTTCGGGTGAAGCACACTCCAGTACCACAATCGTCCCCGAGGTTACCGAAGACCATGGTGACAATGCTTACGGCCGTACCGAGTGTGTCCGGAATTTTATTGATTCTCCGATAGGTGATGGCTCTCTGTGTGTTCCAGCTCTTGAAAACGGCCTCCACGGCTTTTCTGAGCTGCTCCCAGGGATCGCTCGGAAATTCGCGTCCGGTGGATTTCTTGACCACCTTCTTGTAATTTTTGATGAGTTCTTCCAAAGCATCCGCCGGAATCTGATGATCGTGTGTGAGATTCCGTTTTCGCTTGGTCTGGTTCAACAAAAACTCGAATTCGCCGATTTCAATGCCGAGAACCACGTCGGAAAACATCTGAATGAACCGTCTGTAACTGTCCAAGGCAAAACGCCTGTTGCCCGAGGCGACGGCGAGACGCTCCACCGTGTCGTCGTTGAGACCGAGGTTCAGGATGGTATCCATCATGCCGGGCATTGAAACGGGAGCACCCGAGCGAACCGAGACGAGTAACGGCATCTCTCCGCCGCCGAAGGTCTTTTGTGTCACCTTTTCCAGGCGGGCCAACGCTTCTTGCACTTCGGGCCATATAAGATCCATCAACCCTTGTTCATCGGACCAGTATTTCTTGCACGCCTCGGTAGTGATGATGAACCCTGGGGGTACAGGAAGACCAAGTTGCCACATCTGTGCCAAATTGGCCCCTTTTCCGCCGAGGAGAGCTTTCATCTCCGCGTTGCCTTCGTGGAAATCGTAGACGTATTTGCCTTGTGCATTCACCATGAACACGACCTCCTCTCGAATTTACGTCGCTTCACTCCCTCAGGTAATCGAGAATTTCCTGCGCCGTTTCCTCGATGGCCCTGTTCGTGACATCGAAAGTCCGGCAGCCGGCCTTTCGAAAAACACTCCTGGCAAAGGAAAGTTCCTCCTCCACTCGTTCCCATTGCGCATAATTGGAAACTTCTACATCGAGGCCCAGAACGCGTAACCGTTCTCTGCGAATGTTGATCAGTTTCTCCGGCTGAATCGTGAGCCCCACGATTCGTTCCGGCGGCAAAGAGAAAAGTTCTTTTGGCGGATCCGCCTCCGGGACGAGAGGAATATTGGCAACCATGACACCCTTGTGTGCCATGTACATGGAGAGAGGTGTTTTGCTGGTCCTGGAAACACCGATGATCACGAGCCCCGCGTTTGTGAGGAGTTCTGGACTTTTCCCGTCGTCACATTTGATCGCAAACTCGATGGCCTTGACCCGTTTGAAGTACTCCTCATCCATTTTTCGCAGTAACCCAGGTGTTTCCATAGGTGCGGTTCCGATTCGGCGTTGGAGAACATCGAGTATGGGACCGAGGACATCCACTACGTCCACACCGAGTTCCCCGGTCTTTTCCAGAAACAAGCGCCGCAATTGATGATCCACGAGAGTGCAGATGACCACGGCTTGCTTCTCCTGAGCGTTCCGGATGACCTCAAGCATTCGCTCTTCGGTGTTTACATAGCGAAAACGCGAGAACTCCGTCGCATCCAGGTTGAACTGCGTCGATGCAGCACGAGCGACATGTTCCGCTGTCTCTCCAGTAAAATCAGAGACCACAAACAGAGGAATCGACATCTTTTTGTCCCCTTTCCCTTGTGGCAGGAGGAAGCGGAACGCCTGTTCCGCTTCCTCCATATTGTATCAGTAACTTGCCTGAAGCACTCGAAGGCGTGACACTTCTTGTTTGTTTATTTTTTCAATCGGCTCAAATCTCCCACATGCAGGAAGAGTTCGTGGCACCGCGAGAGAAGGCAGAGCCTGTTGCGACGGAGTTCCTCGTCCTCCGCCATGACGAGCGTTTCCTCGAAGAAGGTGGTGATGGCCGGCTCCAACCGGGAAAGGACATGTGTCAACTCGTTCCATGCACATGCCGCAAGCGTGCGTTCCACCTCGGGGGCGATCTTGACAACCGCTTCGGCAAGTGCACGTTCCGCAGGTTCACGGAGAAGCGCTTCGTTCCATTCGGGAGGCATCGCGGTGGTCTTGGAGAGAATGTTTCGCACCCGCACAGCGGCGGTAACGAGCCCATCGAACCACGCTTCTTGCTCGACTGCGGCAAAACTTTCCGCGAGACGCAACGCCTGAAGCGGGCGTTGCCAGGCAACTTGCATGGCAATAGTGACCGTCGCGTGGGAAAAGCCTTTTTCACGAAGCTGCACAACGGTCCGCTGCCTCAAGAATTCGTAGACACGGTCGATGGTTTCCGGAGAAATATCCAGGCAGGAGCCCGCTTCAAGCACCATTTCTTTCATGTCCACATCGAGCCCCATTCCCCAGAGCAGTTCGTTGATGCATCTTGCGGCACGCCTGAGCCCGTAGGGATCCTGGGAACCCGTCGGTTCGAGTCCCACCTTGTGACAAGCCACGATGGTGTCCAGACGATCCCCGATTCCCAGAAGAGCTCCAAGGACATCCGTAGGCAGTCGATCTCCCGCAAAGGCTGGGAGATACTGTTCCTGAAGCGCTCTGGCTACTCTCTCGGCTTCTCCGCTGCGGCGGGCGTACTCTCTTCCCATGATACCGCGGAGTTCGGGGAACTCGTAGACCATATGTGTCACCGTATCAGCCTTGGAGATGGCCGCCGCTTTGTCGAGCAGCAGAAGATCTTCTTCTCCGAGCCCGAGGCGCCGACCGATTTCGAGTGCAAGCGCACGGGCACGTTGCACTTTGTCGTACACGGACCCGAGACGTTCCTGGTAAAGAATGGTCCGCAGTTCCTCCACACGATTTGTGAGGGGGCGTTTCTGGTCCTCTTTCCAGAAGAAGGAGGCATCGGAGAGGCGTGCGCGGAGAACACGCTCGTTTCCCTCTCGCACCACGTTCATGTTTGAGGCTCTGTTGTTGCTGACACCAATGAAGAAGGGCTTAAGCTTTCCCTCCGCGTCACGAACAGGAAAATAGCGCTGATGGTGTCCCATGGTGGTGGTGAGCGCCTCGGCGGGAATGTCCAGGTAACTCTGATCGAAAGTTCCGTAAAACGGGACGGGATACTCGACGAGAAAGAGATTTTCCTCGATGAGTTCCTGGGAGAGGTCGGCCTTTCCGCCGATCTCTTTCTCTAGAGCCGCGATTCCGCTGAGCATTTTTTCCTTGCGCTTGCGCTGGTCCACGATCACGTAATTGTCGTAGAGAATGTCCATGTACTCCTTCGCGTCAGGGACCTCCAGTGTTTTCTGCCCCATGAAGCGATGACCGTGGGTCGTTCTTCCCGCCGTGTACTTTCCGACGACAAGGGGAATCACTTCGGATCCCCAGAGGCAGAGGAGCCAGCGCACGGGACGCGCAAAACGGAAAGAGGGATCATCCCAGTACATGTTCTTGGGAAAGACGATCCGCTTCACGATATGCGGCAGGACATCGAGAAACACGTCTCTGGAAAGGCAACCTTCCGTCCTCGTCACCGCAAAAGCGTAGTCGACTCCTCCCACGTTTTTCTGAATGAGGTCCTCGACGGCAACGTTTCTGCTCCTTGCAAATCCCCGCGCTGCGTTCGTAGGATTTCCGTTGGCATCGAACGCCTGATTCCAAGCAGGTCCCCGCAGTTCCTGAACCGTATCCTGCTGACGCTCCGGAACTCTTCGGAGGAAAAGGACGATGCGTCGTGGTGTGGCAAAACTCTCCATACCTCCCACAGAGAGATGAGCGGCGTCCAATTCGGTTTCGGCGAGCCGAAGAATTTCTTCCAGAACCCAACTCGCGAAGCGTGCCGGGATCTCTTCCGTGCCTATTTCAAGCAGCAAATCGCGTTCCGCCATGGAGGACACCCCTTTCTACCGGGCAAACTTCGTCGTGAGAGGATATCCCATCTGCTCGCGCTGCACGACATAGGCTTGGCAACACTTGCTCGCCAGCGCACGAACCCGTCCGATATAACCGGTCCGCTCCGTGACGCTGATGGCGTTCCGGGCATCCAACAGATTGAACGTGTGGGAACATTTCAAGACGTAGTCATATGCGGGGAGGACGAGTCCCTTTTCTATCATGCGTCCGGATTCTTTTTCGTACATGGAGAACAGCTGAAAAAGCATGGAAGCGTCGGACTCGTCGAAGTTGTACGTGGAATGTTCGACCTCGCCCTGGTGATGCACGTCGCCATAGGTAACGTCGCCGACCCAGGTCAGGTCGTACACGCTGTCCACCTTCTGGACGAACATGGCGATTCGTTCGATGCCGTAGGTCAGCTCGGCGGGCACGAGATCCATATCGATACCGCCTACCTGCTGAAAATAGGTGAACTGAGTGATCTCCATGCCGTCGAGCCACACTTCCCAGCCCAGCCCCCATGCGCCGATAGTGGGCGACTCCCAGTCATCCTCGACAAAACGAATGTCATGTTCCGCGGGATCGATGCCCAGCGCACGGAGACTGTCCAGATAAAGATCCTGAATATTTTCCGGAGCAGGCTGGATGATCACCTGATATTGATAGTAGTGCTGCAGGCGGTTCGGGTTTTCCCCGTAGCGGCCGTCCGTGGGGCGTCGGGACGGTTCGACGTAGGCGACCCGCCACGGTTCGGGACCGAGCACACGCAAGGTGGTGGCGGGATTCATCGTACCGGCTCCAACCTCAATGTCGTAGGGTTGCTGAATGACGCACCCCTGTTCCGCCCAAAAACGTTCCAAACGCATAATGATGTCCTGAAAGTTCATGCCCTGCCCCTCCCGACTCAAAAATCCTTCGCGTGCACATTTCCCTCGTCGAGAAACATCCCGGAGATCGCACGTCAATAGGTCCGCCGAAGTATCGATTCAAGTATTCTGTTCGCGTTGTCCCATTCTTTCGGAAAATTCTGCGATAACTGTACCTGGAGAAAATCGTCTCTCGGAAGAATAGCAGCACTCCGCAACTCCTGCAAGAAGAGAGATGGAAGGAAAACTTTCATTCCCGCCGAAGCCGGACAAAGAGGACAAAGGATTCCCTGTTCCGTGAGAAGCGCGGGTGAAGACGATGACAGAGATCTTCCGCAACCGCTGCAGATCCGGAAATCGGGAGCTCTGCCCCATAAGTGTAACCAGCGCCACAAAAACCGCCACTCCAAAGGGGAAAAGAGGCGAGGCCCGCCGTCCGCGAGAATATGGAGTGTCCAGTAAAAGTGAGCAAGGAGATCGTCACAGGGATGTTGGGGGAGAACCAGTTCGGAGATGAGCCGGTTCCATGTGAGAGCGCGCCGTAACCCCCTGCCCTCCGTCCGGATCGGCCAAAGGTCGTCCTTCACGTCCATCTCGCGAAGATAATAGCGCGTGGGTCCTTTGTAGAGATGGAAAAGACCCCATACCAAAGGTTCCGTGGCGCCTCCCAATCGCGAGTGGCCTTTTCCTGCTCCCATGGCGGTTATCCAGAAGGGGCCCATGCCTTTGAGAAGAACATAGAGAGAACGGTTTCCCTCAGGGGAATCCTGTCTGCGAAGGACCACTCCCGAGGCCGAGACAAAACCCTGCATCGTCTTCGTCCGAAACGCTACGATTCATAGCCGAATCTGCGGAGGTCCTGAGGAGAACGTCGCCACTTGGGGCGGACCTTGACCCACAGATCGAGATACACCTGGAAGCCAAGACGCTTTTCGAGTTCCTTTCTTGCCAGAAGACCGATATGTTTCAGTTTTTTCCCGCGCTCGCCGATGACAATTCCCTTGTGGGTTTCCCGCTCCACATAGAGAGTGGCCTGAATGTAGGCAGTCGTCCGTTCGGGATATTCCTCGGGCGTCTTGTATTCCTCCACCACAACGGTGATTCCGTGGGGAATTTCATCCCGAAGGGCGAGAAAAGCCTTTTCCCGGATACATTCACTGGCGAGGAAGCGCTCGGACTGATCCATGAGCATGTCCTCTGGATAGAGCGGAGGCGCTTCCGGCAGGAGTGCTTCGATAGCTTCGAGCAACGCGTCGAGATTGTCTCCCCGCGTAGCGGAGACAGTTACGACTGCCTCGGGAGAAAGCGAGGACCAGGCGGAAACGATCCGGTCGAGATCTTTCTGTTCGGAGAGAAGATCGATTTTGTTCACCACAAGAATACGGGGAGTGGAAATCCCCTGAAGGACTTTCCGGAGAAGTTCCTCTTCCGCTCCCCCCTCGGGTCTTCCCGCGTCGAGAATCAAACAAACGCAATCAGCATCTTCAACGGCATCCCGTGCCCGTTGCATCATGTACTCTCCCAGGGCGTGATGGGGCTCGTGAAAACCCGGCGTGTCCACAAAGACGACCTGCGACCGTTCGGTGGTGAGAATGCAGCGTAACGAGTGCCGTGTGGTCTGAGGAACGGGGGAGACAATACTTACCTTCTCCCGGAGAAGTCGGTTGACGAGCGAGGATTTACCCACGTTCGGTCTGCCAAGAAGAGCGACGAATCCCGAGCGGAAAACCTTCTTATCGTCGAGCATCGTCGTTCCTCAGGGAAAAAGCGAAGGGGAGCAATTCCGCCAGAGAAAAGATCCGGAAGGATGCTCCTTCTTCAAGCACGACGCGAAGGGAGGGGTTGAATTCCGCGAGCACTTGCCTGCAGGCACCACAAGGCATGCAGGGAATTCCTCGGCGGCCGACCACGGCCACAGCCACGGGGAGATCGCCTCCGGCGACCCTCCAGGCGGCGATAGCCCCTCGCTCCGCGCAAATAGTCATGCCAAAACTTCCATTTTCCACATTGCACCCGAAGAAGAGACGCCCGCTTTCCGTGACGAGAGCGGCACCGACATGAAAATGTGAATATGGAGCGTAGGCTTTCTCGCCGGCTTCAGCGGCGTAGTGAAGCAGGTGCTCCGGTGTAATCGCGGAAACGGTTCGGAACGGATCTTCGGAAAAATTACCGAAGTCATGTCCGGCGATCATGCATCTTCTCCTTCCTGCTCTTTCCGACGGACGAAACGCAGCACTCGGATTCGGTGATCCTCCACTGCCAGAACATCAATGTTCCAGGGGCCGTAGGCAAGTCGTTGTCCTTCCTCGGGGAAACTCCCGGAGAGGGAGAGGACGAGTCCCGCTACACTGTCCGCATCTTCTGAATGGAACACGTAGGAAAGGCCGTCGCTCAGATCCTCCAGATTCACATGGCCCTGGACAATGTAGCTCCCGGCTCCATCCTGCTGGATTGCCGGTACTTCCTCGTCGTATTCGTCCTGGATTTCACCGACGATCTCTTCAAGGAGATCTTCCAATGTAACCAACCCGGCGGTTCCACCGTATTCATCCACCACGATAGCCATGTGGACGCGTTTTCTCTTCATGAGGTCGAAAAGCTCTGCAATACGGATGACTTCCGGAATGAACAGCGGCTCGCGTCGGATATCGAAGACGGAGATGTCTGTCTTCCCCGATGCGAGAGCATCAATGATCTCCTTGACGTAGAGAATCCCCACGATCCGGTCGAGGTTTCCCTCATAGATGGGGACCCTGGAATGACCGTTTTCCCGAAAGATCGTCACGGCCTCGGCGACACTCATTTCCTTGGGAATGGCCACCATATCCGTTCTGGGAATCATGATCTCGTAGGCCCTGGTCTCCTCGAAAGCAATGACTCCTGAGATCATGCGTCGCTCGCCTTCTTCAAGGGCGCCTGATTCCTGCCCCATGGCGATCATTTGCTCGATTTCCTCCCGTGTGACAAAGGCGTGACGCGGCGAGAGATCAATTCCCGTCATACAGCTGATGAGACCCATGATTCCCGAAACGGCCCAGACGAGGGGGCTCAGAAGAATGTATGCAATCCTGACAAGAGGGAGCACGTCGGTGAGCACTTTCTCGGAATGGCTCATGGCGAAACTTTTGGGAAGAATTTCACCGAAGACCACGATGAGAAACGTCACGGTCAGGATGACAAGCACGATTCCCCAGCCTCCGAGAAAATGCATCGACAGTACAGCGGCTACGGCACCTGCGGCGATGTTGACCAGATTGCCGGAAATGAGCGTCACCGTAAGCACGCCGTGCACGTTCTCAGCCAACCAGCGGAGGGAACGTCTTCGGCGAGGATGTCTTTCCTGCAGGGTCTGCAGCTTCGCCTTGCCTATGGAACTCGTCGCCGTTTCCGTGGCACTGAAAAGAGCAGAAAGCAGGAGGAACACGAGGAGAAGAAGCAGGCCTGCGGCCACGTTTCCGCTCACTGGAACATCAGGCCCCCTTTATGTCCGGATCGGACTCGCCGCTTCGGCTTTTCTCCAGAAGCAGCTTCAATTCGTTCGCATACCCTTCCTGAAGACTCCACATGTGACGCTCCTTTTCCTCCGTGTCATGATCGAATCCGATCAGATGGAGGAATCCATGGACAATAACGAGGATGTATTCATCCAGAAAGGAGACTCCACGATCCGCAGCATTCCTCTCCACCTGTTCCGCGCACACCAAAATATCACCGAGCGGCAGTTCCGGCCATGCCTGCAAAGGGGGAGAAAAAGCTCCGGAATCTTCCCAGAAAGGAAAAGACAAGACGTCCGTCGGGCCTTCCTCGGAGCGATACTGAACGTTAATCTCTGCCATCTCCGCCTCGGAGAGGATATTCACCGAGACCTCCACGCTTCCATGTCTGGTTAATTGGGGAGTGAATTCCGAGATGGCACGACGGAAGAGTGCACCGAGGAGTTCCCTTTCATTTCCGGAAAGACGATACCGGGAGGGAAGATGTTCTTCTCCGGCAATTTCCACTCTCACCATAAGACTAGGCCCCCTTCACGACAGACATTTTTTCTTCGGCAAGTGTTCGGACCTGGCGGGAATGGTACATGGAACGGAGCGTTGCTACAAAAACCTCCCGAATGAGTCGGAGATCTCGGAGCGTAAAGTCCACATTCATGAGTTGTTCTTCCCGAAGTTTCGAATCCATCACATCCTGAACAGTGCGTTCCAGATCGCGAACATCGGTGATACTGCCACCGGCGGCGCGCACGGCGGCCTCCACGGAGTCGGCGAACATGACGAGTCCCGTCTCTTTTGATTGAGGTCGAGGACCGGGGTAACAAAACTGTTCCCTCGGAACCGTATCGCCTTTGCTGACGGCCTTGCGGTAGAAATAGGACAGGCACGTCGTGCCGTGATGTTCCAGAATGAATCGTTTCACGAGTGCGGGCAAGTGATATTCACCGGCGAGTTCGTAACCGTCCCGCACGTGGGAGATGATGACGAGCGAAGAAAGAGAGGGGGCCATTCCATCGTGGGCATTTTCTCCGTACATTTGATTTTCGACAAAAAAATGCGGTCGTCGGAGCTTGCCGATGTCGTGATAGTATGCACCGGCTTTCACGAGGAGACTGTTCAGTCCAAGCCTATCCGCAGCAGCCTCTGCAAGCGTTCCAACCATCAGAGTATGGTGATATGTTCCGGGAGCCTCGATCTGAAGACGCTTAAGAAGCGGGCTGGAAGGATGACTTAGCTCTATCAGGCGAAGCGGCGAAAGAACGTCGAAGAGATTTTCCCAGAAAGGGAGTGTGGCAAGCACGAAAGCACTGAGGAAAGCACTTGCTCCGACAAAACGGAGAAAAAATTCCAGGGAAAACGTCTCCCGGTTGCTCCAAAAGATGAACAGTTCGATACAGGAAGCGAGTATTCCCAACAGAAACAGTTCCCGCCAGAGCTGTACCCGGTTCTGGATCTGATGAAATCGGAAGTAGCCTATGCCACTCACCACTGCGGAGACCATGACGATAAGAGCCATCTGGTTCAGCGACATGCCCGCTGCAACGAGCGCGCCCAGGGCACTTCCGCCGAGGGCGAGATGAAAGGCGAATCCCGCCGGCAAGGTAAGATACGTCCATCCTGCAAGGGCAAGCGAACTGAGACCGCCGACTCGAAAATAGACCGCAGCGATTTCTATGACCCACGCGAGAGCAAGTAGAAGGAGAACATAAAGCCATTGTTTCACATTCTCCGGGCTTCCCCTGGACTCGGGGAGTCCGGAGGAAAGCCAGAAGCTCCACAAAAACGCGACGACCACTGTGAGCAACAGGTGTCGATAGGGAAAGGCGGATTCGGTGTACCCCTGCGCCTTGAGAAGACTCGCCGTGAAAGGAGTGATGCGCTCCCCTTTCTCAACGATGACATCACCCACCAAGAGCGTTCTCTCGATGGGTTGTACCGAGTCCTCCATCTCTCGACGGAGCTTCCAGGTGAGATTGAGATCCTTCTGTTGCGTATGGAGCAGCAACTGATCCAGGACTTGGTAAACGACATTTTTCTCCGGCCATTCCAAATCCGACTCATCCAGCCTGTCCCAGATCAGCGTGGCCCGCTGTTCTTCCTGGAACGTCTCGTTGAGGAGCGCCATGCCGATTCGCCGTATTTCCTCCAGAATCTTTCCTCTCCGAGTCTCGTTGAGGGACTCCAGCACGTCGATCAGAGAAGGGGAGAGAATCTGCAGAAGCGATTCCCTGTTGACGGAAATCGCCTCGAGGTTGTGCAGCGCATCATTGAGGAGACGGGGGTTCTGGACGAAGACACCGACAACGCGCTCGGAAATTCTCTTTTTCATTGCCTCCGTGGTGACGGCATCGAAATAACGCATTGAATTTACGGCGAGAAACGTTCTCGGTGCGGGAGAACCAACGGTGAAGCCGTAGCGGCTTCCCTCGAGACGCCAATTCAGAATCGAGAGAAGAGCCGCCAGAAGCACGATCATACTCCTCACGGCCCAAAGCACGCTCGTTTTTCGCTTCAGGGAAGGCGCAAAATCTCCGCCTCGGTTATGTCCGTTCTTGTCTTTGTTGTTCGTAGTTTTCATAGGCCTGCACAATCCGCTGCACGATTTCGTGGCGAACCACATCGCAATTGGTGAGCATACAGAAGTCGATACCTGCGATGTCCCTCAAAATTCTCTGCACGCTGACGAGTCCGGACTCCTTCCCTTGAGGAAGGTCCACCTGGGTGATGTCGCCTGTGACAACCGCCTTGGAGCCGAACCCCATGCGCGTGAGAAACATCTTCATCTGCTCCGGCGTGGTGTTCTGCGCTTCATCGAGAATGATGAAACTGTCGTTCAGCGTTCTCCCGCGCATGTAGGCGAGCGGTGCTATTTCGATGACGTTCTTTTCCACGTAGCGATGAAATTTTTCCGGAGAAAGAAGTTCATAGAATGCATCATAGAGAGGACGAAGGTACGGTTCGATTTTCTCTTTCAGGTCGCCCGGGAGAAATCCAAGGCTCTCGCCCGCTTCAACGGCAGGCCGGACAAGGACGATACGGTTCACCATCTGAGCCTTCAGAGCCGCCACGGCCACGGCCACGGCGAGGTAGGTTTTCCCCGTCCCCGCCGGTCCGATTGCGAATGTCACGTGATTCTCGGCAATGACCCGGATGTACCGCTTCTGACCGAGCGTTCGGGGGCGCACAGGCTTTCCCCGGGCGGAAAAGCAGATGATATCGTCCAGGAGCGACGCAATGTCCGGGGCCTCTCCCTGGGCGAGGACATCCATGGCGTAGCGGATCTCCGAAGGAGTGATCCGCTGTCCTTTGGAAGCCGCAAGAAACAGCTCCTGCACAAGCTCCGCCACCATTCTCACCACATCCGCGTCGGGGCCCTGGACAAGAATCTGTTCGCCTCGCGAAACGAGGCGAACAGGATAGCGTTCCTCAATGAGCCGGAGGTTCTCGTCGTTTTGTCCAAGAAAACGAGTGAGAACCTCCTTCGTTGCGGAGGTGGTCCAGAGAAACGAACCATTTTGCTGGACGATGTCGGTGACCGTGCTGGCGCTCAAGAGAACGAATTCCCCCTACTCTCGCGTCACTGTCATGATTTCCGGGATTTCCTGCTTCAACACAGCCTCGACTTGCCGCCTGAGCGTTTCCTGGGCAAAAGGACATCCTCCGCACGCTCCGGTGAGCCGGACAGTGACCTGTCCGGCCGCATCGTCAAAGCCCACGAAGTCGATATCCCCACCATGACTCTGCAATGCGGGACGGATTTTCGCCCCAATGACTTCAAGAATTTTCTCCGTTGTCGTCACGTTGTTTTTCCTCCCCGAGTTGCTTTTCTATTGATTCCATGTGTGTTTAGAAAATGTTTCCTGATATTCCGCATCCAGGTTCGCTACACCGGATAAACGGCGTTCTCCACGGTTCGTTCGAATCCAAGATCGCGTTTCATTTCCCTCGCGTATTTCAACATGAGAAAGTCTTTCGCCACAGAAGGGAAAAGAACATAGCTCAACACGTCCTCTGGCTGCAAAACGAAGGGAGCGATGATTTCTCGCGCGGCGGCCATCTCCGGTTCGAGCTTTTCTCCGGGGCGACAGGTGATGGGGATTTCTTCGCCGATGACGAGTTTTTCGATTTCAGGGTCCACCGCTGCGGGAGGGCGTCCGTAATAGCCGAGAAAATACATTTTCACTTCCTTGGGAACGACCTTCCATCGTTTTCCTACGAGGACGTTCACCGTCGCCTGGGTTCCCACGATCTGGCTCGTGGGAGTCACAAGGGGAGGATAACCCATTTCCTTCCGCACGAGAGGCACTTCCCTGAGCACGTCGTCAAGCTTGTCCAGCGCGTTTTGTTCCTTGAGCTGGCTCACCAAATTAGAATACATGCCTCCGGGAATCTGGTAGAGAAGGACGTTCACGTCCACACCCTGGAGTCCCATGATAAGCTTGCTGTACTTCTGTTGCATTTCTTTGAAGTACTTCGAAACCGGAACAAGTTTCTCCAGGGTGATACCCGTATCGAGTCGGCCTCCGCTAAGGGCGGCGACCATTGTCTCGGTGGCCGGCTGACTGGTGCCCATGGCAAAAGGCGAGATGGCACAGTCCACCACATCTGCCCCGGCCTCGAGACCGGCCAGGTAAGCCATTGCAGCCATCCCACTCGTATAGTGACTGTGAAGCTGCAGGGGAAGCCCCGTCTTGGCCTTGATGGCACTCACGAGCCGCGCCGCATCCACAGGGCTGATGAGGCCGGCCATATCCTTTATGCAGAGGGAGTCTGCACCCATCTGCTGCAACGCGACGGATTGTTCGGTGAATCTCTCCAGGGAGTGGAACGGAGAGATAGTGTAGGAAAGGCAAAGCTGCAGGTGCGCACCTTCCTTTTTCACCTGGTCCGCGGCAATCTCCATGTTTCTGAGGTCGTTCAAAGCGTCGAAGATGCGGATGATGTCGAGGCCGTTTCCGACAGCCCGCTTGACGAACTCCCGAACGGTATCGTCCGCATAATGTCGGTACCCGACGAGATTCTGGCCACGGAGGAGCATCTGGAGCTTCGTCTTCTTGAAGCGCTTGCGGAGCATCCGCAACCTCTCCCAGGGATCCTCGTCGAGAAAGCGCATGCATGTGTCAAACGTTGCGCCTCCCCACACTTCAAGAGAGTGATATCCAACCTCATCCATCAGTTCCGCCACGGGGAGCATATCCTCCGTACGCAACCGTGTGGCCATGATGGATTGGTGAGCGTCACGCAGTGCAGTCTCCGTAATGCCCTTTTTCTGCGAATTCCGAACAGCGGGTTCTGGCGTTGCAGTCTTTCCTGTTCCCTCGTTCTTGTCTCTCTGTGCCTCTCGTTTTCTTGCGTCGTATCGTGGAATCCCGTTCTTGTTATACTCCAACCATCTTCCCTCCCAACTGAGTTCCCTGCGATTCGTCAACCCACATGCTGTTTCGCACGTTGCCAGAGGCTTTCCAGATCTTCGAGCGAGTAGTTTTTCCACGAACCGCCTTCTTGCGCCACCGCCTGTTCCATGCGCATAAAACGGCGGACAAACTTGTCGTTCGCCTTCTGAAGAACCATCTCGGCGTTGAACCCAAGATGCCGACCAAAGTTTACCACAGCGAAAAGGAGATCTCCCAGCTCTTCCTCTATCTCCCCGGTTTTTCCATTCCTGAAGGCGGCCAAAAGCTCTTCCGCTTCCTCACGGACTTTTTCGAGAACGGGTTCGGGGTCACCTTCGGGCCAGTCGAAACCGACTTTCGCTGCTCGTTCCTGGATCTGAAATGCCCTCAAGGCCGCAGGCAACCCCTGAGGGATTCCGGCGAGAACGGAAGCGTTGCGTTTGGAGGCTCTTCGTTCACTCGCCTTGATACTCTCCCAGTTCCGGCTCACCTCCGCACTGTCTTCCACGGTCAGCTCGCCAAACACGTGAGGATGACGACGCACCAGTTTTTCCCCGATATGACGTGCCACATCCTCTATGGTGAAAAGCCCTTTCTCTTTGGCGATCTGCGCGATGAACACAACTTGGAGAAGGACATCGCCACATTCCTCGAGAACACCCCGAACGTCTTCTCCGTCAATGGCATCGATGAGTTCGTATGCCTCCTCGACGAGATAGGGGCGCAGCGTTTTCCAGGACTGCTCGCTGTCCCAGGGACAGCCCCCGGGAGATCTCAGTTTCTCCATGATGGCGACGAGTTCGTAAAATGTACCGTCGCCACCAGTCATTTCGTTCATTTTCCGTCCCTCCCCTGTCCACTCCCATGTATCTTGCACATTGGCAAGTCATCATGCCTTGTCGTTCCCTGAGCTTCAGGCGCCGGATAGTTTCTCCAAACAAGCTTCCAGATCGAGAACGCCCTTGGGAGCTCCCGGTCCTTCGAGTTCCCCCGCCCTTCGCTTCCATCCTCTGAGTTCCGATGCCAGGCAGTCCACCGCCTCCGGATTTCCGGAGACGCTCGTCCGTTCACGGGACGAACGGACGTATTGTACCCCGAACCGAGTGCCCAGTACACGAACCTTCGCCAGGGCAAAGAGAACGCCAACGCTCTCCGGAAAAGAACCGAAACGGTCTTTGGTCTCTTCCTCGAGCGCGGAGAGATCGGACACATCTCCCGCACGGAGAAGTCGCCGATAGAGAGTGATGCGAACGCCTTCCTGGGGGATGTAGGAAGCGGGAATGCCCGGATAGTCGATCATTTCCACGCGGGTTTCTCCCTGCTCGATACCTCGGATACGGGCTATATGTTTCTCTAGCAGTGAGCAATATAGATGAAACCCGATCCGTTCGATGTGACCGTGCTGCGCAGGTCCGAACAGGTCCCCGCCGCCTCGGATCTGCAAATCCTTTTCCGCAAGCTGGTATCCCATACCCAAGGCGTCGAGGCTTCCTATGGCGTCAAGACGTTCCGTCGATTCCCTGGTCATGGCGATACCCTCGGGATGGAGAAAGAAAGCGAAGGCCTGTTCGTTTCTGCGACCGACCCTACCGCGCAACTGATAGAGCTGGGCCAAACCGAAATCCTGGGCATTGTCCACGATGAGGGTGTTGGCTCTCGGCATGTCGAGTCCGCTCTCAATAATGGTTGTGCACACGAGAATGTCCGCCTCGCCTTCCGCGAAGGCAAGCATGGTCTGTTCGAGTTCCCGATCGGGCATCCTGCCGTGTGCTACGAGAAAGCGTGCCTCCGGGAGAAGGTTACGCAGATGTCGAACGCACCTAGTGATGGTGCTTATCCGGTTGTGCACGAAAAAGACCTGCCCGCCTCGCGCAAGCTCACGAAGAATCACTTTTTTCACGAGGTCATCATTCCAGGGACTCACGATGGAAATCACGGGATGCCTAAAACGCGGTGGCGTGGTAATGAGCGAAATGCTCCGCAGGTTCTGCAGCGAAAGTTGCAGTGTTCTCGGAATGGGCGTGGCAGACAAGGTCAGAACATCCACGCAAGGGTAACGCTCTTTCAGGTTTTCCTTGTGCAATACGCCGAACCGATGTTCTTCGTCGATGACGAGGAGACCGAGATCCTTAAAGACAAGATCCTTGAGGAAAAGTCGATGAGTTCCGATGAGAATATCCACCTGGCCCTTGCGGACACCTTCGACGATCCGGCGCCCCTGGGCAGCGCCAACAAATCGGGAGAGGCAGGCCACGGAGACCGGAAATGCCTGAAAACGCGAGGTGAACGTGGCAAAGTGCTGTTGGGCCAAGACCGTGGTAGGCACGAGCACGGCCACCTGCTTTCCAGATTCCACGGCCTTCATTGCAGCCCGCAATGCCACCTCGGTCTTGCCGAATCCAACGTCACCCACAACGAGACGATCCATGCACAGAGGACTCTCCATGTCCCTCTTCACGTCCCGGATGGCCTTGAGCTGATCCGCCGTTTCGTCGAAGGGAAACGCCCGCTCGAAACGGGAGAGCATTTCTCCGTCGGGAGGAAACGAAAACCCCTTCGCGAACTCGCGTTCCGCGTAGATGCGCACAAGTTGTTCCGCCGCTTCGCGCGTTCTTTCTCTCGCCCGCTCCAGGGCCTTTTTCCACGTGCTCCCCTTGAGAGAATCGAGACGTGGAGGAGTTTCTCCCGAAAAGGCGTGGGAGGTAATTCGGGGAAAATGAGTCATCGGAACCAAGAGGCGTTTTTCGTTGGCGAACTCTAAAACCATATATTCCTGGGCATTGTCTCCGCTCCCGAGAGCCTGCATGCCCCGATAAACAGCGACACCGTATTCCTCGTGAATGACGAATTCTCCGGGAAGAAGGCGATCCTTCCATTCCCGTGGAACACTGTACCAGGCGTTCCGACGGAGTGTTGGGGAGACACCGGACAACTCCGTATCCGTCAGAACGACAAAGGCGTTTTCGTCATCCACAAATCCTCTCGAGAGAGGCTTCCTCCGTATTTCGAGCCCCCGCTCCTTCGCCCATTCCAGAACAATTTCCGAGGCCGAATAGACATGTATCCGCATGGCGTGTTCTCTCCATGCTGCAACCTGCACCTCTACGTCGTCCCATCTTCCACGGAAGGACGGCACTTCCCGAACGCGCCAGCGAAGATCACCCTGTCCGAGTATTCTGGAGAGACGAAGACGCCGGAAAGAACTTAGGCGTAAATAGACACTTTGCCACGTGGGAAGAGGCGGCAGTTGGACCTGCTCTCGAAGCCCGTCCCAAAGCCACAGGTAGGACTCTCCCTGTTTTTCAAGTTCCTTGGGCTCCACAAAGAGAACAGAGAGGTCGGAGGGAAGTTCGGAGAAGAGAGACTGGTGCTCCGCCGACGTTGAGGAAATTCCCTGGAGGAAGACAGAGGAAAGGTTTGCAACACTCCGCTGATCTTCGGGAGAAAAGTGGCGCAGGCTCTCCAGAGTGTCGTCGAACAGTTCTATGCGAACGGGAAATCTCTGTATTGGGTCGAATACGTCGATAATGCTCCCCCGCAGGGCAATCTGCCCGGGAGCCCACACCAGATCGACCCGTCGGTACCCTTCACCCAAGAGCCACTGCAAGAACTCTTCGCGATCTACAGTGTGTCCGACATGGAGTTCCCATTGGGATTCTCCGAAAAGAACCGGGCCCATAAGGCTTCCCGGTGTGGCCGCCAGGAACCCACCTTTCCTCCTCCATGTGCGCAGCAACTCGCCGCGTTGCACAAGAAAGGGACGATTCGTCGCTCCCTCCGTTGTCAGAGGAAGTTCCCGAAGATCAAAGACGGGAACATCCTCGAAAAGCGTTTCTCTGTCCTCGCAGAAATGCCCCTGCAAGCGGCTATCCGGAAGCACCACAAGGCACGCAACATTATTCGGACCGCACATCCAGGAAAGTGCCGCGTCCGCTACCGGCGCGTGAACGGAAACGCCTTTCGACCAACAGACGGCATCGAGCGAAAAAAGATCCTTCGGCGAACCGCCACGAAGACTGGACCCGTGCATCGTTGCGTCCGGGTTCTCTCAGAAAGACATCGTGGCGAGGATGACCTCGCCACGATCAAGGGAAAAGGACATCGAACCTTCGTGCATGTGTCCCTCTCAGACAAGCCTTCTCTGCATTTTCATTTCGGCGGATGAGCGTTGATGGTGCTCATCGCCTTTTCGAACCCCTTCTCGATCAGGAATTCCACCGCATCCGCCCCTTTGAGGATGAACGAAGAAAGTTCCTTGCTCTCGTCCGGACGAAATCGTTCCGTGACATACGAAACAAGGTTCGCTCCCGGAGGGAGAGGCCCCACTCCCATACGCAGTCTGGGAACATTGAGAGTTTTCAATGCCCCGAGAACCGAGGCCATGCCGTTGTGCCCTCCGGCGGATCCTCTTTCGCGAAGGCGCAATGTCCCGAAGGGCAATGCAACGTCGTCGAAGACGACGAGAAGTTTCTCCAACGGAAGCCGAAGGTAGCCTATAAGCTCACCCACAGCTTTGCCGCTCAAGTTCATGTAGGTCATGGGCTTGAAAAGCAAGACGCCTTCCCCGTGAAGTGTTCCCTTCCAAAGCGCTCCATGATGCCGTAATTGCGGCGCACCGAAATGGTGTCGGGAAACAAGCTCGTCCACAACCATCCATCCGGCGTTGTGTCTCGTGAAGGCATACTCGATTCCCGGATTGCCCAATCCTGCGACAACCCACACGAGAGATTATTCCTCTCTGGCTTTGCCCTTCTGTACGACCTCGACTTCCATGCTCCCCGGGGTTCCAGGCGCAGTCTCCTCCTCAACCCTGGGTTCCACGACAAGCACAAGGACTTCGTTTGGATCCGTCAACAGGGAAGCGCTTTCCGGCAACGCACACTGTTTCGCGGAAATGCTCTTGCCAAGCTGCAATTGTGCCACATCCACCTCGATGGCATCGGGAATTTCCCGGGGAAGAACCTCGATTTCCACTTCGCGGGCAACGACTTCCAGCACGCCCCCCGCCTTGACGCCCACACAACTTTCCTTGTTGACGAGCACCACGGGAACGACGACGCGCACCTTCTGTCCCTTGAGCATTTGGTAAAAATCGACATGAAGGATATGGTCCGTCAGCGGATCACGCTGCAGATCCCGGATGAGCGCCATTTCCACTTTCCCATCGGGCATGGTTGCGTCGATACGCAAAGTTTCCCAGTGGGAATGGCGGAGTTGCATCATGAAAGGCCGCTCCTCCAGTTTCACGGGAAGTCCCTCGGGGTAGTCGTGTCCATAGAACACGGCAGGAAGATAGCCGATCTTGCGAAGCTTTTTGTTCGTTTCTTTCCCGGTCGTTTCCCGGGTTTCCAGGTTGAGGGAGACAAAATTGGACATTGGGTTTTCCTCCTTATTTCTCGTATGTCTCTTGCCCTACGGCGCTGCAGGTGATCGACCCGCCGCTACCGGAACAAAATGCTGACGGAATGGTCGGAATGGATTCTGCTGATTGCCTCCGCCACGAGAGACGCGATGGAAAGCTGGATAATCTTATCCAACTTCTTCTCCGGTGGCAACGGTATGGTGTTCGTGAAAACGACCTGGTGGATGGGGGAATTTTTCAAGCGTTCCACCGCCGGTCCCGAAAGCACGCCATGGGTGGCACAAGCAAAAACCTTTTCAGCGCCTCTTTCCAGCAATGCCTGAGTGGCCTGTACCAGTGTTCCGGCCGTGTCCACAATGTCGTCCACCAGCACGACCACTTTATCTTTCACGTGTCCGATAATCTCGAGAACTTCGCAGTAGTTCGCCACCTCGTGGGAACGTCTTTTGTCGACAATGGCCAGGTCTGCGTTGAGGTGCAACGCAAACTGGCGGGCACGCACAACTCCTCCGATATCCGGGGAGACAACGACGACGCGATCCTCGCTCAAAGCGTCCCGGAGTGTTTCCTTGAAATAGGAGGAAAGGAGCGGGATCCCCGTAAGATGATCCACGGGAATATCGAAAAAACCCTGAATCTGTCCCGCGTGAAGATCTGTGGCCACAAGTCTGTGCGCTCCCGCAGTCTGTATAAGGTTTGCCACGAGTTTTGCCGTGATAGGCTCCCGTGCCTTGGTTTTCCTGTCCTGGCGAGCATAGCCGAAATAGGGGGTGACAACATTCACACGATAAGCGGATGCTCGTTTGAGGGCGTCCACCATGATGAGAAGTTCCATCAGATTTTCGTTCGTCGGGGAACAGACGGGCTGAATGACGAACACATCGGCCCCGCGGACGCTTTCTTCAATGGAAACTCCTATTTCTCCGTCGGAAAAACGAAAAATCTTCGAAGCGGCCACGGGAACCCGCAAATGGTCCCCAACTTCCTGTGCAAAGGCGGGGTTTGCGGAACCGGTGAGGATTTTTAGCTCCCTCAGGCGTGTGACCATCAGCTTTTACCTCCTTCCGTGGCGTCGTTTTCAGACGATCCTGCTTTGCGCGCTCTCCATCCCGGAATGTTTCGCTGACGAGCTCTGCCGATGGCCAAAGCCCCCGCGGGGACATCTTCAGTGATGACCGACCCTGCGCCTGTCATGGCTCCTTCGCCCAGTTCGACGGGAGCGACGAGCATGGTGTCACTCCCAATAAAACAGTCGTCACCGATGATGGTCCTGTTCTTTTTCACACCGTCGTAGTTGCAGGTGATGGTACCGGCTCCGATGTTCGTCCCTGCCCCCACGTGCGCGTCGCCGATGTAGGAAAGATGAGGCACTTTTGCATCGTCTCCGATGTCGCTCTTTTTGATTTCCACAAATTTGCCCACTAAGGCGCGATCCCGTATGGTCGTGTCATCCCGGAGAAACGCAAAGGGGCCTATGCGGGAATTCCCCTCGACGCGGCTATCCTGAATGACTACGTATGCCACAAGAGTACAGCATTTTCCCAACTCCGAATCCCGAACCACGGAGCCCGTACCGATTCGGCTTCCCGCTCCGATGTGCGTCTTCCCCAAAATCTGGACGTTCGGCTCGATGAGAAGATCCTCCGCAAGCGTCACTTTCGGCCCGATCCACACCGACGCAGGATCGACACAACGGACACCTCTCCGCATCCATGCACCGAGTATACGGTCGCGAAGGCGTCGCTCCGCATCCGCCAACTGCACGGGGTCGTTGACGCCGAAAAGGTCCTGGGGAATGGGCCAGCAAACCATCACTACCGGGAGCTGTGTCGCACCAAGACGATCCACCACATCCGTAAGGTAGTACTCGTTCTGGGCATTGTCCGGGCTTATCAGGGCAAGTTCCTTCTCAAGAAGAGCGGTGTCGAAGACATAGATTCCACTGTTCACGTCCCGGATCGCCTTTTCTTCCGGAAGAGCGTCCTTTTCCTCGACAATCCGTATCCGCCCATTCTTTTCTACGACACGTCCATATCCTGTCGGATCTTCGAGACGCATAGTGAGAAATGTGCACGCCGCGTTTCTGGAGATGTGTTCCCGGCAAAGGGAAGTCAACGCTTCCGGAGGAAGAAGAGGCAAATCACCGGGAAGCACGAGAAGATGACGAAACTGTTTCCACCAATCCTGCGCGACTGAAACAGCATGACCGGTTCCGCGTTGTTCTTCCTGGTGAATGCCCGTCACTTCCGGAAACGCGTTTTCCAGAAAGGCACACACACGGGAAGCTCCGTGTCCAAAAACGACACCACAGCTTTCCAATCCCGCTCCGCGGACCGCAGCAAGAGGATAGGAAAGCAACGCTTCTCCCAAAAGCGGTAAAAGAACCTTTGGGGTGTCGCTTTTCATTCTCGTTCCCTTTCCGGCAGCCAAAACAAGAGCGGCGATGTCCGGAAAGTCTTTTTCTCTCATATGCCATACCCCCATTTCAGTGTGGGGTTTTTTCTTCCGTAACAACGTTGTTAGCACACGACAACAAAAGCGCCATGCGCACACCTCGGCCCACAAAAAAAGAGGGGCCAATCCACACGGAGCCCCACGTTGCCGCCACAAAAAGACATTTCCGGAAAAAGCACCGGAATGGCTGGGGTGGCTGGATTCGAACCAGCGGTGGAGGATCCAAAGTCCCCTGCCTTACCACTTGGCTACACCCCAACACAAGCGGTAGCAATTATATCCACAACACGCGCGCCTGTGTCAAGTCCGTTGCGGAGAAATTCTTCGAGGCGTTTTGCATCAACCTGAAACACTTGCAAAAGTACTCGATAATGCGTATGATGTCAAAAAGAAAAACTTGGCATACAGGAGGTGCACCATGTGGGCCATAGAGGAAGGGATTCAGCGCCTTAAGTCGAGCGGGGGCAAGATCACGGCTCAGCGCATCGCCATTTTGAAGCTCCTGGCCGGAAGAAAGGATCACCCCTCGGCAGACGTCATCTGCAACGAACTCCGGCAATTTTTCCCCACGATTTCCTATGCGACGATCTACGGTACAGCAGAGTTGCTCGCGGATTTGGGCCTCATCAATATTCTCACGATCGACGACAAACGGATCCTTTTCGATCCGGAAACGGCGTTCCATGCACATTTTCGCTGTACCAACTGTGGTGTCATCATAGACGTTCCTTTCGATGCGGGGAACATAGGAGCCTTTTTCCCCCATCTCCATCACAAGGTCGAGAACTCGCAGGTGTACCTCTATGGAACATGCGAGCAATGTCTTTTGGGTGATACGGCACAGAAAGGCACACATCTTTCCATTCATTGACGCCAGCGGAAATGTTGGATCACCCCCGGACGAAAGCCCGAAAAGAGCGTTCTCTGCAAAATACGGGATTTTCTTGTTTGTGATTGTCTGTCAATGCTTTACAATGAGGTCCGGCTATCCCGCCGGCCCTCTTTTTTTGCGAAAAGATCGATCGTTGCATCGGGAATCACATGAGGAAATTCGAATGTTTTTGATGGGAGCAGAGAACATGTCACAATTCGTAGCCGTCGCTGTAATGTTATATGGTCCTTTCCTCTGGTGTCACGCAAGAAAAGAAGCCTATGAACAATATGGCCTTGTTCCCCGTTGCTCCCGGCGTATGTGCGGGGAAGTCGCCTTGGTGTGTGTGATGACGTTGGCACCTCTCACGGTGATCGCCCTCCATTGGCCAGGGCAGGATTTGCCTAGACACGTCGCTTTTTCCGCCTTCCTCGCTCAATTCGCAGCAGGCTCCATGGCGGCAATCACGGAAGAAATCTTTTTCCGGGGATGGCTTCAGACGCTTTTTGTCCCCTTTCTGAGTCGAACGACGCGTGTGGTGACGGTTGCCGCTCTCTTCGCTCTCTCACACATGTTGTTTCGGCCGGATCCCTTTTTTCTCACGACATTCTTTCCCGGCCTGATCATGGGAGCGCTTCGGGAACGCCACGGAAATATTTTCCCCGGCATGCTCTTTCATGGTCTCGGCAACCTCTGGTCGATCTGGTTTTTCCCCTTGCCATGACGTCTCCTCGTGCGAAAAAGCCATGAGCCCGACAAAACATGTCAGCATCATCTCGGATGATTCAAAGTTCCGAATCCTCCTCGTGTCGGCACTGAAAAACAGCGGCATTTCATGTCACGAGGGACAAAGTTTGACAGAACTCTCGCTCAGCTCGCAGGAGATGCCCGAGTCGTGCGACGCGGTCCTCTTTCCATGGCGCGGGGACACGGAAGAAGATTACGGCCAGATCATTGCAGCGATCAAGCTCAACGATGCCTTTGCCTCCGCTCGTTTTTTCGGTTTCAGTGAGGAGTGGCGCACGCTGCGTGCTCGAGTGCGAGCGCGCATGCAAGGTCTCGACGATCTCCTCGCTCTTCCTCCGAATCTCGAACAAGTTCTCCAAATTCTTTCGCCCAAAAGCCACGATGCCGAGCAACCGCAGGAAAACGCCGAAACTACGGCGGAAGTACCGACAAAAACGCTTCCAAGCGGAGAAAAAAAACCTGAAAATCGCTCCGAGACGAAACACTCTTCCGGCTCTCCGAGAGTTCTTGTTGTCGATGACGCATCGGTCATTCGCGTAGGTCTTCGTCATCTTTTGGAAAAAATAGGCTGCGTCGTTTTCGAGGCCGAAAATGGCGCGGAGGGGTTGCGCTTCATTCGATCCCAGGTTCCGCCGAATCTTGTTCTCACGGATCTTATCATGCCCGAAATGGACGGTTTTCGTCTTATGGCCCGAGTTCGGGAACTCCCTGGGGGAAAAGATATCCCTTTCATCGTCGTCTCCGGTTATGGAGATAAGGAAAAATTGATCCAAGCCTTGCGTTTCGGTGCGGTTGATTTTATCGTGAAACCTTTTCGCCCTGAAGTTGTGAAGCTCAAAACGCAACGTGCGCTGCACCGTTTTGGGTATTTTGCGCCAAACACGTGAAAAACGACTGCCAGCGTTCTCACGCCGGCAGTCGTTTTTCACGTGCGTGCGAAACCGAGTTTCATTATTCCACGGTAACGCTTTTCGCGAGGTTCCTCGGCTGATCGATTTCGCATCCGCGCAGGACTGCCGCGTGATAGGCAAACAACTGCAACGGAACAACCGCCAGAAATGGAACAAATTCTTCATCCGTCCAAGGAATCCAGAGAATGTCCTCCACGTGATGGGGCAGGAGAGCATCGCCGTCGGTCCCTACGGCGATGATGGCACTGTGTCGTGCCTTCGCCTCCTGTATGTTCGAGAGTGTTTTTTCGTAAAGACTGTTTCTGGGTACAATCACAAGGACAGGAACGTCCGGCTCCAGTAATGCGATTGGGCCGTGTTTCATCTCGCCTGCCGCGTAGGCTTCTGCATGGATGTAGGAAATTTCCTTGAGCTTGAGCGCGCCTTCGAGAGCGACGGGATACGTGTTGCCTCTTCCGAGATAGAGGAAATTACGTTTTTCCGCATATTTCCGTGCAATTTCCTTGATGGCATCCTGTCTGTTGAGAACAATTTCAACTTTATAGGGAAGGTGGAGCAGCTCTTCCGCAAGGCGTTTCGCTTCCGCGGCGGACAACGTTCTCCTCGCCTCGCCGAGAAAGAGTGCGAGAAGATACAGTGCCACCATCTGCCCCATGAAGGTTTTTGTGGCGGCAACACCGATCTCGGGCCCTGCTTTTAGCAGAAGCACATCGTGCACTTCCCTCGCCAGCGTGGAACCTCGGACGTTTGTGATCGCCAGACAGTGCGCACCTTCGCTGCGAGCTTTCCTTTGGGCTGCAAGCGTGTCTGCCGTCTCTCCCGACTGGGAGACGAACACCGCCAGCGTGCTGGGATCCGCCTTCATCCTGCGATAACGATATTCCGAGGCGACGTCCACAACGATATGACAGTCCGTCCATTGTTCCAATGCCCTTTGGGCCACAAGGGAGGCGTAGTAGGACGTTCCGCAGGCGACGATGTGCACATTCTTCCACGAGTTGATTTTGGAGGCATCCCAGTCGAGATCGTTCGAGAGATCGATACGCCCCTCGGTGATGCGTCCCTTCAGCGTAGAACGAAACACCGCTCCTTGCTCGTTGATCTCCTTCAGCATGTAGTGGGGATATCCGTCCTTTTCAGACATGGAGACGTCCCAATCGACGATCGCAACATCCCGGCACACTTCCTCGCCACACTCGTTCCATATTTCCACGCCCTTCGTGCACACTCTAGCGGTGTCTCCCTCTTCGAGGTAGACCACGTTTTTCGTGTAGGGAAGGAGTGCCGACACATCGGAGGCACAAAAACATTCCTCGACCCCAAGGCCGAGAACCAGAGGTGAGCCGCGACGCACGCAGTAGAAACACTCTGGTTCCTGAGCGTCGATGATGGCTAGGGCGAAAGAACCGTTCAGCCGCTGCTGCAGCAGCGTAAGAGCGGTGGGCATGTCATCCGTCTCGGCGCGAAGGTGCGCGAGAAGCTGTACGATCACTTCCGTATCCGTTTGAGAAAAGAAGCAAACACCCTTGGCGTGAAGCTCTTCCTGAAGATCGAGATAGTTCTCGATGATTCCATTGTGAACCAGAGCAAAACGTCCCGCTCCATCCGCATGAGGATGTGCGTTCGTCACCGTCACGCCGCCATGGGTAGCCCATCTCGTGTGTCCGATTCCCTGACACCCCGTGAGATTTCTCCCCCTCGCGACCTGTTCGAGGTCCGAGACCTTTCCGACTTCCTTGACGATCTCCAAACCCTTTTCCGTCCGTACCGCCAAACCGGCGGAATCATATCCACGGTACTCAACCCGTCGTAGTCCATCCAAAAGGACCTCGGCGGCCTTGCGAAAACCTACGTAGCCAACGATTCCACACACTTCGCACAACATCCTCTCACAACACAACGGAAACAAGGAGGATGATCCGGCTTTTGTCGCGAAAATCACTTTTCGCATTTGTACCGGATCTTGCTGGGCTCCTCCCGAGCCCACGGGGACATCCGCCGAAAATTCGATTCTTCCCCGACCTCGTCAGCCTGCAAGTCCTGAGGACAAGACGGGCTCAGGCGCTTGACACGCACAGCGTGGAAACAGAAAAATAAAAATTTTTACGCTTTACTCCTTATCGGACATTCCCCCCTTCTTCGAGCGCCGACAGAACGATCTGCCTTGTCTCGGGATCTTCCATGGCCATGATCGTCGTGGCTCGAAGCCACCCGGCTTTGGTACCGCAATCGAGGCGTTTTCCCCGATAGACGAATCCCCAGACGGATTCCTTGTCGAGAAGAGCCCGAATTGCGTCGGTGAGTTGGTACTCTCCGCCCGCCCCAGGGTTCAGGTCGTGCAGTTCTCGAAAAATCCCGGGCGAAAGGACATAACGCCCCATGATTGCAAGACGACTCGGCGCCTGGGAGAGAGGCGGTTTTTCCACCATGTTCCGTATTCTGTACACTCCCTCTCCTACGGGATCGGCATCCACGATCCCGTAGCGTGACGTGTCCTCAGGTGTGACCTCCTGCAGGGCAAGGACGGAACCACCGAATGTACGGTGTACGGAAATGAGCTGCCCGAGTACGGGTGGTGTTCCGAGCATGACATCGTCGGGAAGAATGACACCGAAGGGTTCGCCTTCACAGACCTGTTCGCCGCAGAGAACCGCGTGCCCCAGCCCGAGAGGTTCACACTGGCGGACATAGGAAAACCTGGCCATATGGCTGATATCTCGAACCATGTCCCTGAGATCGAACTTGTCTCTCGCCTCGAGAAGCTGTTCCAGTTCCCAGGACCTGTCGAAATAGTCTTCGATGGCCCGTTTCCCTCTCCCCGTGACGAACACGATGTCCTTGCAGCCGGAGCGAACAGCTTCTTCGACGCCGTAATGAATGATTGGTTTGTCGATGAGAGGAAGCATTTCTTTGGGAATTTCCTTCGTAGCCGGAAGAAAACGCGTACCGAGCCCGGCTACTGGGAAAAGGCATTTGCTGACCTGCATTTGCGTCGTCATAAACATTCCTCCAATGGCAACCGCAGTTTTCAAGGATGCTGATCGATGTTCCGGGTGCCTCTGCCCTTTGCGGCGGGACTGTTGAAACAACCTTCTCCGATTCACAGCCGCATTCTGTTGACTGTCATCCTGTCTTGTAAGGGATTTTTCTCGCACGTTCGTGAAAGAAAATACAAACGCCGTATTCCTCTCACGATTTCATCGTCATACATAAAAATTTAAGAAATCTCTGAATAAGGCTGCGTCAGCCCCGCAAGGCGCCTCGCAGAGCCTGATGCGACCCGAGTCAAGAGAAAGCGAAAGGCCTTTATTCAGAGCTTTCCTAAAACGCTGCCCGAGAGTCTTCCCGAGAAAATGATTTCCGGAGAGACTCTTTTTTCGGGAAAGGCGTCTCGTTTCATGCAGCAGAAAGAGCAAAAAAAACGGACCGCTCCCAAGGATTCCTTCTATTCGAGAGAATCAATGTGGCGAATGACTTGTTCCACACCGATACAAATGTCCTCCAGCATTCCCTTTTCCTTCGCTTCCACAAGAATACGTACAAAAGGTTCGGTCCCGGAGGATCTGACGAAAACTCTACCCAACCCACGGAGTTTCCGCTCCGCTTGGGAAAGAACGTCCTGAAGGCGCGCATCCTCCATGGTTTTCTTCTTGTCGCGAACCTTGACATTCTTCAGAAGCTGGGGATAACGGTCAAATCGGTCCACAAGGCTGGACACATCCTCGCCAAGTTCGGAAATCGCATGAAGAAAGAGAATACCCGTACAAAGTCCATCGCCTGTGGACACGTGTTCCCCCGAAATGATGTGCCCGGATTGTTCGCCTCCCAGAGCAGATCTCTGGTAACGCATTGTTTCCACCACATACTTGTCGCCGACGGGGCAACGAAAGACGGGAATTCCCTCCAGTGCCAAGTGCTCTTCAAGGGCCATGTTGCTCATCACGGTGGCGACAACACCTGCTCCGAGAGAATTCTTCGCTTTCAGCCAACGAGCCAAAACCCAAAGGAGGATGTCTCCGTCTATAGTTCTCCCGAATTTATCGACGAGCAGG
Source organism: Aminiphilus circumscriptus DSM 16581 (assembly GCF_000526375.1). Lineage (NCBI taxonomy): Bacteria > Thermotogati > Synergistota > Synergistia > Synergistales > Aminiphilaceae > Aminiphilus > Aminiphilus circumscriptus. The sequence continues at coordinate 644,004 of NZ_JAFY01000007.1, read as the reverse complement.
ACTCGGTCGGCATCACCGTCCAAGGCGATCCCGAGAGCGGCCCCCTTTTCCTTGACCGATTCCGCAAGATGCGGAAGGTACATGACGCCCACGCCATCGTTGATGTTGAGGCCATCCGGTTTCGCACCGACCAGAGTGACGGGTAGCCGGCATCGTCGGACGAACTCTTCCGCAACGGCAAAGGCTGCACCATGAGCGCAATCGAGGACGAGAGGACTTGCTCCGGATACGTTGATGCCGTTTGCCAGGGAAACGAGCCACTCCACATAGGCGTCCCCGTACCGCTCCGACTCGTGCGTGATCTCTCCAACAGAAGCACCCGTGGGACGCCATTGGTCGAGGAGATGATCCTCCAGGAATTCCTCAATGGTCGCCTCGTCGTCATCACTGAGCTTAAATCCATTCTTGTCAAAGAATTTGAGCCCATTGTATTCAGCGGGGTTGTGTGAGGCACTGATCACCGCACCCCCTTGAACACGCTGGCTTCGAATGGCAAAGCTCACCCCGGGCGTTGGAAGGATTCCAGCGACGCTCGCTTCTGCACCGGCAGAAGTCAAACCCGCCAATACGGCAGCCTCCAGCATTGAACCGGAACGACGCGTGTCCCTTCCCACAATCACGTGGGGACGCGCAAAGCCGTTTTGTGTCAACCACCATACGTAAGCCCTGGAAAGACTCATGGCCATTTCTGGGGTCATGGCACCTCTGTTGGCAACGTCTCTAACACCGTCAGTACCAAAAAGACAGCGTACTTTTCCTGATGCGGTTAACACGACATCTCATCCTTTCTCGGGAGAGAGTTTCAATCAACGATCGCATAGGCAGTAACGTTCGGAGGACGGATCTCCACGATTTCCAACGCTCCGCCTTTACTTCTGGCCCGTACGGGAACGGTGGCCCGCCTTGAAACGAGGTTCGTCACATCCACATAGGCTTCGACTTCCGGAAGATTCTCCAGCGCGGAGGGAAGCCCTTTGACAACAACCTCGACTGTTCCCGGTTCGACTCTCCAGTTCGGATAAATGCTTTTTCCACTGATGCCGACCCGCACTCCGGAAATCATACGGGTTTCACTCTTAGGAGAAATCGTGACACGAATCGTGGCCGAACGAATCGGCAATAACCCTTCATTGTCGTTTCCTACCGGGGGGACGATGTCTATGGAAAAAACTGCTGTCTCCTTCATTCCCGAAATATCGAGGGGCATCAGGTCAATTTGGTCGATCAGATCGAGCTGAGCCGATGGCCCCTGAAGAATCACGGAGGGGGGGTCAACAGTGATGGATGTCACGGAAAAATCGGGATCGACCTCACCGAGAATATGCATTCGCAAAGGAACTTCACGACGTGGAAGATCACGCTTCAAGGTGTAGGAAAAAACAACGCTCTTTGGAATCACCGAAAGATGTTCCACCCGTCCCGAGAGGGGAAGGCGAACAGGAAGTTCCAGAAAACCTTCTCCACGTATCAACTCCTGTGGTGTCGTCACCACGGTCACTTTCTGGATTTTCTGCAGCAGTGCCTCGTCTCCGCGAAGAAGCACTTCCCTCGGATCGAGATCCGACGACTCCAGAGACACTCCCTCCGGGAAAGTTCCCTCCATGTTGAGCGACACGGGGAGTGTTTTTTCGATGAGCCGAAGAACCTGCACTTCCGCGTAAGGAGGTGTCACCGTAGTGATACGTACCCCCGACGGCGCGAGGGACGTCACGGGAAGCGTATGACGTCCTGGGCCGAGATCTCGCAGATCCACCGTGGCGATGAGGTTCTGCGGAGTCATGGCGGCGAGAATATTCCTCGCTCCGGTGACCTGCACGTTGACTTTGTCGGGCGCATCCGAAAGAGTCAAGCCGACTCCGAGATTTCGGTACTCCAGGGAAACCTCGAAGGTCTTCACCGTCTCCGCATTCCGTTCCCCCGCCGCGTAAAGCCAGATTAACACCGCGATGACCACCGAGGCGATCCGAAGAAAAAGCCGCGAGTTGAGCATTGCATCAATGCGCTCAAGCATCCTCATGTTCATTTTCTCCTGACAATTGCTGCAGCAACTCCAGACGAACCCGCTCGAAAAAGGACTGTTTCTCTTTCTTGCCCCGGAAATAAGAGAAGAGAAGTTTCCGTATCTGGGGTTCCTTCATTCCCCTGGAGATGTGACCGTTGATTGCCATCGAGATTTCTCCACGCTCTTCGGAGACGACGAGAGAGATGGCATCGGAAATTTCCGTGACACCCAGCGCCGCTCTGTGCCGTGTTCCGAAGGAACGGGAAAGATCACTCTTTTCCGTTAACGGTAGATAGGAGGCGGCGGCGAGGATCCTGTCCTTGTCGAAAATCGCGGCGCCATCATGAAGTGGGTTGTTCGGCCAAAAGATGGAAACCACTTCTTCCTGGGAAATCTCCGCGTTGAGGCGCACTGCTGAGCGCCAAATGTCCCTGAGTCCCGTTCCTCGCTGGAAGACGAGCAGAGCACCGATCTTTTGGGATTGAAGATATAGCAGAGCCCGTGTCACCTCGTCCGCAAGATGTTCCGCCCGCTCTTCCGCCATGCGGCGCTGCCAGAGATTGCCTCGACCCAATTCTTCCAGAAGGCGGCGTAGCTCAGGTTGAAAGATGATGGGAATCGCGATGAAGACGACTCCCAGGAGTTTGCTCAACAGCCAGGAGAGGGCGCTCAATTGGAGAACTTTCGCCACGGCGGCTATGCCGCCGAGGATGAAGAGTCCCTTCATGAGTTGCATGGCTCTCGTGTCGAGAAGAAGTAACAAAAAACGATAGAGGATGAAACTGATGATGGCGATGTCGAGAACATCCAGCCATCTCACGAGAGAGAACATGTCATTCGCACCTTTTTCGCAAAATCCGCAGAGACCTGCGGTGGTTCATTCGAATCGCTTCACGACATAAGAAGAGGTAGCGGCGGCAAGCATCGCTCCATAGGACATTTCGAAGGAGAGCACCTCTCCGAGCCTGGGTACCGGCATCATATCCTCAACGTCCAGGAGAAGGTGATCACTGGAAGCCCCGAGAACATGAACCCCCCTGTCCGTGGGAAGAAGTCCTTCGGGAACGACATCCTGACGTCCCGCAGCCACAATTGCTCTCAACCGAAGCCCCGGTCCTCGAAAACGGGAACATTGCCGAAGGCATCGGCGCCTATCGTCCCGATGGGAACGCTCGGCTTTCTACGCAGCTCGATGATTTCCGCTTCGAAGAGAATTGCGTTACGATGCATCCCCGGAAGATATCTGTTCCTCGACACATCCCGCCCGAGAAGAATGGCCTCGCCGACCCGGAGGTGATTTATTCCGGCGGGCATGCGCTCCTCCTCGAGAAGATACAGAGAGGACGTACCTCCTCCGGAAACGAACGGCACTGGTGAGGCGAGGAGGTGTTCCAATTCACCTTTGAGTTCCACCAGCCGCGTCAGATTGAGCGGCGTGGGGAGCACGCCGCCGAAACAGCCCAGATTAGTTCCGATGCCGGTGCACTGCACCCACCGGCAACGACGGAGCACCTGGGCGAAACGTTCCATCTCATCAGGCCAGACTCCCTCTCGCAGATCGCCCACATCCACCATGAGGAGAACTTCCAGTTTGCGTCGTCGCTGTTCGCATAACAGGTCCAGCCGTTCGATGGTCTCGATCATGGAGACAAGGGTCCCATTCGCGAACTCGATCACCTCCTTCAGCTCACTGAGCATAGGGATACGAAGAAGATGCACTGGAACGGGAACGTTCGCTTCCTTGAGTCTACGAAGATTCGCCACTCTGCTGTCAAAAAGAGACGCGCATCCCCCTTCGATCATTGCAAATGCCACTTCTGGAGAGCCACACACGCCTTTCGTCACTCCCGCAAGGTGAATGCCGTGTTTCTTGCAGCGCCGCGCCACTTCCCAGGTGTTGCTCCTGATTTTTTCCAGATCGATGCGCAATGTGGGTGCCATGAAAAGGCCTCCTCGGTCAGCATGAGACGTGCCGTCACGAATCGTCACTCGCCTCGCAATTTTCGCAAGAGTTGCAGGTTTCCCGCATCCCCCCGACCGCTTTTCGGCGTTTCGAGCAGGCAGGGAGTGTTTTGCCATCTCTCGTCATTCACGATGAACGAGAAAGGCGTCAATCCCAAAGCGCCGTCGCCGAGATGCTCATGACGATCTTTCCGCTCGCCCTTGTCGTTTTTGCTGTCGTTGAAATGCCAACAAGCGACTCGCCCCGCTCCCACCAGTTTCTCCACCGCATCGAGATATCGCTTGTATGCCTCGAGACTACGTAATTCATATCCTGCGGACAGGATATGACAGGTGTCGAGGCACAGTCCGATTCTGGCATCCCAATCCAGCTCTTCAAGGAGAACACGAAAATCCTCCAACCTTCCCCCGAGGGTATTCCCCTGTCCCGACATGGTCTCCAGGAGAATCTGTACGTTGCACCGCACGCTCTTTTCGAGGACACTTTTTAGCCCATCCGCGACGGAGACGAGGCCGTCCTCTTTCGAACGGGTCTTGCTGCTGCCGGGGTGCAGGACCAGTTTCCCGATTCCCAAATGGTCACAACGTTCCATTTCAAGCAAAAGCGCGTCAACGCTGTCTTTGTGCACGCTTCCCTCCGCAGCGAGGTTGATGAGGTACGACGCATGGGCAACGACTTCCTTGATGGAACTTTTTCTCCACGCGGAGAAAAAACGTTCGCACTCCTGGAATGAAAGAGGTGAAGCCTTCCACTGGAGCTGGTTTTTGGTAAAAATTTGGATCGCTTCGCACCCTAGCGCTTCTCCGCGCTCAAGGGCACGGAACAAACCTCCGGCGATGGAGACGTGAGCTCCAATCAGTGCCACGACGAAAGGATCTCCCCGGTGCATAAAGGACGCAGGAGACTGTACAGCATTCGGGCGGAGGCTCCCCAAAGTTCTTTTTCCTCTGTGGCGGCATAAACGGGATAGAAATGCCTTCCCGATCTTCCGGATCTCCATACGAATCGCGTTGGGCGAAGACACGACGAAAGCGGAAGAAAATGCACGGTCTTCACTTCCTTTGTCGCCGGCCGAAGCGTTTTAAGGGAAGAAATCCCCGTCACCTCTCCCCAGAGAGGAACAATGACGAAATCGCTGGAATAGGCAAACTCGAAAGGAAGAACACCGTAGAGGCGGACACTGGAACGTCCGATCGCAAGCTCTTCCTCAAGTTCCCGCAATGCCGTATCCTCCGGAGAAAAATCTCCCGGGTCCTTTCTCCCTCCGGGAAAGGCAAGCTGTCCGGCGTGTGCTCGCAAACCATCGCTTCGCTCTTCAAGGAGAAGGAAAAGTTCCCCCCGGATCCGAACAAAGGGAAGCAGCACGGCACTCAGCGGAAACGGGCCGAGCGTACAAAGCTCCCAGGGAAGCGTCGACACAGGGGGATGTACCGCCCGCAGACGAGCGAGAAGATCCCCGGGAGACGCCTCCTCCGTGAAGGCACCGTTCTCGCGTGTGACACCGGCGTGGGCTTCTTGCCATCCTTGCCCCGGTGAGCGCTTCATGCCCCACAGTGTCCCGTCGTCAATGCAGTTTGACCCGCCCCTGGTAAACGACTCCTCTGGAACCGTCAACCGTGAGAAGAACATTATCCTGCAGGACTTCCATGGCTTTTTCCGCACTCACCACGCAGGGGATGTTCAGCTCCAGAGCCACGATGGCCGCGTGGCTGGTCAGCCCGCCTTCCTCGGCGATGATCGCCGAGGCTTTTTTCATGGCAGGTAGATAGTCCTTGTCGGTTTGGCGCACCACGAGCACATCCCCCGGCCGCATCTTCTCCAGGGCTTCCTTGGGCGTCGTGGCCTTGCACACGTGTCCCACAGCTTCCTTGCGGATGAGGGAAAGCCCTTTCACAAGAATGCGGCCGATGGTGTGCACCTGAACCATGTTGGTCGTTCCCGGAATGCCCACGGGAACGCCGGCGGTGACCACAACAAGGTCGCCTTCATTGACAAGGCCCTCTTCGAGTGCGGCCGCGAGCCCTGCCTCGAGAGCCTCTTCCGCCGTGGGGGCTTCCTCCTTCAGAACGGAATAGGCTCCCCAGACGAGCGCAAGCTGTCTCCACGTCCTGACGAGAGGAGTCGTGGCCAAAAGGGAACACGCGGGCCGATACTTGCTCACCATGCTCGCGGTGCTGCCGCTCCGGGTAAGACAGATAATGCTCCGGGCCTTCATGTCCTTGGCAATCTGCACGGCGGCGTGGCTCACTGCATCGGGAACAGAGGTTGTCGCCACGGGAATCGTGCTGTGGCGAGACCATTTCTCCATCTCCCGCTCGACTCTGGTGACGATTTTCGACATGGTCTCCACGGCCAGGACAGGATATTTCCCCTTCGCCGTCTCTCCCGAAAGCATCACTGCGTCGGCTCCGTCGAGAACGGCGTTGGCCACGTCGTTCGCCTCGGCTCTCGTCGGGCGGGGATTCCGGATCATGGAGTCGAGCATCTGGGTAGCGACGATGACCGGTTTTCCCTGGGAGCGGCAGATGTCGATAATGCGCTTCTGTTCGAGAGGGACATCCTCCGTGGGCATCTCCACACCCAAATCCCCCCGGGCGACCATCATGCCGTCGACGACTTGGGCGATTTCCTCCAGGTTTTGCACCGCCTGTTTTGTTTCGATCTTCGCGATGATCTTCATGTGTCCCTGAAATTCCTCAATGATCCGACGGACTTCCATGACATCAGCACGGGTGCGCACGAAAGAGACGGCGATAAATTCCATCTCGTGAGCCACGCCCCAGCGGATATCTTCGATGTCTTTTTCCGTCAGGGTCGGTACCGAGAGTTCCGCGTCCGGAATGTTGACTCCCTTTCGCTCTCCCAGCTCTCCGCCCACGAGAACAACACAGTGTACCTCCGTCTCGTCGATCTTTTCGACCCGAAGATGCAGGGTCCCGTCGTCGATGAAGAGATCCTGCCCCACCTGCAGTTCGTCCGCAAGCTTTGCATAACTGATTCCCACGCAGGACTCGTCTCCCTCCGATCCGTCGTCGGGAATCAGAAGCATTTTCTTTCCAGGGACCAGGTTCACGGATTTTCCGTTCTTCAGCCTACCCGTACGGATTTCAGGCCCCTTTGTATCCAGAAGCGTCGCTATGGGACGTTTGAGTTCCCGCTCCACATTTCTGACCTGGTCAAGGTTCAAGCCATGTCCCTCGTAGGATCCGTGACTGAAGTTGAAACGCGCCACGTTCATCCCTGCCGCCGCCATGGCACGCAAGGTATCGTAATCACCGCATGCGGGCCCAAGGGTGCAGACGATCTTGACTTTTCTCATTTTTCTCTCCCTCCGCTCGTGACGCTCCCATGTTTTGTAATGATGAGGGCCTTCCCGCGAATCTTCATGGCAGACGTGTGTTCCGTGAACTGGGAAACCCAGACTTCGCCCTTGTCCAGCTTTTCCGTATGAGTAAACCGTGTTTCCTGTCCCCGTGTCAATCCGATGACGGTAACACCGTCCTCCAGGGCATGGACAAGGACGAAATCGCTCAAGACAGACTCGGTTGCCGCACCCGTCGTCTCCTTCTCCCGCATGACACAGCCACCTCCACCAGAGAAACCCGACTCAAACTACTCTACTACACACGAACCTCCACCGCGCCGTCGAGCATTTCGCTGAGACGTGTCGCAAAGGGCTCCTGGGCAGCCACCTTCACGTCCTTCAACCTGATCAGCGTGGATCTTCCCTGCTCAGCGATTTCGAGGAGAACCGGATTTGGCCCGGGATTCCCCTTGAGTTCCCGAACCAAGTCGCGGATACGGGTCGCATCCAGACCAAAGGAATCAACGTGCAAACGCATCCACGGTGCTCTTTCCCGTTCGGCCTGATCCAGGAGGAGAACCTCGTCCGCAAGCAGATTCAAGCCACCTCTATCCTGGATTTTTCCTAGAACGAGCACGTAGTTCCCGGAAACGGCCAAAGCTTTTGCTTTCATCCAGGTTTTTGGAAAGCATACCACTTCGATCTTCGCATTCGTGTCTTCTATTTCAAGGATACCCATGGGCTCTCCCCGTTTCGTGTACTTCTCCTGGGCCGCTACGATCATACCACCCACGGTTGCGGGAACATCCGGAGACGTCCAGTGAGCAAGGTCTTCAATGGTGCAGGTGGCGTATCGGAGAAAGCGCGCCATCTCCTGCTCAAGAGGATGACCGGAAAGATAGAGCCCCAGGGTCTCCTTCTCGAATTCGAGGAGTTCGTTTCTGGAATACTCGTCGAGATTCGGAAGCGGAGGTTCTTCAGGAGCTTCGTCCTCCGGGGCGATCTCGAAGAGCGAACGCTGCGCTCCCTGCTTTTCCTGAGCCTGAACATGACGAATGAATTCCTCGAGCACCTGGAGAAGCTGCCTCCTGTTGCCTCCAAGCCCATCGAAGGCACCGGCCTTGACAAGGTTTTCGACGATGGATCTGTTGACGACGCGAAGGTCCACACGGTTGCAGAAGTTCCAGAGGGAGCGAAACGGTCCTTCCTTGAGACGTGCTGCGAGAATCGCCTCCACTGCCGTATCTCCCACCCGCGCCACCGCACTCAAACCAAACCGTATCACCTCGTCAACCACGGTGAAATTCGCTCCAGATTCGTTGACATGAGGAGGACTCACTTGCACACCTGATTCCCGCACAGCCCGGACATATCGGGCGAGCACGTCCATCTTCGACCCAATCTGGCTGGACAGAAACGCCGCGAGGAATTCCGCCCGATAGTGTGCCTTGAGATAGGCGGTCTGATAGCTGATGAGAGCGTAGGCTGCACTGTGAGATTTGTTGAATCCATATCCGGCGAAGACCAGAATGATGTCGAAGATTTCCTCCGCCTTTTCTCGGGAGACGCCCTGAGCTACACATCCCTCGACAAAAGCTCCCTTTTGTTGCAGCATAACGTCCTCTTTTTTCTTTCCCATGGCCCGTCGCAACAGATCCGCTTCGCCGAGGCTGAATCCCGCGAGTTCTGAAGCGATTTTCATGACCTGCTCCTGATAAAGGATCACCCCGTATGTTTCCCTCAGAACCTCCTCGAGACGTGGATGCAGATATTCCACTGGAGCCTGTCCGTGCTTCCGTTTGATGTACTGGTCCACCATGCCGCTCTCCAGAGGTCCCGGGCGGTAGAGGGCCAACACGGCGATGATGTCCTCAAACGTATCTGGTTTGAGCCGTTTCAGGAGTTGCCGCATGCCGCCCGATTCAAGCTGGAAGATGCCCATAGTGTCCGCCGCCTGAAGCAACCGGAATGTGGCGGCATCGTCCAGGGGTATTCGGTTCACGTCGGGAACGGTTTTCCCGTTGGACGCGATGTTCGCCAGCGTGTCCTCGATAAGGGAGAGGGTCCGGAGGCCGAGAAAGTCCATTTTGACCAGCCCGAGCTTTTCCACCGGCTCCATGGCGAACTGTGTGACCACCTGATCGTTCCCTATGCGCCGAACCGGCACGATATCCGTGATGGCTGTGGGAGCGATGACCACTCCCGCCGCGTGCTGTGAGCAATGCCGTGCAAGACCCTCGATGCTTCCCGCCACGTCGAGGAGGTTGGCCACAGCGGCATCCGCCTTCCTGAGCGCAGCCAGGTCCGGAGACTTTTCAACTGCCTCGGAAATGCTCTTCACACCGTCCGGGATCAGTTTCGCCACCTTGTCCGCCTCGGCATAGGGAATGGCGAGCGCTCTCGCCACGTCCTTGACGGCGGCCTTGCTCTTCATTCGGTCGAAAGTGATGATCTGCGATACGTTCTCTCTTCCGTATTTCTGCACCACGTATTCCAGGACCTCGTCCCGGCGTTTGTCGGAGATATCCGTGTCGATATCGGGCATGCTGATGCGCTCGGGATTGAGAAAACGCTCGAAAAGAAGTGTGTATCGTATGGGATCGAGTTCCGTGATCCGCAGTGCGTACGCGACAAGCGACCCCGCAGCGGAGCCGCGTCCGGGGCCGACGGGGATGCTTCGCTCTTTCGCCGCATTGATGAAATCGGCCACAATCAGAAAGTATCCGGCAAACCCCATCTGGTTGATGACGCCGAGTTCGTACTCCAGTCTTTTTTCGTACTCAGCTCCGGGTCCCTCGGGAAAGCGTGAAAGCAGTCCTTCCCGGGCAACGCGCTCCAAGTGGGATTCAAGCGTCTCACCTTCAGGGAGCGAAAAATGCGGCAACTGGTACTGTCCGAAGACAAAGGACACGGAACAGCGCTCGGCGATCTCCACGGTGTTCTTCAACGCATGGGGTAGCTCGTCTCCAAAGAGCATCCACATTTCCTCGGGGGATCGAAGATAGAAATCCGAAGCACCGAAACGGTACCGTCCTGGGTCGTTGATGGTGCTGTTGGTCTGTACGCACAGCAGCACCTCGTGCCAGGAAGCATCCGCCGCGTTCAGGTAATGCGCATCGTTTGTGGCGATGATGGGAATGCCCGTCCGTTCCGACACGCGCAGAAGCCCTTTGTTTGCCAGGGCCTGTTCCGAGAGGGCATTGTGCATGAGTTCCAGGTAGAAGTTTCCCTCTCCCAGAATGTCCTGATAGAGGGATGCCCTCTCGCATGCGCCCTCTTCATCGCCTTCGAGGAGAAGAGAGGGGATCTCTCCGGCCAGGCAAGCTGACGAACCGATGAGTCCTCGGGCGTATCGCGCAAGCAGTTCGTGGTCGATACGCGGCTTGAAGTAGAAACCGTCGGTGTTGGCGATGGAGACAAGCTTGACGAGATTGTGGTATCCCTCCTGGTTTGCCGCCAGGAGGAGCAGATGATGATTCCTCCCTCTTTTGTCGCGGCAAGTATACCCTTGGGGATCCACGTAGACTTCGCATCCGATGATGGGTTTGATATTCTTTTCCAGGCACTTTTCGTAGAATTCGACGGTACCGTACATTGCGCCGTGATCCGTGAGTGCCACGGCCGGGCTCTGGAATTCGGCGGTTCGCCTGGCAAGATCGGTGCACCGGATTGCCCCGTCGAGGAGGCTGTATTCACTGTGCACATGAAGATGCACGAAAGGATGCTTCACTCCTCGGTCACCTCTTCCGATTTTTCCTCTTCTTCGTTTCGAACCATCAGGATCTCTCCCTGGACCCACGCCAGGAGTTGCCGAACCGGATCATCCGCTTTCTCCTCCTGCGCCGGAGAGGAAACGTCTTTTTCCGGAGCAGGATGCGTGAGGGTCTGGGATACGGTGGACGGAACCGAGAACAGTTGCCCTGTTCCCTCCGGAGAAGAGGTTTCCGGAGACAAGGGCCTTTGTTCCAAAAACGTCTCCTTCGTGCCGCAAAGGAGTGAGATTCGGAAGTCCCCGATGAAACGGTTGATATGTCGCAACAGGGTTGCCGCACCTCGTTCGGAGGCGAGAATGGAACAGGAAAACTCCGCTTTTTCAGGAAGGCAAATCTGAAGAATGCCGTCGCCGCAACGGACAGAAGCATTTACGAGTGCCGCGGCAAGAGCGGGGTCCTTTTGCGCCAGGTGTCGCAGCAATCGCTCCCATGCCTGGGGCGAGCAGTCGGGTGGTTCGTCCGGATCTACCTCGGACAGCACGTTGTCTCCGACAAACACGGGGACGGTGTCATTTGCGTCGGATTGTCGAGAAATTACCACAGTCTCCATCTCTTCTGGAAGAAAGGGAACTCCCTCGGGGAAGTTCTCCGGCTCGACGTGTCGTTCTTCCAGAGGCAAGGATTTTGCCAGGAGTGACATGTTTTTTTCCTGTCGAGGAAGCGTAAAAGGTCGGCCCTGCTCGGATTCTGAAAAATGAGACATTTCCCCGACGAGAAGAGCCACCAGGAGATCTCCCCGAACGCCCATACGCAACCTGGGAAGCCAGCGCGCACAGAAATGCATGCCCCTCCACAGAATTTCCGCACGCCATCGGGGCGCACATTCAAGCACGAACGCAATTTCCTCTTCGGACAAGGAGTTCTTCTCCAGAGCTTTTTCCCCCCAAGAACGGACCACCCACAGATCACGAAACAGAAGAAAAAGGCTTTCAAAAAGGCGTTCCGGATTCGCTCCTCTTCCGAGGAGTCCTTCCAAAAACGACAGTGCATCTCCGGGAGTTTTCTCCAAATGGACGAGGACACGCTCCAATTCCCTTCGGCTCCCGCCACCGAGAACTCCTTCGATGGCATTCAAAGAGAGGCTTCCCTCTCCGAGGGCGATGACCTGTTCCGCAAGAGAAAGTGCATCGCGCATCGCTCCATCCGCCTGCCTGGCTATTTCCCAGAGACAGGGTTCTTCGAAGGGGACGCCCTCTGCAACGGCAACGGAACGAAGGCGCCGCACAAGGGTATTCCCATCGATCCGGTGCAGGGGAATATGTTGACAACGGGACCGGATTGTCACAGGCACCTTATGCGGCTCCGTCGTGGCCAAAATGAACAGGACAAAGGGTGGGGGCTCCTCCAGGGTCTTGAGAAGGGCGTTGAACGCCGCTTCCGTCAACATATGCACTTCGTCCACAATATATGTTTTCCGCTTTCCCCCAAAAGGAGCGAGACCGACATGAGCTTTCAGTTCACGAATCTCGTCGATCCCTCGGTTTGAAGCACCGTCGATTTCGACGACGTCAAGGCTGTCGCCTCTTGCGATTCCCCGGCAGGATTCGCACTGGCCGCAGGGTTCCGGACCAGACGAAGGATCACTGCAGTTCAGGACCTTTGCGACGATTCTGGCAAGACTCGTCTTGCCGCATCCCCTGGGACCGGAAAAGAGGTAGGCATGAGCCAACCGTCCTTCCGCAACGGAACGCTGAAGAACGCCCACAGCGGCATCTTGACCGGCCACATCAGCGAATCTCTGTGGCCGGTATCTCCGGTAGAGCGCCATGTGCGCCATGTTTATTCCCCCATTCGCGCACGAATCTCCTTTTCAGTGTAACACGGAGGGACGATCAAGCTGAAGATGCGGAAATGCTCACCTGAGATAGTTCCCGAGGGGGTGTTTTCGTTGGGCCTCCCGGAGGGCCTGAAGCAATCGTTCCCGTACCTGGGGAAGTGGATCCGCTCCTACTGGTAGGGGTTCTTTCAAAAAGAGAGAAAATCCTATTCTGAAAACGGAACTCCCATCTTCTTCGAGCAGGTGAATGTCGTACGGTGGAAGTTCGAGCTGAAGATTTTCGTCGAGCACCTCAACGAGAGCGTTCATTTCTTTTTTTGAGAGAACCCCCTCAGGAACAGACCAGATCAACGTTTGGTCGAGAAAGAGCGAGGAGCGTCCTTCCTTGTCGATCCACCGCGGACGAAGGAGACGCAGGGGAATCTTTCGCTGAAGTTTCCACCCATTGTTCCGCATGGTCTCAATGAGATAGTTCACGCGATCCTCTACATCGGGATGGCTCTGAAAAATACCCGGGTCTACGTAGGGACGCTTGAGTTTTTCCTCGGAAAGACGTTCCATGACCGTAACCATGCCGGAGGGTTCGTAGCCGGCATGGAAGAGGACGGCAAGTCCCTCCCGGTCCGCTTCTTCCTCGAGGTCCCTGCTGTAGTTGTTCATAATGGCTACCTGGGCAAGGCCGGCCATCAAAAGAGCCGCTCCTTGTCCTTTCGATGCAATGACGACGGCGAGAGAAAGCAGGTTCAATCGTTCGTTCCGGGCAACCTGAATCATTCCATGACGTCGATCGGTATGAATGAATTCATGCGCGAGAATGGCCGCCAGCTCGTGATCGCTCCGGACAAAGTCGAGCATCCCTGTAGTGACGAAAACGATGCCTCCGGGAAGAGCAAATGCGTTGGGTGTTTTGTCTTCGATAAGGCGAACCTCAAAGGGAAGAGTTCGCTCCAGATGGGGGATCAGTTTCTCCGCAATCATGGATACATGGGCAATCTTTGCGGGATCGACGATTCGGTTCCAGTGTCCCTCAATTTCCGCAGCGACTTTTTCGCCCAGTTCAAGCTCTTTCTTCACTTCCGGTCCGGATATGGAGGAGGTTCCGCCGGTGTCCGCGAACGTTACTGCGGGAAGACAGAACGCAAGAAAAACGGCGAACCACGAAAAAACGGAGCGGAACGAAGTTCGTCCGCAGGATCGCCATATAAAGGAAACATGCCGAGAGGGGAACGAAAACACCTGCGGAAAAAGGGAGACAATAAACATCTTCATCTTCACGGAAGCGTTTTTTTCGAGGCGCTATCGAAGCTGTTCCTTGGTTGTGCGATGGAGGAACCACTCTTCAGGTATCCCTGAAATGCCTGTTTGCCCTGTTGCATCTGAAGCATCCGTCTCCGCAGATCCTCAAGGTGATTCTCGAGAGTTTCCTGGACGCTGCGTTCTCGCTCAAGAGTCCCCGCGGCAAGAGAGCGAAGTTCGTGGATGAGGGCTTTGATTTCCTTATACGCACTCTCTCCGACACGCTTCGCCACGGCATCCCAAAAAGCGGGACTCTCCCGACCGCCGTGCACGTCCAAGAGAGAAGAAAACCCTTTCCAGGATTCCTGGAGGATCTCCTGACGGGAAATAATGCTCTGCTTTTCCTGCAGAACCGCAAGCAGAGCACTCCAGTTCTCTTCCTGAACGTAGTGCTCTTCCTTACCAACCATGCCGTCCAATTCTTCGTACAGCGCTTTTTCCAGGAGAAGCAATTCGTGAAGTTGCTCCTTCAATTCATCCGGCAAAGTTCACCCCTCCTTGATGTCCGCTCTGGGAACCTGCAGAAACCGGAGAGGTGCGGACTTCTTCCTGTTTCACCAAAAGCTCTTCTGCCTTCAGTTTTTCAATGGCTTCCGCCCAAGTGTTGCGCAATTCCTGGAACATTTCTCGAACGGCAATTACTAGAAGAACGTCTTTGCGTACATTCGCGTCCACAAGGCGATAATACATAAAATCATAGAGTCGCAGAAGATTCTGTGCCACTTCTCCGCCCGCTTCGACATCAAGCGTGACCATCAGTTCACGAAGAACTGCCTGAGCACGTTTGAGGCTCTCGTTCACAGTCTCTATCTCGTTTTTCCGAAGGCCCTCCTCGGCGGCTTTGCACGCATTGATACCGATGTCATAGGTTATCAGAAGCAATTGTTCCCGCGATGCGGTCTGTATTTGGTTGGCCCTATACGCTTCCTGAGCCTTCTGTACCTTTTTTTCATCGTTCATGCCCCATCCCTCCCTTGTTCATTATCGGTGGTTCCAGGGGCACGAATTACCGTGGTCAAACCCCTCACACAGATCATTTCCCGTCTGCCATGAGCCGTTCCAAAAGATCCGCCCTGTTCGCCACACCGACAAGGATTCCCTCACGGAGCACGGGAGCCCTCTTGATGTTCTGCTGTATGAGGGTCATGGCAACGCTGAAATCACTGTCCTCTTCCTTGAAGGTAGCAACTTTTTTGACCATGAAGCGCTGGACGGGCTCGCGGCTGATGCGACGCAGACGTGTCTGAAACTGGTCGAAATCGGGGATGAAGGAAGAGTCCTGGAGATACTCGAAGTACCCCGGCAAAGCCGCTTTGATGATGTCCTTTTCACTGATGAAACCGAGAACGTGTCCCTCCTCATCGACTACGGGAACTCCCGTCAGTCGATGTCGCGACAGTACTTCGATGGCTTCGGAAACCGGAGAATCCGGTGCGATAGCGGTGAGATCTCGATCCATCACATCGCCGATCCGCATGATGTCCCTCCTCGTGACGTTCCCGTCCGGACTAGCACGTCAAGAAAGCTTTTCCACTTCGATTCTGTCCATGAGAACCTCCACAGCCTCACGGCTCCGAACCCCTTTTTCCACGTGTAGAGAATCCTCGTAGGCGCAGGCCATGCTGAAGCGCACACACTCCTCCGCGGACATCCTTTCGTCGTAGGCGACGACAAGTCCTGCCATAAGCGCATCGCCCGCGCCGAACATGGAGACGAAATTCCTTCGATCCAGTGCCGCCAGGTAGATGCCTTCCGGTGTGAAGAACACGTCACCGTAGCTTCGGTACGAGGTAACCGCGTACTCCACCCCTTGGTCGTGCACCTTCGACACGATCTCGATCAGGTTGTCGATGGAGGTCAGGGGGATACCCGCCACACGGGCCATGAATCGGTGGTCTATCTTGGCAACGGTCGGCCCAGCTTCGAGAGCCGCCATGAGCGGCGCGCCCGCCGCGTCGATGAAGGTGGGAATTCCCTTACCCTTCGCGTTTCTGACGAGTTCCCGGTAGAAATCCTGAGGAACTCCCGGTGGAAGGGAACCGCCTATCGAGACAAGGTGAGCGCGATGAAGCATTCTGTCGAAATTCGTCACCAACCGCCCCAGGGCATCTTCGGGAATATAGGGACCGAGTTCGGCGATGCCCGTCTCGATGTGGCCGATCTCGTCCACAATATAGACGTTCGTCCGCGTTTCCCCGGGAACGTGGACAAAATTCGTGGTGATTCGATGACGGCGAAGAACATCTCTGACATACTCCCCCGTGAAGCCGGCCAAAAAACCCATTGCCGCCGACTCGCAGCCGAGTTGGCTCAGGATCATGGAAACATTGATGCCTTTACCTCCGGGAGAACGATCAACATGAGTCGCTCTAGACCAACCTCCCGGTCGGAACTCCGGGAGAATGTACTCTTCGTCAACGGCGGGGTTCAACGTTACGGTCACGATCAAAACTGCACCACCTCCAAAACAGGAATCCGCGGTGTGCGATGATACTCCCCGATCTACGAGAGCACGGACCGAAGATCCGCCACGGAAGAAAACGTCCTGGAACTCGCCACGCTCCCTTTCCGCAACTCCACGAGGAGGGGCAGCTGGGCAAGTCCAAGTTTCTCTACCATTTTGGCGTTTCTGTAACCGTCCACGAAAACAATGTGTTTTCCCGATGAGGCGATCCATTTTTCCACGTCATCGACGAGTCGCATCTGCTTCTCGTCAACGCTGGAGAAAAAGAGCGCCACGACTCTCTCGGGTTCGAGAAGAAGACCGCGCAGATGTACCTGTTCGGAGATATAGGCGTAGGCAGCCATAGCGGCAACTGCACCGTCCCCCGCCGCTGTCACGACCTGCCGCAGGTATTTATCTCGGACGTCTCCCGCCGCAAAGAGCCCCTCCATAGAGGTTTCCATCTTTTCATCCGTGAGGATCCATCCCTGTTCCGTGGTTTTCACGAGTCCCTTCACACACTCCGCATTCGGCACCATACCCGTAAAAACAAATACGCCCTCAACGGGAAGTTCCGAGACCTCGCCGGATTTCACGTTCCGAATGAGGAGCTTTTCCACCATGTCCGATCCCTGAATGCTTTCCACAACGCTGTTCCAGACTGGAACGATCTTTGGATTTCCCAGTGCCCTTTCCACCGCCATCTTGTCGGCACGGAAAGAATCTCTCCGATGGATGATGTAAACCTTCGACGCAAATTGTGTGAGATACACCGCTTCTTCCACTGCAGTGTTCCCTCCGCCTACCACGGCAATCTCCACGTCCTGGAAAAAGGCTCCATCACACACGGCGCAATAACTCACGCCACGTCCGGCAAATTCCGCTTCGCCGGGACATCCGAGCTTCTTGAACGTAGCCCCCGTGGCGAGAATGATCGCCTCCGCCTCGATTTCCTCTTTTTCCGTCACAAGAACCTTCGTCCCGTTCCGAACTTCGATTCCCGTGACGGTCGCATCCCTAAATTCGGGAGCAAACTTCTCTGCATGGCGACGGAAGGATTCAGCGAGTTCCGCTCCGGTGGCGTGAATTACGCCCGGCCAATTTTCAATCTCGTCGGTTATCGCAATCTGGCCCCCGGGGATCCCCTTTTCAAGCACAAGGACATCAAGCCCGGAACGCTTCCCGTAAATGGCGGCCGTCATGCCTGCAGGACCGGCACCGAGAATGACGAGTTCACGCTTTTCCATGACAATCGACCTCCCAGTCGCTAACACAAAATGAACTGCTCTTTTCAAGCATGCAGGAAACGGAAGAACACTTTCCTGTCGCGTCTCTCACACGACAGACTACGAAGGTATTTTACGCCATCTTCTCCCCTTTACGCCATAAAAGAACGCGGATATGACCGTTCAGATCGGGTCGGCTTCCACAAAAAACAAGCCCATCCTCAAGATCGCGAAGAGGCGCCACCTGCTCCTCCCCGCCGATCTCCAGTAGAAGCCACCCCCCAGGGCGGAGAAGCCTTGACGCTACAGGCAACAAGAAACGGTAGGCGTCAAGGCCGTCCACTCCCCCATCAAGCGCCGAATGAGGTTCGAAATCGCGCACCTCTCTCATGAGAAAAGGGATTTGAGCAGTGGGAATGTAGGGAGGATTGCCGAGCACCATGTCCATGCAGGCGGAGGGAAGTGCATCGCAGGTGGAGGAATGGAGGAGTGTCACTGCCGGGAGGAGACCATGGCGCCGGAAATTGTGCCACGCCATGACCACTGCACGAGGCGAAGCCTCGAGAGCGAAGCCTCGGGCGGTGGGGCATTCGAGAAGAAGCGTCGCGGCGATACAGCCGCTTCCCGTTCCCCAGTCGAGAAATGTCCCTCGCTCGGGAAGCCGTTTCAGTGCCTCTTCCACAAGAATCTCCGTTTCCGGCCGTGGAACGAGACAGCCCGGATTCACCGCAAATGACCTTCCATAAAACCCAGCCTCTCCAAGGACATATGCCAAAGGTTCTCCTCCGGCTCGCCGCCGCGCCATGTACAGGATTCGGGCGACATGGACCTCGTCGAGCAATTCCCTGGATCGGCTCCATATCTCGGCTCTGGAATATCCCAAAAGCGCACAGAACAAACGGTCCGTATCGAGGAGAGGAGTTTCCGTCACTCCGTTTCGGAAAAGAAGCTCCGCAACCTTCCGTCGCAACGTCTCCAGAGTCTCCGCCACGCTCGCGTTCTCCCACTATTGGTTGATGTGTTGCAGTTTCGCACTCTGATCCGCCAGGATAAGTGCGTCGATCATCTCCAGTAAATTCCCCTCCAGGATCTGATCCAGTTTGTAGAGCGTCAAGCCGATGCGATGGTCGGTGACTCTGTTCTGCGGGAAATTGTAGGTGCGTATCCGCTCCGACCGATCCCCGGTCCCGACCTGTCCCTTCCGGTCCGCCGCCTGTTCCACCTGCTTGCGCTGCAGCTCCGCGTCGTAAAGTTTGGCCCGCAGAAGGCGCATAGCCTTGGCGCGGTTCTTGAGCTGAGAGCGCTCATCCTGACAGCTCACGACAACCCCCGTCGGGATGTGCGTGATCCGAACCGCTGAATCGGTCATGTTGACGTACTGCCCACCGGCTCCGCTTGCACGGAACGTGTCGATGCGCAGGTCCTCCGTGCGGATCTCGATATCCACATCCTCCACCTCGGGGAGAACGGCCACGGTTGCCGTGGAGGTGTGAATTCTGCCGGAGGATTCCGTAACGGGAACACGCTGCACCCGGTGCACACCGCTTTCGTACTTGAATTTGCTGTATGCTCCAGTTCCGTCGACGCGAAAAACCACTTCTTTAATGCCTCCGATGCCCGTCTCGCTCTGGGTGAGAATTTCGACCTTCCATCCCTGCAGCTCTGCAAAACGGCAGTACATGCGCATAAGATTCGCGGCGAACAATGCCGCTTCGTCACCGCCGGCACCTCCGCGGATCTCCACGATGACACTCTTTTCGTCGTTGGGGTCCTTCGGCAGGAGAAGAACCTGCAGACGCCGTTCCAAATCCTCGATGTCCGATTCCAGCGCGTGCACTTCCTCCTTGGCCAATGCCTCTATCTCGGGGTCTCCGCTCTCGGAGAGTTCACGAGCTTCGCAAAGCTGCTGTCTCTTGGCCTTGACCTCCTTGTAAACGGCGACGACTTCTTCCATCTCGGCGTGTTTCTTCGCCATGCGCTGCAACTCCTGGAGATTGCCCGTAACTCCAGGATCGGCCATGCGCAATTCAAGCTCCTCGAAGGAGCGAACCACGTCCTCAAGTTTGCCGTTGAGATCCATGATTATTCCTCCGGCCTTTCCGGAGCGGCAACGGGAAAACTTTCCTGTTCTTCGAGAGCCGCGTGCAACGAGGCAACACCCACGGCAATCTGCTCCAGATCCGGCTCACGAGTCGTGAAATACTGCAGCAGAAGAGCTGGTTTCATGAGCAGTTCTCCTGTCCGTCCGGAACGACAGCTCCACTTGATCAGTTCGTAGGAAATACCGATGACGGGGGGCAGCAGGAACACTCTGGACAGGGCCCTCCACCACAGGGGACCGCCTCCGGCGAGAGAGAAAACCACAACGCTCACCGCGACGACGATGAGAAGAAAGGACGTGCCGCAGCGCTGATGAATGCGGGAATAACGCGCCACCACCTCCGGAACGAGGGACGCGTCGTGTTCGTAGGCGTTGATCGTCTTGTGTTCCGCCCCGTGGTACGCGAAGATCCTGGCCATGTCCTTCCAAAGACCAACGACACCCACGTATGCGATGAAGACCAGCGCTCGTACCAATCCCTCCACGAGGTGTTTCAGCAATCCCGACGCGCCGAGCAGCGGCGCGACACGGTCCGCAAGCCATACAGGAAACGCCACGAACAGGCCCACCACTGCGAGAAGCGCCACGACAACGGAAAGGATCATCTCACGGGGCGTGATTTTCTCTTCCTCGCCCAGAGCGACCTGGGCCGATTGGGATAATGCCCTCATTCCCACGGTGAGCATTTCCGCCATCGTGGCCATACCCCGAAAGACGGGATACTTCCAGATGCCGGTAGCCGTCCAGGGAAGATTTCTCCAGGACGTGCTCCAGAGTTCGCCCTCGGGACGACGTACGGAGAGTCCCCATTTATGGGGTCCTCTCATGAGAACGCCCTCGATGACGGCTTGCCCGCCCACGGGAATCCGCTCCGCACCGAGGGCGAGCAGGTTCGACAGGGTCAAGACGACGGTATTTGCAATCTTAAGCATCTTCATGTTCAAGCAACTCCTCCATCGATCCGAAGGGGTGTCCACAGGAGTGTCTTTCGCGGCAGGCTCCGTCGACGACACAGGAGGGACCCGCAAGAGTGAACAAAATCGGCGCTACGGTACGGACACACCGGAGCATTTCCCTCGCCAGGTGCCGGATCTCCCACTGAGCGCGATGGCAGAGGCGAAGGGTGAAAAAATGGTGCAGCTCCCTCGCGTTCATCGTCATGACAAGCTTCGTCTCCCATCCGTGGGGGAGTACATAGCGCGCATCCTCACGGGAAATACCCAATTCCAGGAGCCGCTCGTAGCGTCGGTACCCCTCTTCAACGGCACCACGAAACACGGACGAGGCCTCTTCGGAGGATGCCACGGAAGGAGGAACCACCACTGCAGCATCGCTCATCTTCACATACCGCTGGCTCTGCTGACTGAAGCTGGCGATGCGGTGGCGCACGAGCTGATGGGAGCAAACTCTGCTGATGCCGTCCACGGCAAAGGTGAAGTTCGCATGTTCAAAAGGCGACATGTGCCCGCTCTGCAAAAGGCTGTCCACGAGGCGAACAGCTCGGGTGCGGTCGGGAAAACCATCGATGAGTTCGACTGCGGAACATTCGCTGTAGCAAATCCTGGCAGAACCTGCCACCACCATGTCCGGAGAAGGGGTATGAGCCAAAAGCACCACGTGAATGGACACGTCCGCACCTCTTCCATTCTTTCTGCACACAAAAAAACGTCCGACCATAGAAGAACAGGGGGAGCTGAGGCTCCCCCTGTTCCCCGGATTTCGCTATTCCTGTTCGGGGGCAAGAAACTTGGCGTATTTCTTCTGGAACTTTTCCAAGCGTCCCGCCTCGACCACGCGTCCCTTTTTACCCGTGTAGAAAGGATGGCACGCGGAGCACACGGCCACGCGGAGTTCTCCCTGGGTCGATTTCGTATCGAAGCTATTACCGCACGCACACCGCACCGTGCACGCCTCATACTTGGGGTGAATATCCTTCTTCACGTCCTACACCTCCAGCCGTTATCCGTTCGTTTCCACAGAAGAGGACTTTAGCACAACATGTCTTGAAACGCAAGATCACACGTGCATGATTCCCAAACCGCATCGTTCGTGGTGGGCCACAGCATGATACGCCGAATCTCCCATCACGGCCACCGCGAGCCAGGCGCCATTCCGAACGATGGCGATCTTCGCCCCGATGCTGGCTTCGAGCATGCTCGTGGACATGAACCCGTTCATTGCCTCAAGGGCTGCATGCATGAGCGCGTGCATCTCACCGCTCCGCTTCTCCACAACGTTCGCATTGAGAGCAGCACCGACGACAGCTCGGGTGATCTTCTGCGGCAGATCGCCCGCTAGCCCTCCCACTTCGGTGGCAACGGCCCTCCATCCCCACTTTTGCAGTTGTTCCCGAAGCCGTGTTTCCTCCACAGGTGATGTGGTGGCCGCCAAGAGTAGAGCTGCTCGTCCTGCCTGACTCTCATCGGTTATGGTTAAGCTCAGATCAAGTCGCAACATCTGGCCGTTGCGTTCCACTTCTTTTGCCTGAACCGACTGGTTTTCCACATCGTCACGCCCTTCTATGCGACCTGGCTTTCGCAGTGCGAGATCGAATGGACGCACCGCATCCCTTGCATTATTATATCTCCCAAAGCGCTCGAAAGGGCACATTGTTTTGCAGACCAAATCGAATTGGGTGACTTGATCGAACGCCCTCGCCATTCTATACTTTTCCTGAAGATCGAAAGGGGGTGGGGGTCCCGGCGAAACAACGGCTGAGCGAATCAGCCTCGTGGAGAAGGCAACCATTGTCGGGTACACAGAAGAGGGGAGGAGATTGTTTCATGCGCAGGTTCGGATTTCTTGTACTTCTCGTAGTGATTCTCACGGCGGCTCTCTCCGGTATGGCCTTCGCTAAGGAGTTTCTCTCCATCGCGACCGGAGGCACCACGGGAACCTATTACCCGCTCGGCGGCGGCATTGCGGACATCATCAACCGCAACGTCCCTGAGCTTCAGGTGACATCCGAGACGGGAAACGCCTCCGCGGCGAATCTCAACCTCATCGGTACAAACCAGATTGAAATCGCCTTCGCACAAAATGACCTTGCCTATTGGGCCTGGAAGGGCGAAATGATGTTCAAGGAGCCCTTCCAGAACATCCGCGGTATTGGCTGCCTCTATCCCGAGCACATCCATTTCATCACTCTGAAAAAGAATCCCGTGAAGGACATTATGGACCTCAAGGGAAAACGCGTTTCCGTTGGAGCTCCCGGCTCGGGCGTCGAGGGTGACGTGCGGGCTATGTTCGACGTTGCTGGGTTGAAATACGATGACATGAAGGTCGATTTTCTCGACTTTGCCAACACGACCCAGCGCTTCAAGGACGACCAGCTCGACGCCGGATTCGTCGTGGCGGGATTCCCCACCTCCTCCGTCATGGATCTGGCCACCACGACTCCCATCGACCTCGTCAGTTTCAGCGAGGACTACATCAAGGCACTGCGTGAGAAATATCCTTTCTTCAAGAAGGACGTCATTCCGGCGGGGACCTATTCCGGGGTGGACCACGACACCGTGACGCCTGCCGTGGTCGCCATGCTCGTCTGCCGAGAGGATCTGAGTGAGGACCTGGTCTACACCTTCACGAAGACGCTCTGGGAGAATGTGCGTGATCTCGACGCCGTGCATGCGAAGGCGAAGCTCATCACTCTCGAAACTGCTCTGGACGGACTCTCCGTTCCTCTGCACCCCGGTGCGGCGAAATATTACAAGGAAAAGGGTATCGCCATTCCGGAGATCAAGTAGAACTGCCTCTTTGCGTGCGCAGTCAAAAACAGAAAAGGGAAAAGGCGACGGGGGCATCCCCGTCGCCTTTTCCCTTTTCTGCATCTCACCCGAGCCACTGTTTCCGGCGCAGGCGATCCAGGCGATTCGCTTCCGCGTCCAGTTCCACTCTGCTCCGTTCGACCTCGTCCCGCTCCTGTCGCAGAGAGGCCGAACTCTCTCGTTCTTCGCCTCCTGGAAGGTTTCGTCGTTCCGCATCAAGAGCAATGCCACGGGAACGTTCCGCCGCCGCCTTGCGACCGGAAACCAAGGATTCCTTCTCGCGTGCTGCGACTTCCCGCTGCTCCTCGAAGCGTTCCGTCCTCGCCCGGGCGTCCTCGAACCGCTCTTTTTTCCGCTCCGTTTCCAGGCGCCTTTTCCGATTGGCCTCCTGTCCCTTGCGAACGGTCTCGTGATGGCGGGTCATGATGTTCTCCCGTTCCTCCGCCACTGCGTCCTGGGTTTTCTCGAGAGCCCGCCGCAGGTTCTCGGCGGTCTGTGCCCGATCCGAAGCGGTTCCTTTCCGTTCCGTCTCTTTGGAAGAAGTGATATCCACAGAATCGATGCGCATGTTCATCACCTCCCTCGGAACAAAGTGTAGCACAAAATCGTGTTTTACCGAGGTGTGAAAATCTCACGGATCAACCACTCCGTTTTCTGTGAGCGCTGATCTGTTCGAGGGAAACTCTGGTCAGCTCCGACCGGGGCAACACGTGCAGAAGCTCCCATGCGAGATCCAAGGATTGTCCGATATCGCGGTCCTCGTCCTTTCCCTGGGCAAGAAAACGTTTCTCGAAAGCCTCGCCGAACTCCACGTAAGACTTGTCGATCTTCCCCAATTCGTCAGCTCCCACGACTCCGGCGAGAGCGCGGACTTCCTGAACCCGGCTGTAGGAAGCGAAAAGCTGGCTTGCCAGGTTCGGGTGGTCGTCCCTGGTGTAGTTTTTCCCGATGCCGTCCTTCATGAGCCGGGAAAGACTCGTGAGCACATCGATGGGAGGATAGACGGACTGTGCATCCAGTTCCCGGGAGAGCACGATCTGCCCCTCGGTGATGAATCCCGTCAGGTCCGGAATGGGGTGTGTGATGTCGTCATTGGGCATGGAAAGGATGGGGAGCTGCGTGAGGCTTCCCTGGGCGTCGCGAAGAACGCCCGCCCGTTCGTAAAGGGACGCGAGATCACTGTACATGTACGCTGGGTAGCCCTTCCTGCTCGGGACCTCCCCTCGGGCCACGCCCAGCTCGCGCAGAGCCTCGCAGTAGTTCGTCATGTCCGTGAGAATGACCAGGACGTGCATGCCCAGGTCGAAGGCGAGGTATTCCGCCGCGGAAAGTGCCATCCGTGGTGTCGCGATCCGCTCGATCACGGGGTCGTCGGCGAGATTGAGAAACATTACGAGGTTGTTCGTCTTACCTTTTTCCACGAGTTCACGGACAAAAAAAGCGGCGTCATCGTGTTTGATGCCAATCCCCGCGAACACGACGGCGAAGTTCTCGGCTCCAACGAGTCGCGATTGCACGGCGATCTGTACGGCAAGCTGATTGTGCGGCAGGCCGTTTCCGGAAAAAATGGGAAGTTTCTGTCCCCGAATCAGTGTGGTCAGCGTGTCGATGGCGGAGATTCCCGTGTGGATGAAATCCCTGGGATATCGGCGCGCCATGGGGTTCAGCGGAAGGCCGTTCACATCCCTGGACACGCCTCCATAGACGGGACCACAGTCGTCCCGGGGCTCCCCGAGCCCGGAAAAAGTGCGCCCGAGAATGGATGGCGCCAGGGTGAGACTCAATCCTTTTCCGAGAAAACGGGAACGGGTGGATTCGGGGACGAGTTCGTCCGTACCGGAAAAGACCTGAACCAAGGTCGCCCTCTCGTCGAGAAGGACAACACGCCCCAATCGCTCCTTGCCGGAGGGAACGATGATGCTCACAAGCTCGCCGTACCCCACTCCGGACACACTTTCGACGAGCACAAAGGGCCCCTGAATCTTCTTCAACCCCATATATTCTCTCAATGCCATGACGGTATGCCTCCACTGGTGGCCACGCGCTCGGCCCCAACCTTTTCGAGCTGCCGATCCAGCTTGTTTCGGATCTCGTCGAAGTTCCCGATTTTTTCCAGGGGAACTTCTCGAAGATGCGTCAACTGCACCACTTCTTCGAGATCACGGAACAAAGAGAGGGGAACACCGCGCTGCACAAGCTCCGAGGCTTTCTCGTGAAAATGAAGAATCAGGTCGAGCAGTGCAAAGCCGTTCTCGGGAGGATAGTAGGAATCGGTTCCGAAGGCGCTTTGCTGCAGGTACCCGTTCTTGAGAAGGAACGCCGTGAAAGCGATAAGCTTCTGATCGTCGGGGAGGACATCCTCTCCGACAAGGCGAATGACCTGCTGGATTTTCTCCTCCTCCGCGAGAAGCCTACGGGCCTCCTCGCGGCAGGCTCCCCACCTGGAATCCACATGAACGGCAAACCACTCCTCCACGTCCTCCGCGTATTCACTGTAGGATTCGAGCCATCCGATGGCGGGAAAGTGGCGTGCGTTGGCGAGACGCTTGTCGAGTGCCCAAAAGCAACGGATGAAACGCTTCGTGTGCCGAGTCACAGGCTCAGTGAAATCTCCTCCCGGCGGCGAAACGGCACCAATGATGGAAATGCTTCCTTTCTCGCCTCCCATGGTTTCGACACTTCCCGCCCGCTCGTAGAATTCGGCGAGTCGGGTAGGAAGGTATGCGGGAAATCCCTCCTCCGCGGGAATCTCCTCCAATCTTCCTGAAATCTCGCGGAGCGCCTCGGCCCACCTCGACGTGGAGTCCGCCATAAGAGCCACATCGTACCCCATGTCCCGGAAGTACTCCGCCATGGTGATCCCCGTGTAGATAGAGGCTTCCCGAGCCGCAACGGGCATGTTGGACGTGTTGGCGATAAGAATCGTCCTTTCCATGAGGGGTCTTCCGGACCGCGGGTCCTCGAGCCGGGGAAATTCCTCCAGCACATCGGTCATCTCGTTGCCCCGTTCTCCGCAGCCGATGTAGACCACGACTTTCGCCTCACACCATTTGGCAAGCTGGTGCTGGGTCACCGTTTTTCCCGTGCCGAATCCGCCGGGAATGCACGCCACACCACCCTTCGCCAGAGGAAAGAGGCCGTCGATGACGCGCTGTCCCGTCACGAGGGGCTCCCGCGGCAAAAGTCGGGAACGCACGGGTCGGGGAGTCCGCACCGCCCAGCGCTGCAGCAGGGGGATATCCCTCTCCCACCCGAGGGGAGATTTAACCCTTGCCACCACGGCATCGGCGCGGCACATTCCCTCCTTCGCGATCCAGGAGAAGGTCCCTTCGATTCCCGGAGGAACCATGACACGATGCTCGAAGAGAGGAGTTTCCTGAATGACGCCGAGGAGCATGCCTGGAAACGCGAGGTCTCCCACGCGTGCCTGAGGGGCGAAATCCCAGGAAAGCGCCGGATCCACCTGGGGAATCGAAAGTCCTCTGCCGAGATAGAGCCCCTCCCTGTCGAGAAGGGTGCGGAGCGGTCGGGCAATGCCGTCGAAAATCTGCCCGATCAAACCAGGCCCCAGGGAGACGGAAAGCGATTCCCCCGTTCCCGTGACGGGTTCCCCCAGGCGTACTCCCTGAGTGTCCTCGTAGACCTGAATGACTGCCTCGTCATCGTCCATGCGGATGACTTCTCCGATGAATCCACCCTCTCCGACGCGAACCATCTCGCGCATGGCGAAATTGCGCATGCCCCTTCCCCGGACCACGGGGCCATTGACCGACGTGATGTATCCCCTACGTTCCATAATGGCCTCCACGGTACCTTTCTACAGGAGCGGCAGCAGACGCTGTGCCAGGGTCTCGGTCATCTCCTGCGCTTTGACGTGCCAGTCCGCGAGAACATGAACCTTGCCGTCCTCGGAAACCAGGAAAATTCCTCCCGAAATCGGGGCGGGTTCTGGATCGAAGGAAACCGTGACACCTTCGATGCCTGAAACGGCCTTCTCCAGGGCTTTCCCGTGTACCCCATCCGCTGAAGCCAAGCGGAAACGGAAGGAACCCCCGGTGCCGAGATGCTCCAGTGTTTCCTTCAAAAGTCCAAGGAGAATGCTGTCATAATCCTCCCGCTCCCGCAGGGAGGCCAACTCCTCCTCAAGCATGCCCTGGGCATCCTGGAGAAGACGATTCTGAACCCGCAGGCGCTCCCGAACCCGCTCGCGCTCCGCAGCGGCGATCTGCCGCCTTCGGATCTCCTCCGCACGGGAGCGTGCGTCCCGCAGCAGGAGATCCACCTCGGTGTCGAGCTTCTCCGCTTCCCGAGAGTACCATGTCGCGATATCCTTCTTCACGGTCTCAAGAAGAGCGTGACTTTCCATATGTGCCCTCTCCACGATGTGGTCTCGAAGACCCGTAAGTTTGTCCGCCTGCAGATCGGTCATTCCATCCTCACTCCTATGGCGTCCTTGACATATCGGGTCAGGAAATCCGCTCCCCGGTCGAAACCGTGGCGATCGGGGATTTCCACGATCAGGGGAAGACCTCCATGTTCCCGAAGCTGTTTCATCAGGTCCGGCACCGCAGCGGCTGCCTTTTCCGTGAAAACGAGAATTCCCAGGTCCCTGTCCTTCTCGATGAGTTCCCGTACGACTCGCCTCGTCTCATCACCGCTGCGAACCAGAACACCATCAATACCGGCAATGCGCATCCCCACCAGCGAATCGTGGTTGTCGCTCACGAGAAACGCACGCATGAAACCCTTACACCTTTCCAAGGATCAACAGGGAGACGATGACTCCGTAAATGGCGATCCCTTCGGCGAGGCCGAGGTAGATAAGCGTCGATCCCAACAGTTCCGGTTTCTCCCCCACGACACCGAGGGCAGCCGCTCCCACCACCGCAACGGCGATACCGGCACCGATGCAGGCCATTCCCGTCGCGAGGCTCGCTCCGAGAAAGGCCCATCCCGAGGCGGCCTGCACGGTGCCGGTTGCGCCCGCTTCCGTAGCGGCCCCGGCACCAATCGCGAGGAGGGATCCGGAAAGGAGCAGAGCAAGAGAAAAGGCCAGACAACCGAGAAGGATTCGCTTCGAGTCGGGAACCTGTCTCTTTCTCAGAAAACCTCCCACAACCAGCAGAAACGCAATTCCCGAACCCGTCAATAACAAGCCCATGATGTTCACGAAACATGTCTCCTTTCGAACTCATCTCGATGAGGAAAAGGTATTTCAGATCCTTTGAGGGGTGGAAAACCGCCTACCTCGCCTTCAAGCGCGACAGATCTCTTCCCGCCCATCCCACGGGCCGGAAGGGGCTTCCTCCGCCCCGGTAGAACTTGCTGAAAAACTCGTAGTACTCGAGTCGAAGCGTCTGGATAAAGACAATGAGTCCCTCGAGACCGACGATGAGAAGATTGCCTAGAACGAGGAGGAGCACTTTGAGAATCGGCCCCCCCGGAACGTTGTGCACCATGTCCGCAAGCATGAAGACAGCGAGGGAAAGCCCTACGTGATTCAATGCAAACGCGGCGAGCCGGACGAAAGATGCGGTATTGCTCAAAAAGGAGAGCAGACCGTGAAGCACCTCGAAGACATGCACTACCGGGGATTCCTCCACCGCAGTACTCCGTCGCCTCAGCAACGTCCTTGCGAGAACATCCCGCAGGAAGATCACGAGAAGCAAAATGAGCAGAAGCGTTCCTCCGATCCACTTCGGGAAGGGCAAAGGCGTCCCGGAGAACGCGCTGAAGGCCATGAGTGCCGCCGACCAGTAGAAGACCAGTCCGGCAAGGCCCTGACCGTCGAAAAGCAGCCTTCCGAAATCTCCCTCCCGGTAGCGGGCCACCATGTTGAGGAGCATTCCGAGGGTGACGAAACCGACACCTGCGCCGAGAGAAAGCTTGAGCAGCCTGTCCATGTGTTCCATCGGAGAAAACCAGAGCGGTGGCAGAATTCCCTCCATGCCGAAAACGCTGCCGTAGAGAAAACCGAAAAGAACTGAGGATACCCCGGCTGTTTTGATGACAGCCCCGATCGCTTTCGTCACCACACGCCGCTTCATGAGGAAGTGTCCACCCAGGGCCAGGAGCAGGCCATGTCCCACGTCTCCAAACATGAAACCGAACATGGCACAGAAACTCAGCGCCACAAGAAAGGATGGATCCATTTCTCCGTAGGAGGGAAGACTATAGATGGCCACGATCTCCTGGAAAGAGCGCACAAAGGGAAGATTCCGCAAAAGCGTGGGTACACGGAAACCAGAGGCGAGCGCGTGCGTCGTCTCCTCCACGAAGACCGCCGTTTTCGGCGCCTCCGCGGCGATGACCGAGAGGACCTCTTCCCGAATGTCCTCGGGGATCCATCCCGAGAGGAGGTACATGTCCCCGATTTCCCCACGTCCTTTGCAGAGGTCGTACACGCGTTGCATTGTGTAGATCTGATTGAAAAGAGCGACGAGTTCCTGCCGGTGATCGAAAAGAAAATTTCGTGCGGCTTTCTCCAATCCCTCGACGGCCTTCCTCCTGTTCACGATGAGCCGGTTCACGCGATTTTCCTCGGCGGAACGGAGCTTTTCGATCATTTGTGTCAAGGGGAAAACCTTGAAATTGACGGATTCGAGAAGTTTTGCCGCCCCGTCGCGATAGCCTGGGATAGCGAAACAGAGAACCCACATGTCGCCACCCTGCACTCTGAGGGGAACGGGTAGGAACGGGACATCCTCAGATGTTTCCAGAAGACGTTTCCCGTTCTCCTCGGAAATCCTTCCAAAAAAAACCGCCATGTGCCGCATCGTCGCAAGATCCTCCAGGGAATGCGACACCGCATGGAGCGCATCCAGGAGTACCTTTGCGGCTTCCAACTCCTCCACTGATTCCGCTAGTTCCCGCTTCCTGCGCTCCCAGAGATCGAGTTTTCTCACGGCGGTCTCCACCATGCAGCGAGCCTTTTCCAGGGTAAAGGAACGGTCCGACAGAATAGGCGCAGGTTCCGGCAACGCTTCCCCCGCGGCATGCCACACCGACGCAACCTTCGTCAGCAGCGTATCGTAGGGATTGTCCGTGGGCGTGCCCACTCGGGCCCGCATCTTGCGATCGGACACGAGCAAATCGAGAGGAATCGGTTGAAAACCACCCCGAAGTACCATCTGTCTGGCGACAACTTCCGTCTCCTCTTTCGGGCCGGCCAGAGTGAGGGCCAGCATCTTCACCACCGCCACGCGCGCTCACCTCCCGGAACGATCGGACGCACCATGAAGAGCAGTGCTTCTCGTCTATCGAAGTCGTACCGTACGTCCTCGATGATCGTCTTGAGATCCTGAATCTCGTACCTCCGAAGAAAAAGGTAGGCCACCAGGGAATGAAAGCCGATCCCGCTTCTCCGGAAAAGCTGCCTCGCCTGCCGCCAGAGATGTTGCTTTATCCTGGTTTCCAGTTCAAAATCCTCCTTGGGGAGCGACTCTCCGAGTGCTCCACCATAACAGGAGTGCCGAAGCAAGTCCCAAAACGCCTCTGGGCTCTCGGCACGGGAGAGTTTTCGCAAAAAAGCCAAGCCGAGTCGATAGCGCACGGGGAGCAGACGATTCAACATCTCCTCGAAATGCATGTCGAAAAAACGGGCGGATCGATGAAGCCACGACACATTCAACAAGTCCACCATGGTCCCCACGAGGGAAAGAATGCCCGCCCCGTTGCAGGAGTCTACTTTTCCTGCGGCTCGGAAAAGGGCGGACAAAACATGGAGATCCACCGCAGTTTCCGCACTGAAAAGGGAACCACCCTCGTCGGAGAGTTTGGCCAAAGGTTCCCGTAATACTCTGTAATAACCGCTCCCCGAGAGCGCTTCCAGGAATTCCTCGTAGCTTCTGGAGGACAGTAGCGTCTCACTCGAGAAGGACGGCTTCGGAATCAGAGCAAAGCGTTGACGTAATTGTTCTCGATCCTGTTTCCTGGAGAAGAGGGAACGCATGGTTCTCTTGAGCAGATCCGCCTCGTAGAGATCAATCCAGCAACGCACATACGCCCGCTGTCCCCCCGTGAGATAGCCCAAAAAAGTCAGAGTCTCTCGCAGAGGAAGCATCTCGAGGACATCCTCCAACTCCGCCCTGTGGATCTCCGGAGAAACGGAGAGGAGATATGGAGCGAATCCGGGAAGCGACTTGAGGTACTCTACAATCTCCCGTACCGTATCACAGTGCAGGAGTCTCCAATAGGACTCGTCGGTCAGCAATCTTCCGAAAAAGACATGAGCCTTAGCTCCTACGGCAGTCCGCTCTCCCAGGGAAAGAAAACCCGTCAACCGGCCTCCCTCCCTTCGCCAGATACTGGGAGGCGATCTCCGCAACAAGGGTTTTGACAACACCTCTGCCGTTCTCCTCGAAACGCCTGGTCAATGCCGCCGCCTCTTGTTGCGCCATCGAGAGAATCTGCGCGGATTCCACGTCGGCACTGCTTCGGGCGGACTCGACGATGGCCTTAGCTTGTTCTCTGGCCGCCCGAAGACGATGCTCCCGTTCCTGGGCAAATTTTTCCCGGACGCTCTTGGAAATGCGGTCCGCTTCGTCGCGCCCTTCCTCGATGAGATGGTTCGCCTCGCTTTCCGCTCCCAAAAGAACAGCGAGCACTTCCTGCAACGCGCTCAAAATCGACTCACCTCCCCGATGTTCGTGTTCGGACCGGGTAATTCCGTTGCGCCACCTCCTCGAATGGGAAAAGACGACAACGAAAACACCCTCACGAAACACCTCTCTTCCGGAACAGCGCTAGCCTGCGTTTTCGGAACGCTTGGCCATTTTCATGCGGACGAAGTCCTCCCGATCACTTTCTTCGAGTGCGTTCGAAATGGCCGCGATGCTCTCGCCATATCCGGGTATAACCATTTTTTCCAGCGCGTTGACGCGCCGGTGGGTCTTTCTGATCTGCACGGCCAGACGATACACACCGTTCTCTATTTCGGCCAGGCGGGCGAGAAGAGCGAGCACTTTGCGAAACTCCACAAATGCCCGATCCATGCTTGCCGAGGTGTCCCAAAAGGAGTAACAAGGCCTCGGCGCACCGTCCATCGGATCGATCTCGGGGATTTCCACTCCCATGACGGAACGAAGACGCACGATGAATCCCTTCTCCTCGGGAATAGCCAGAGCAATTTCCTCAACCGTCTCAATGCCCAACGTGATGTTGGCCTTCTGCAATGCTTTGTATGCACCGTCAAAGACCTCCGCGACCCTGCTCTGGAGTTCCTTGGCCTCATCGATGTGGCGGACGAGTTCCATCATGAGAACCTGTCGCTTCTGTTCAAGCAGATCGTGCCCCTTTTCCGCGAGCTTCAGGGCACGAAGAGCCTTCATCATGCTTCCTCTGGTGGGTGGCAGTTTCTCTTTCATGAAGCCGTGAAAAGAAGCGTCACCGCAAGGTCAGGAACGTCGCCGGAGGCGCCACCAGAAGGAGGTGGGGCTTTCCCGGACGATTTCCATGCCGATCTTCTGCAACACCCTGTGGGAAGGGACGTTATCCTTCGGCGTCTCCGCAATGAGTGCCGTCACGCCCGCGTTCTTGAACACCCAGGTCGCTACAACTCGCATCGCCTCGGTCATGAATCCCTTGCTACGATATGGGGACGCTGTGCTGTAGCCGACCTCGACCTCGCCCAACTCGTTCGGAGCCCCCTTAAAACAGAAGCTCCCCACTATGCTGTTCTCTTCCTTGTAGATGATCTGCCATTCCGTGTACCAGTAATATTCTTCGGGGCAACGCTTCGTTCCGGCATACATTTTCTCCCGGGCACACCGCAGTTCCTCGTTCGTTTCCACCCGGTTCGACGCGACGCCCAAACGGCGACAGAAGTCTTCAGGGTTCTCAAGTAACAACCGGAGATGTTCTCCGTCGAGAGCCACCAGACGCAAGCGTTCGGTCTGCAACTCGATCATGCGTGTCGCCTCCTCATGGTATCGTCGGAAGATAGGCCAAGGGATCGACGGATTTTCCGCCTTTCAGAACATGAAAAAACAGGACCCGCTCCTGCGTTTCCTCTCCTCGCGCCGCGGTTCCGATGCGCTGTCCCTTCGTCACGGACTCACCCGCCCTGCAGTGGAGCACTTCAAGATTGCCGTAAAACGTCGTCAATCCAGCCGCATGAGCCAGAAACACCGTATTGCCGAACCCCTTCATCCACCCCGCCTGAAGCACCTTACCTTCGGCGGCGGCGTAAACGTCGTTCCCTTCGGAGAACGCGATGGCAATGCCCGAACCGGAGGATTCCGCTCCTGCTTCCTTGAGTCCCTCTTCGAACGTGCGTACCACACGTCCTTTTGCAGGCCAGGACAGTGGTTTCACTGTAGAAGCGCTTGTCTGGCCTGTCATTCCGGAAGAGATCTCCACGCGAACCGCACCGAGCGCTCCCTTGCCGACTTCGGTTTCTCTCTTTTCCGGGGCTTCAGGGACCGGAAGTTCCGTCGCCGCCGGGGGTGTTTCCAAGGACGACGTTGTCGCATTCTGAAAATCCACCGAAATTGCCGAATCTTCCCCGGGAGGGATTCTCAGGATCAAGCCCACGGCCAACGGGACCTCGGCAACCAGAGCGTTCAGCGACGCGATCTTTTCCACCGAAACGCCATAGCGTCTTGAAAGAGCATAGAGCGTTTCACCTCGTGCAACGACATGCTCCCGCCACAGTCGAGCGCCATGAGATTGTACACCCTGATCGAGGGGAGTGCCCACTGTCGCAGTTTCTTCCTGCGAAGAAAACGACTCCGACATATCATTCCTGGACGTGAGGAGCGGTTCTTCATCTGCGGATTCTACTCGTACCGGTTCCTCCACGTCCACATCCATACCGGCACCAACGGCACTTCCCGCCATTTCACCGGGAAATACCGTCGAAGCCTGCGCTCCGTCCACTGCTGACGCTACTACGCTTCCCTCGTTTCCGGGGAACTTTTGGGAGAAAAGTTTTCTCCGCTGCACTTCCACAAGAGTTGCCACAAGCAGGGAGCGATTCCGTGGGACAAGCAGAATCATTCCTTCACCAAGAGCGGACACGGTCTCGTTCAGGTCGTTCGCCGCCAGCAGTTCCGCCGCTTCCAGACCGTACTGTTCGGCAATACTCTCCAGAGTCTCCCCGGCGTGAACCCGATGCTCCATCCAGGGCAATTCTCCGGCCCAGAGGAGTGTCGCCGCGAAAAGCACACTCACCACAGTACCCACGCATCCACGTAGCCGACGTGTCACAACGGACTTTTTCACGGTCGTACTCCTTTCAAAGACATGGCTTGTCCTGCCATTTCTTCAAGATCGCCTCCTTTGGAATCTCATACGGCGCAGAGTGCAACGGACAAGATCCATCGTCCGGAGAAAACGCGAGGACGACGAAAGGGCAAAGGAAAGGACCGGATATGCCGTGTCCTTTTCTTTGCCCTTTCAAGAGCAAGGTGTTTGTCGCTCATTCATTTCACGCTCGAATACGGCCCCTGGGGCGAACGCCGAAGAAGCATCCGCAGTGTATTCCGCGCAGCGTTCCATTCCGCGTCCCTTCTTGATGCGCCCTGTCCCTTGCCGAAGGACATCCCTCCAGCACGCACTTCCACCTCGAAAAGAGGAGCGTGCTCTGGCCCGGACATGCCGAGGAGATGGTAGCGGTGATCCATGACGCGACGTTCCGCGAAAAGGAGCTGGAGTTTCGATTTAGGATCGATGGTCTCCTCGCTTTCCAGTGTCCTCAGAACAACAAGAAAACGCCGGATCACCTGTTGTGCCGCCGCGTATTTCCCGTCAAGGAAGACGGCGCCGAAGACCGCCTCCGCAGCATCCGCACAGATGGAGGGATTCTCCCGTCCGCCCTGGCGCTGCAATCCTCTCCCGAGCCGAAGGAGATGAGGAATCCGCATCTTCATCCCCCACTGGGCGAGTGTCCTCTCACAAACGATCCGAGCACGCTCCTTCGTGAGTTCCCCTTCGTTCCACCGGGGGAACTCGTCGTACAGAATTTCGGAAACGGTCAATTCCAGCACCGCATCCCCAAGGTATTCGAGCCGCTCGTTCCAGAAAGCCATCCCCGCCTCATGGGCGAAAGAGGCATGCGTGAGCGCCTCCACAAGAAACTCCCTATTCCGGAAACGGTGGCCAAGCTGGTCCTGAAAGGCATCGAGCCCTCTCAACCACCAGTCGTCACGGGTTCCGTCGGCGTACATTCGCTTTTAGTCCATGTAGCGTGAGAAGGCAAGCACGCAGTTGTGGCCACCGAAGCCGAAACTGTTGGAGAGGAAGCGCTTCACGTCCTTTCGAACGGCATTTCTGCCAACGACGTGAACGGGACACTCCGGATCCTGTTTCTCCAGGTTGACCGTGGGATGCACGATCCCCTCAACGAGGGACTGGATGCCCGCAATGGCCTCAAGTGCCCCCGCAGCACCCAAACCGTGCCCGACCATGGACTTTGTGGAGTTGACGAGAACGTTCTCGTTCCTCTCCCCGAAAACTCGGGCGATAGCCAACGCCTCGGTTTTGTCGTTCAACGGCGTGGACGTGCCGTGGGCATTGATGAGATCCACCTGTTCCGGCGACCATCCGGCGCTTTCGAGAGCGAGCCGCATGGCCCTCACGGCTCCCTCTCCATCGGGGCTCGGCGCCGTGATGTGATAGGCGTCGCAAGATGCCCCCACACCGACGATCTCTGCCAGGATGGTGGCATTCCGTGCCTTGGCGTGTTCGAGTTCTTCCAGCACAAGGATTCCAGCGCCCTCCCCAAGAACGAACCCGTCCCGCTGCACATCGAAGGGTCTCGATGCATGTTCGGGGTCGTCGTTCTTTGTGGAGAGAGCCTTAATGGCAGCGAAGCCCGCAACACAGATGGGTGTGATGCCCGCTTCCGCACCGCCGGCGAGAATGACGTCCGCCTCGCCCCGGCGCATGGCGTGGTAGGCTTCGGCAACGGTGTTGTTTGCCGTAGCACACGCCGTGACGACACAGATGTTGGGCCCCTTGGCGCCGTAGCGGATGGCTACATATGCTGCGGGCATGTTGCTGATCATCATGGGAATGAAAAAGGGACTCACCCTGGAAGGACCTTTTTCAGTGAGATCCTTGTATCCCTCGTTGGTAGTGGTGATGCCACCCTCGGCACTTCCCACATAGACGCCGAATTTATAAGGATCCAGGCTCTTTACGTCGAGGCGTGCGTCGTTGACGGCCATTTCCGCCGCTCCGACAGCGAACTGAATGACCCGGTCCGTTCTCCGGATCTCCTTGCGCTCCATATAGAGCTCGGGATTGTAGTCCTTGACCTCCGCCGCGATACGCACGGGGAAATTTTCCCCATTGAACAGCGTGATGGGACCGACGCCGCTCTTACCCTCGCAGAGAGCCCGCCAGTAGTTTTCTCGCCCATGTCCGATAGGACTCACTACACCCAAACCGGTGACAACGACTCTCCTCAATCCGAGTCACTCCTTCGCATTCCTGTTTCCAGGATGCCCGATGTTCGTACATCCACCACAATCCCTCCGAGAGAGCGACACGACGTGTCGCTCTCTCGGAGGGATTGTTGCTCTCTATTCCTCGATTCCTAGCTTGTTCTTGATGTACTCCATTGCTTCACCGACATTGGTGAGCTTTTCTGCATCTTCATCAGGGATTTCGATGTCGAACTCCTCCTCGATACCCATGATCAGTTCGACAATATCGAGGGAATCCGCTCCAAGATCCTCCACAAAAGAGGCCTCGGGAGTAATCTGCCCTTCTTCGCAGTCCAGGCGATCTACGACGATTTCCTTGAGACGGGTTCTGACTTCCTCCATGTTCATTTCGTTCACCTCCTTTTTTACCATCTCAGCACATAGTCATTCCGCCGTCAACGGCGATGACCTGTCCGGTAACGTACGCGGCATCCTCGGAGGCGAGAAACGCCACCACTCTCGCCACATCCTCCGGCGTTCCCGCCCTTCCGAGAGGAATACGCTGCAGCATTTCCCGCTTGACATCTTCCCCCAAGGACGCAGTCATATCCGTCCCGATAAATCCGGGTGCCACGGCATTCACCGTGATGTTTCTTCCCCCGTATTCCCGGGCGACGCTTTTCGTAAACCCCAGGATCGCCGCCTTGGAGGCGGCATAATTCGCCTGTCCAATGTTGCCGACAAGTCCGATGACGGAACTGATGGAGATGATCCTTCCCCAGCGGTTTCTGCTCATGTCCCGAAGGGCTTCGCGGGTACACAGAAAGACGGAGCGAAGGTTCGTCTCGAGAACTGCATCCCAGTCTTCATCCTTCATGCGCAGAAGAAGCGTGTCCCTGGTGATGCCCGCATTGTTCACGAGGACGTCCACAGGTCCGAGATCGGCCTTGATCTCCGCGAAGAGTTTTTTCGCCTGCGTCGCGTCAGTGACGTTTGCCTGGTAGGCGGCAATGCGCACTCCCACCTCGTCGGCGTTTCGAACAAGCTCTTCCGCAGGTCCTGCGGAGGTATTATAGTTGATCGCCACGGAAAAGCCGCGGCGGGCCATCTCCAGGGAGATCGCCTTGCCTATGCCACGGGCACCTCCCGTGACGAGGACAACCTTCGGGGACGCTCCAGAAGAAAACGATTCCGACCGTTTTCCCACGTCATCGCCCTCCCTTCAGAAGCTCGGCGAGGGCACGGCACTCGCCTGAGTTCCGCACATTCAGAGTAACCGCGTTTTCAAGGGTCCGCTTGACGAGGCCCGAGAGCACATTTCCCGGACCGAATTCAATGAAGGTTTCCACACCAAGACGTTCCATCGTATAAATTGATGCGACCCATCTCACGGGGTTGAAGGTTTGCCGATACAGAGCATCTCTTATGGCGTGCAGCTCCTCCACAGGTTCGGCATTCACGTTAGCCACAACGGGACAGGAAGGACGATGCCAGGAAACTTCCTTGAACGCGCTCTGAAGCATGCGCGCCATAGGTTTCATCAAAGAGCAGTGGAACGGAGCACTCACTTTGAGAGGAATCGCTTTTTTTGCCCCCCTCTCTTTTGCCCGCTTCACCGCCTCGTCTACCGCTTCCCGGTGTCCGGAGATCACCGTCTGGCTCGGTGCGTTGTAGTTCGCGGCCTCACAGATCCGACCCTCTTCGGAGACCTCGCGACAGACGGCTTCCGTTTCCTCCGCAGAAAGGCCCATAATGGCCGCCATGGCACCCACACCGAGAGGTACCGCTTCCTGCATGAGCTTTCCTCGAAGATGCACGAGCCTCACCGCATCCTCAAGGGTGAGCGTTCCCGCGGCGACGTGCGCGGTATATTCGCCGAGACTGTGTCCCGCAGAGCAGACCGGAGCCGGTGTGACACCTAATTCCTCGACGAGAACGGAATGCAGAGCGATTCCAACGGTCATGATGGCAGGCTGCGTAAACTCCGTCTTCTGCAGTTCGCTTTCCGGGCCGTTGAGGATCATGTCGCTCAGAGGAAAACCCAGGGCTCCATCGACAACCTCGAATACCCGGCGTGCCGCGGCGAATTCCTC
The DNA here is from genome assembly GCF_000526375.1 of Aminiphilus circumscriptus DSM 16581. NCBI lineage: Bacteria > Thermotogati > Synergistota > Synergistia > Synergistales > Aminiphilaceae > Aminiphilus > Aminiphilus circumscriptus. The sequence continues at coordinate 604,889 of NZ_JAFY01000007.1, read as the reverse complement.
CAAGAGCGTTTTCCCCATGCCGACCTCCTGTGCGCCTTGCCCGGGGAAAAGAAACGCGTATTTCATGATCGACCTCCCGTCTCTCCTTTAAAACCTCACAACATCAGCGAGCCAGACGCCCCAAAATCTCACGAGCCTGTTCGAACATTTCTTCAATAATCTGCCCGGCAGGCTTCACATCTTTCACCAGACCCGCGATCTGCCCGGCCATGACGGATCCCCATTCCACGTCACCTTCCACGACGGCCTTGCGCAGGCGTCCCGCCCCAAGACGCTCAAATTCCTCCAAACTGGCGGACGCCCTCTCCAATTCCTCGAACGCCTGGGAAAGTTTGTTCTTCAGGCAGCGGACGGGATGCCCCGTGGGACGCCCTGTCACCGTCGTGCTCCGGTCTCCCGCCTTGAGAATCATCTCCTTGTAGTTGCGGTGAGCCGTGCATTCAGCGGCGCAGACAAATCGAGTTCCCACCTGCACACCCTCCGCGCCAAGGGCCAACGCAGCGACGATTCCGCGGCCGTCCGCGATTCCCCCCGCGGCAATCACGGGAACAGAAACGGCGTCCACCACCTGCGGCACCAGGGACATGGTGGAGGTTTCGCCGATGTGCCCCCCCGATTCCAAGCCTTCCGCGACCACCGCGTCCGCACCTTGCTTGACTACTCTCTTCGCGTGCGCCACCGAGGCGATCACGGGAATGACAACGGTTCCCAACGGTTTCAGGCGATCGATGATTTTCCCGGGAGCGCCTGCTCCGGTGGTGACCACGGGCACCTTGTGTCGTTCTGCGAGAAGCAGTGCGTCCTCGGCCGTCGGAGAGAGGAGCATGATATTCAGTCCGAAGGGTTTGTCCGTGAGTGTGCGAACCTTGGCGAGTTCCTGGTCCAGGATCTCCGGCGGCACGTTCGCCGCGGCAATGATGCCGAGACCGCCTCCGTTGCTCACCGCAGCCGCAAGCTGAGCATCCGCGACCCAGGCCATTCCACCCTGGAGAATGGGATAGTCAATACGAAGCAGCTCGTTCAGTTTCGTGGAGAATCGCATCACCCTTCACCTCACACTTCAAGGAGAATCGCACCGTAGGTCATGCCCGCTCCGAAGCTGTTGATGACCATCTTTTGTCCTTTCCGGATCCGACCGTCGTCGAGGGCTTCGCAAAGAGCCAGAAAAACCGACGCGGCCGAGGTGTTTCCGTACCGGTCCAGATTCACCACGGCACGCTCCGGGGAAACGCCGAAGCGCCTGAGAATGCCATCCATAATACGCCAGTTCGCCTGGTGAAAGATCCACCAGTCCACGTGTCCCGGCTCGACCCCCGAACTCTCGCAGAAGGACTGAAGGAACGGAGGCAATTCCCTGTTGACGAACTTGAAGACCTCGTTACCTTTCATATGCACAAAATGAGCTCCCTCTTCGAGGGTCTCCTTCGAGGCGGGTCTTTCCGAACCACCGGCAGGAAGACTGATGAGGTCATGTTTCGTTCCGTCCGCCCGAAGCGACGCGGCAATGAATCGGCCGTCTCCTTCCCGGCGGGGGCCGAGTACGCACGCTCCGGCTCCATCCCCGAAAAGAACGCAGGTGTTTCTGTCCTGCCAGTTGATGAGACGGGAAAGCGCTTCAGCCCCGATGACCAGAACATGCCTCCAAACGCCTGCGGCGATTCCAGAGACGGCAACGGTCAAGGCGTACACGCACCCGGTGCAGCCCGACTGCACATCGAAAGCGCCCGCCTTTTTCGCTCCAAGCTTCCCCTGAACCTTCGCGGCGGTACAAGGGAAAATCGTGTCGGGGGAATTCGTGGCCACAATGACCATGTCCAACTCTTCCGGAGCGAGTCCCGCCCGTTCGAGAGCGATTCTGCCTGCCTCGACAGCCAAATCGCTCGTCTGTTTCTCCGGAGCGACGATATGCCGCTCTCGGATTCCTGTGCGTTCCAGAATCCATTCGTTCGACGTGTCCACCATTTGCTCCAGTTCCTGATTCGTCAGAATGCGTTCGGGAACATGCATGCCGATTCCCCAAAGGCTCACTGCTTTCCCGGAGAACAAACTCATGGAGCATCTCCTCTCTGGAGCAATTCCTCCCGAATCATGGCAACGCCTTTTCTCTGGGCAAAATCCCTGGCAACCCGGAGAGCGCTCGAAATCGCCATGGCTTTCGACCTGCCGTGAGCTTTCACAACTGCACCATCCACCCCGAGCAACGGAGTACCGCCGTACTGTTCGTAATCGAAACGACGCCACATATCCTTGAACATCGGAATCATGAAGACCATTCCGATCTTGGGCAACAAACGTCTGCTGAGTTCTTCCCGGAGAAGATCGTACACGCCATGAACAATTCCTTCGCCAAACTTGAGAAGAATGTTTCCGGTGAACCCGTCACAAACGACCACATCCGCCGCGCCTTTTGGGACGTCTTTTCCCTCCACGTAGCCGACAAAGCTGTGGAAAGAGTTCTTCCGCAGGAGTTCCCGGGCCTCCATGACGACCTCGTCTCCCTTGATCTCCTCCTCACCGTTGGAGAGCAGGGCGATTTCAGGACGTTGTACGCCCATGATGCATCGCATGTAAACTTCGCCCATGACGGCGAATTGATAGAGATGTATGGGTTTGCACCGCACGGTGGCTCCCACGTCGAGCAACAGGGACACCCGGTTCAGAACCGGAAGAGGTGCGCCAAGTGCAGGTCGTTCGATTCCTGGGATACGCCCCACCACAAGAACGCCGCCGGCAACGATGGCTCCGGTGTTCCCCGCGGAGACACATCCCTCCGCCTCCCTGGAACGCACCATTTCCATGGCGATCCGCATGCTCGACTGCCGCTTCTTGCGTATTGCCACCGAGGGAGATTCGTCCATGCCGATGGTCTCTTCCGCATGAACGATATGAAGCCTCTTCTCATCCTTGTGACCAATTTCCTCCAGGGTTCTTTCCACCACAGGCCCCTGCCCGACGAGGGCGATTTCCAGATCCTGAAACTCTCGACAGGCCAGAACGGCACCCCGACAGATTTCCGTCGGAGCGTGGTCTCCCCCCATCACATCAAGAGCCAGATGCATACTCTCCACCTCTCTCCGGCTAAGGCTCCGACATTGTTTGCGTTTCAGAGGGAATCACCGGGTTTCGTGGTCTCCGCCTCGGGAACGACCACAACAATGAAACGCCCGAGAAATTTCTCCACCTCGTCGACACGAATGCGCACGCTCACGACGAATTTATTCCCCTTGAATGTGCCTACCTTCGCACGAGCCACAAGTTTGTCTCCGACATAAACAGGCGCTCTGTACCTGACCCTGGCGGAACCCATGATAACCATGTCCGCCCCGATGACCGCAATGGCCAGGGAACTTGCCATCGCATAAATATGATGATCACTCAGGAGGGAAGTGTGCCGGAAAGCCATGGACCCATCGGTCTGAAGAATGGAAAGTCCCCATACGTTGGGTTCGAGGTCGACAAGTTCACCCACGACCTCATCATACCGAAGGGATCTGAGACGACTGGTGGCCTTTTCCGCCATCAGTCGCGTCCGCTCCCGGAGTTCGGGAATGCCGAGCAGGGCTCTGTCCAGCCGTATCGTGCTCACGCTGGCTCTCAAAAGACCTGCGAGTTCCTCGTCGGTGCGAAGAGGATCCGAATCCAAAAGGGAGAGAAGCTTCTGATGTCGAAGCTTTCGGTACACCGACCGAACCAGTGCGACCCCCTCCTTTTAGCATCAGGTATTAACAGTAACCGCCACTGAGAAAGTATATGGGGGAACCCGCTTTTTGGTCAAGATGGGGAATGTGATTTCCAGCAAAGTGGCGCATTCTTCCTTGGAATACCTTGGAGCCCCGACACGCTGGACCCATTTTCGTGGCTCCATGAACCATAAGGCTCTTCGCAAAGGAGCATCGCTGCAACGAGGATTTTTCCGGGGAGTTTTTCGAACGGAGGTGTTTCACAGAAGCTCTTCTCAGGAGGAGCACTTTTTACGATAAAGATGCTCGACAGACCGGGGAAAGGACCAAAGGAATTCTTTCTCGGAGGGATAATGGTTTTTCGGAAGAATCACTTTTGTAGTGCAGAGATACCTCGCGAACCAGCTCCGGGAAAACAAAACAGCCCGAAACAGAGAACAAAAGCGACGCACTGTCCATATCACGTCCGCTCTCTGTTCCGGGCTCAGAAAAAAGAAGTGCGTCTTACGCTTCTTCCTTGCCTTCTGCCACTTTGCGTCCTCTGTAGTGGCCGCAGGCACGGCAGGCGCGATAGCTCAGCACGGGCTCCCCGCAATGGGGACAGGTTCCCGTGGAGGGCATACTCAGATCTCCCAGCCAATGGGCCTTCCGGTTATGGGTGCGCGCGTGCGACACCCTCCTTTTCGGTACCGCCATCAGTGTTCTCCTCCTTCGGTTTCGTTCTTCTCCTGCAACGGAAACAACGCGGCAAGCCGGGGATCCATATCGCGAACACACGCACACGACCTCTCGTTCAGGTCGGCACCGCACCGAGGACAGATCCCGAGGCATCCTTCGTCACAAAGGGCCTTGGCGGGCAACGATTCGAGAAGTGTCTCCCAGACCTGCTCCCGAATATCAATGACATCGGTCGTCTCACGGAGGATGACAAAGCGCTCCTGGTCCGTATCGTCCTCTTCTTCGCTTTGATCACCTTCAGGCCGCAGTTTATAAAAATACACGAAATTTTCGTTTATGGCAAGAGAAACGAGACGAAGACACCGAGCACATGGAACATATGCGGCCCCCTCGACATGGAGGTCCACTTGCGTTGCGTCGTCCAGCCGGAAGACCAACGCCCTCACGGAAAATCCCTCTGGGAAACGATATTCCTGCCCCCAATAGAAAATCTCCATGGGGTTTCTCAAATCCCAGGAATAGTGTTTTTCTTCTCCCGGGGTCTTTTGCCCTGAGGAAACACGAAAATTCCATGATTCCGGCATGGCCTCCCACATCATCGCGCATACCACCTCGCCGATGTCACGTCGGCTTTTTTCAGGAAACCAACGACAGGGTGTCTCTCGCGATGACAAGTTCCTCGTTCGTGGGAACGACGAGAAGCGCCACCCTGGAATCGGGCTTGCAGATGAAAGCTTCTTTCCCTCGCACAGCATTCTTGGATTTGTCGAAGAGGGCTCCGAGGAATTCCAATCCCTCGCACACCATCTCCCGGACAAGAACCGAGTTCTCCCCGACTCCGGCGGTGAAGACCACCGCATCCAGTCCTCCCATAGCCGCCGCATAGGCGCCGATATATTTCTTCACGCCATAGCAGAGGATATCGAGCGCGAGTTTCGCCCGGCGGTTTCCGCCCGCCGCGGCGTCCTCAACATCACGGAGGTCACTGCTGATGCCGGAGATTCCCAGCACACCGCTATCCTTGTGAAGCACGTGACTCATGGCCTTGGAGTCCAGTCCTTCTTCCTGCATGAGGTGAAGCACTGCCACGGGATCAACGTCACCGCACCGGGTTCCCATGAGCACCCCCGAGACGGTGCCGAACCCGAGCGTCGTGTCCACCGATCTGCCCCCGTCCACGGCGGCGATGGAACTGCCGTTGCCGAGATGGCAAGTGACGATCTTCAGATTTTCGAGAGGTTTTCCAAGCATCTCCGCCGCGCGGTGCGCCACGTACAGGTGACTCGTTCCGTGAAAACCGAATCGCCGCACGCGATACGTCTCGTAGTAGTGATAGGGAACCCCGTAGATAAAGGACCGCTCCGGCATGGTCTGATGGAAAGCCGTGTCGAAAACGGCGATCTGCGGAACCTTGGGAAGGATTTCCATCATGGACTTGATGCCGAGGAGATTCGCGGGGTTGTGCAGAGGCGCGAAGGGCGTGCATTCGTCGATGGTCCTGAGGACATCCGCCGTGACGACCACGGATTTGGCGAATTTTTCACCGCCGTGAACGACCCGATGTCCGACGGCACGAAGCTCTTCAAGGCTCTGGAGGGAACCGTGTTCGCCATGGAGCAGGCAGTCGAGAACCGCCTTAATGGCGACTTTGTGGTTCGGGAAATCACTGTCGGAAACCACTGAATCCATACCGGTCTTGGTATGCTTGATGCGTCCACCCTCGATACCGATACGCTCCACAAGCCCCTTTGCCATAACCTCCTCACCAGTCATGTCAAAGAGCTGGTACTTGAGGGAAGAGCTGCCGCAGTTCAAAACGAGGACTTTCACGCGATTACCTCCCTTGACCTGAGTAACCCCGGACACGTATGGTTTCTCCGGGGGGAATGGATATGAAAAAGAACGTCGTGGGCATTATCGCCGAATACAATCCGTTGCACAATGGCCACACCTATCATTTGACGACAGCAAGAGACATGAGCGCCGCCGATGCAGTTGTGGTAGCTCTTTCCTCTCATTTCGTGCAGCGGGGAGAGCCGGCTTTTCTTGACAAGTGGCAACGCACACGCATGGCCCTGAGCTGTGGCGCGGACCTCGTTCTCGAGCTGCCTTGCCTTTTTTCCTGCGCGAACGCCGGAATCTTCGCCAATGCGGGCGTGGACATTCTCGCCCGCACAGGACTCGTGACGCATCTGTCCTTCGGCATGGAAAATCCCTGTTCGGAATTGGATACTATCGCAGCCATTTTAGTTCAGGAACCCCCGCTCTTCAAGGAGAAGCTGCGGTTCTTCCTCGACGCAGGATATTCCTTCGTCGAAGCACGAAGCAGGGCGGTGGAGGCACTTCTCCCCCAGGGGAAAGGCTTTCTCGGAGGCGCAAACAATTCCCTCGCCGTAGCCTATTCCTGTCGCGTCCTCTCCGGACAGTACGGGCTGGTCCTCGTTCCCGTGCTTCGCAAAGGCAAAGGATACCACGATCCCACACCGGACGCTCTGGCCAGCGCGACAGCGCTTCGGGAGATGGCACGGCGCGACGACCGGGAAGCGCTTCGCCGGGCCATGCCCGCACCCTCCGCGACCCTTTTGCTGCAGTCCCTGGACGAGGGACGGACCACCGCGGACCGCACCGCTCTCTGGCGCATTCTCCGGTCCCTCCTTCTCCGGAGCGGAGCGGGAGGAATCGCTTCCTCAGCGGAATTACGGGAAGGACTGGAGCACAGAATCCTCGACGCGGCACAACACAGCACGTCCTGGGAGGAGCTGGTGAACGCCTGCGTCACCAAGCGTTATCCCCGGGGGCGCATTCAAAGACACCTCATGCACATCCTGTTGGGGGTGGATCACTGGGAATACAAGGCGGCACAACGCCTCGGCCCCGCCTACATCAGAGTTCTCGGAGCAAACCGCACGGGACGGGCGCTCCTTCGGCGTATGCGAGATTCCGCCTCGCTTCCGGTGCTCTCGCGAGCTTCCGCTCCCGGCACGGCCTATGCCCGAAGAATCATGAATTTCGAACACCGTGCGGCGGAAATTTGGGAAAATCTAATCCCAAATCCACAAATCAGAACGGAAGCGACATCCCGCACCATCCTCCTCTGAGCGTCGGAGGACCGGTGTGGGAGCGCCGCTACCGCATGTCCAACCCGGGCGGAGGAAAACGCTCGCGAAGGCGCCTGTAGACCCCCGGAGGCACCATACCCTGGATCGACCCCCCAAAATGAAAGACCTCCTTGACGGATCGGCTGGACAGATAGGAATATTGGGCTTCCGTGACGATGAAGAACGTCTCGATCTCCGGAGCAAGCTGGCGGTTCATCTGGGCGAGTTGAAATTCGTATTCGAAATCCGAAAGGGCTCGAAGCCCCCGGATGATGATTCGACTCCGCTCCTGGCGCATGAAATCCACGAGCAATCCCTCAAAGGAAGAGACGTGCACGTTCGGGATATGGATCAGGGCTTCCCTCGCCATGGCTTTCCGTTCCTCGATGTTGAACGTTCCTTGTTTCTGAGTGTTAAAGAGAACCGCCACCACCAACTCGTCGAACAACGCAGCGGACCTCTCGGCAATGTACACATGCCCGTTCGTGATGGGATCGAAGGATCCCGGATACACGGCTTTTCTCATCGTCTCTCAACTCGTTTCCGACTCGTCCCGCCGCAGAAAGGTGAGCACGGTCTCGCCGTAGGTGCGACTTTCCGCGCTCCACCCGGGGGAAGTTTCAGGATAAGGTTCTCTCGCCGAATGCTCCACCACGAACAATCCACCGGGAAGGAGCAGTTTCGTGATCTGTGCCTGGAGCTCGAAAAGGACGGGCATCCATCCGTTTCCGTAGGGCGGATCGGCGAAAACAACGGCGAAGAGACTCTTCCTTTTCGCAAGGAAAACAAGTGCTCTCCGAACGTCCATGCAAAGAACTCCCAGTTCCGTTTCGCCTCCCAGGTTTTCCCGGAGACGTTCGCATCGGTTCCTGAGCACCTCCACGGCCACGACGGGACGGGCTCCACGCCGCCAGGCTTCGAGAGCAATCTGTCCCGTACCGGCAAAGAGGTCGAGGAAGCCTCCTGCCGAGACTTTATCTCCGAGAATGTTGAACAGCGCCTGCAGGACTTTCCCCGACGTAGGCCTGACCTCCTTCACCGGTCCAGTCCCCTTTCCCGATCGTGTCAAGGGAGATTCTTCGTCAGAAATCTCGCCGCCTCTTCGAGGGAAAAGCGGACTGCGGGCGTTCTGAAGGGCGTCGCCGTGTCGTCGATCTTCATGAGAACACGGTCGTTTCGACGGACGGCGCGAAGGAAAAACCGCTGTTCAAATCCGTCGTCATTGGCGATGACCTGCACCAGCACACTGCTATCGTTTCCCAGAAAAACTTCCCTAAAGATCCAATGAGCTTCGTTTTGGTGCCCCTCCCTCCCTTCGAGCGCACGGAGACATTGCCAAAGATCGCCTTCGAACACAACTTCGACGTGCAGCGCTCTCCCCTCCTCCACGAGACGCTCCCCTCTCCAGGGAGCGGTTTTCTCCACCACCACGGACAGAATGTCCTTGCCCAGGGCCCGCCACTTTCTTTCGTATTTGGTCGCCACGGGCCGATCGGACGCTTCAGCGTCCTCAAGTCGGCCACACAGGGCCGGATGTTCTCCGAGGAAAGCCATGGCCTCCCGGGCATACCATGCCTCGTCCGTGACGAGATGGAACGTTCCTCCTACGCAAAGGACAGCCGCAAGCGCATCGGCGAACCTCTTGGATGTGACGCGCCTCCGAGCGTGCCGACTTTTCGGCCAGGGGCAGGGGAAATTCATGAAAACCCTTTCTACTCCATTGTCCTCGAAGCATTCCCGTAACAGGAAACGTGCGTCTCCCAACAGAAGCCGGACATTTTCCGCTCCCAGGCGATGGAGACGCCTTGCGGCCTTGTCAAGGCATGTCAAGGACACTTCCATGCCCACCATCGGCTGGTGCGGACACGCCCCGGCAAGGTGTTCGAGAAATTCGCCGTTGCCGAATCCGATCTCGACCCAGGGCAGACGCCCTTGAAGCTTTTCGGGCCAATCGAAATACGGCTGCTCCGAAAGCATACGATAAAAACCACTCAGATAGAAACCCACGACGCCACCTCCCCATTCCGGAGCCGCTCACATTATACCCGGCTTTTTTCAGGAAACCACACGGACATGTCGTTGCATCCTCCGAAGACCACGGGGAACTTCACCCGTATCCTGTTTCAGGGATGACCTTATCATCCCTGTCCCACCGCAAGAGGCAATTCGGTGGCTTGACCGAACTGGATTCGTGCGCTAGAATAGCTCGCGTTTCGGGATGTAGCGCAGCCTGGCTAGCGCACCTGCATGGGGTGCAGGGTGTCGGAGGTTCAAATCCTCTCATCCCGACCACTGAAAAGAAAGGGGGAGCCGAAAGGTTCCCCCTTTTTCTTTCCGTATGGAAGCGGAATGGCGGGACAAAAGTCTCCCATTTCCGGAGGAGTGACGGGGAAGGTGGAAATGTGCTCGTGAAAGGCAAAGGAAAGAGAGTTTCGTCTTTCGTTCCGAATACGGACATAGGCCAGAATTTCCTCAAGGACCGGAATATCCTCCGCATTCTCGCCGAGGAAGCACAGCTTGCCCCGGAGGATCTCGTTCTGGAAATCGGTCCCGGGATGGGAGTGCTCACGGAAGAACTGCTCGCCGGACCATGTCGGGAGGTCATTGCCATCGAACTGGACCGGAGGCTGGCCCCCTATCTGGAACCCCTGGCGCAGCGCCACCCCAGGCTCCGTCTCCACTGGGGCGACGCTCTCCGCTTTCCCTACGGAGAGCTGCCCGAAGGACCAAACAAGGTCATCGCCAACGTCCCCTACTACATCACGACACCCCTTCTCTGGACACTCCTCGAGTGCCTGAGCGGACGTGGATTGCGGACACTGCTCCTCATGGTCCAGAAAGAAGCGGCGGAACGCCTCGTCGCCTCTCCGGGCACAAAGGCACGGACACCCCTCGGTATCACGCTCGAAGCTATGGGACATGTGGCACTCCTTCGGAACATCCCTCCTACGGCATTCTTTCCGCGTCCCTCGGTGGACTCCAGCCTGGTCCGGATCGTTCTGGAAAAAGAGTACGCATGGCTTCCCGGCGATTCCCTCTGGAGGTCCCTTCTTCGCAACGCCTTTGCCCAACGGAGGAAAATGTTGCGCACCACGCTCCTTGGCATTGCCGGCAAGGACCGCGCACACGCCGAGGAGCGCCTCTCGTCCCTGGCGATAGCCCCCACCGCAAGAGCGGAGGAATTGGAAACCGGCCAGTGGCTGGCTTTGCACAACGACCTTAAGAAAAGGCATCTCGCCATGTAAGGAAGCTCTGAGAAAACTCTGAATAAAGACCTTTGGTTTTTCCTTGACTCGGGTCGCATCAGGCTCTGCGAGGCGCTCTGCGGGGCTGACGCAGCCTTATTCAGAGATTCCATAAAATAAAAAACGGCAGGCGAACCTGCCGTCACGGACAGTATGCGCGCACAGCCGGATAAGAAAGGCGAAAAAGGACTATTTCTTCTTCGCAGCCTTCGCGGCCTTGGCATCCACCGCGTCTTTCAAGGCCTTCCCGGGACGGAATGCGGGAACGTTCTTCGCGGGAATCTTGATGACCTTCTTGGGATCCTGGGGATTTCTTCCCTGTCTCGGGGCACGGTGACGAACCTCGAAGGTTCCAAAGCCCACGAGCTGCACCTTGTCGCCCTTCGCGAGAGCGCCCTGAACGGCCTTGAAGACCGCCTCCACCGCTTCGGCTGCCGCTTTCTTGCTCACATTCGTCGCTTTGGCAACCTCCTGCACCAGGTCATTCTTCGTCACCGCGCAACACCTCCTGTACAAATTGACAGGAACCTTTGCGAACACCGCAACGGCTCCTGTTCCCGCCTATTATTACCAGCTTCTTTGCTGATGGTCAAGAGGTTATTATTCCTTTCTCTCGCTTTTTCGCCAGTGAATTCGAAGAGGAACGCCATCGAAGCAGGCAAGCTGGCGCAACTGTTTCTCCACGTGCCGGTGAAATTGCTGGGTGACGATATTCGGATCGTTGACGAAAAAGGCGAAGGTAGGCGGTGCTGTCCGTACCTGGGCACAGTAATAGATCTTGAGAAATCGCCCAGACCCGTCGCTGGGAAGGCGTTCGAACGCCATCAGGTCCCGAAGAAGTCGGTTCAGCTCGGATGTGGAAATGCGGCGACGCCGGTTTGCGTGCACGACCGCTACGTGCTCCGGAATCTTGTGGAGGTTCCTTCCGGTCTTCGCGGAGACAAACACCGTGGGTGCATGCGCCGCAAAGGTAAATTCGTTTTTCAGAAATTTGCGCATTTCGTCTCCCAGAGCTTCCCGTTTCGGCGCCAGATCCCATTTGTTCACCACGAGAACGAGCCCTTTGCCTCGGTCCAGCACCCGGCCGGCAAGCCGTTTGTCCTGATCCGTCGCCGTCTCTCCTCCTTCCATGACCAGCACCGCCACGTGGCACCGGTCGATGGCCTCGAAACTGCGGAGGTTCGAGTAATATTCCACGTCGGAATCGACGCGACTCTTTCGCCGCAAGCCTGCGGTGTCTATGAAGCGATAGAGGACACCACCGATATCCACGAGAGAATCAATGGCATCCCTCGTCGTTCCCGGAATGGGACTCACGAGGGAACGCTCCTCTCCGAGCAAAGCATTGAGGATACTCGATTTTCCGACGTTCGGACGCCCTATGAGCGCAACGGAGATCTCCGGTTCCTCGACCTCCTCCTCGCTTCCCGGTTCGGGCAGAAGCGAGACCACCGCATCGAGAAGGTCCTCGACATTCCGCCCGTGCATGGCGCTGACGGGGAAAACTTGTTCGAAGCCGAGTCCGTAGGCTTCGTACATTTCCTTCTCGTGAACGGGGTCGTCGATTTTGTTGCACACCACGAGAATCGGAACCCGGCTCTTCCGGAGGAGCGAGGCGATCTCCCCGTCCACGGAATTCGGCCCGTTCCTGCCATCGATGACAAAAAGAATGACATCGCTCTCCTCAATGGCCGAACGGACCTGGGCAAACACGCCCGGAGCAAAGGGGAGATCCTCCTCGAAGACGATGCCGCCCGTATCGACCACGTAGAACCGGCGTCCGTTCCACTCGGTCTCTCCATAGAGTCTGTCCCGGGTCACGCCGGGAAGATCGTCGACAATGGCGGCACGCCTTCCGACGATCCTGTTGAAAAGCGATGATTTCCCTACGTTCGGGCGCCCTACGACAGTTACGACAGCCATGTGTTTTCCTACCTCTCGTTTCTACGTTTTCTGTTGCCTTTTCGGCATATCGGTACGTTCATTCACGCCACAGGGTGATTCTCGGAAAGTCGCCTTGACGCGACTGAAGGTGGAAGAGCGGAAAGAGGGCGCGAAAGAGGCGATGTCCTTCCTGCACGCGAAGCCACACCATCCGCCCCGATGGATCCGGGTCGAGAGGGGCAAACCCTTCGGCCTCCAATCGATCCACCAGGCGCTCCTTCTCCATCGTCTCGGGCAGCTCGAGACAGAGCAAGGTTGTCCACGGGGGAAGGTTTAAATCCTTTCGTTCCTGAAGCTCCCGTCTCCAGAAGACATCCCAGCCGACCTTCAGAGCCCCCAGCCATGGAAGGGAAACGTTCCTGCTCTGGACGACAACGAGACGGTGCTCCGCTCCTTCTCCTCTCCAGCAGGACTCCCAAACCATCTTGAAGGCCTGGAAGCGCGCATCATAAAAGGGACGACGCGCCTCTCCGTCCGCGTCTATCCAGGAAACGCACCCGACTGGGAGTGCATCGCAAAGCTGCAGCGCATAGCGAGTGCCCACCACGAGTCCCCCGCGGCGCATTTCCTCCAGAAGAGCGCGCAAGTGGCGCTTCTCTCCCGAAAGCCCGCTGTGCCAGAGCCGGACAGGAAAAGCTCCCTTCCACAGTCGTTCCGCAATGGGCAACAACGCCTCCAGGCCGGGACGTTTCCCCACCAGGAGAAGGTTGCGGCATGCCGGACATTCCCGAGGAAAGAGTTGCTTCTCTCCACACAGGGAACAATGGAGGCTCTCGCCCTCCACTCTGCACACAGTACCGCATCGGGGACAGTGAAAGGAGCGGCCGCATTGGTCGCAGACGACTTCTCCGGCATATCCCTTCCGGTCGAGGAGCCAGAGAACCACCTTGCCCGCGGAGACGGCTTCGAAGGTTCTGCGCACGAGAGTTCCGCTGAGACGGAGTCCTCCTTCCACCCCTGTCACGTCATGGCGCTTTGCACGTCCCACATCCACGAAAATGAGCCGTTTTCCGGGTTTGGAGGAACAAGAGAGCCTTCCGCGAAGAAACACTCTGGACGAAGGCATCCTTCCCCCCAGAAGGAAAAGGGATTTCCAGAGCTGAGCACGCCGAAAGGCGACGGTCCTGACATGAAAGGCGGGAGTGCCGGGGCCAATGTGGCCGCCGCTCGCCTCCTCATCAACGAGAATGACCTCCGGCCGGAAAAGGGGTGCGAACACAGCCCCCCGCGCTCCCACGACAAACGTCGTCTCGCCGCTCCGGACCTTCCGCCATGTTTCCGCGAGGCGCTTTCCACCCAACGAAGGCCACAGGACGCCCTTTTCGCGCATCGATTCGGGAAGAGCCGTCCAGAAATCTCGTGCCTCTCCTTCCTCGGAAAAAAGAGCGAGCCCCGAGGGTCCTGCGGGATTTCTGCCCAGAATCTCTATGTAGCGTTCGAACCGGAAACGTTTTTTCTCCCGGTAGACGAATTCCTCTCCACCCGTCCGAGTATTCTCCGGCAGAGGCATTTCCGGAAAAGAGAAGATCTCTCGTTTCATGAGAAACGCCGGAGAGACCACGGACAGGGCAAGAGGCATACCGCAAAAAAAGGCCGTTCCCATCCATGCGGTGAGGTGCCAGAGCTCCCACCCCAGGGACGGAACATCATCGAGAACGGCTTCGACGGACCGGAGGCGCACTTTTCCGGGAAGAGGGCCGTCTCCGAAGACGGACGTCTCTTTTCCGACGAAGCCGATCCGTTTCCCTCGTCCTACGGGGACAAGAACGCGCAGCCCCTCCCGGAGGGGCGTTTCATGCAGATAGGAAAGCGCATGCCACCAGGGGCCGGGTACGTGGACGGAAAGGGTGGCGGTCATGCCCCTTTTCCGCGAAGTCGTTTTCCGACCTCGTCCCACAGGGAATCCGCCACGGATTCCTTGTTTCCGGAGAATTCGGCGACAACGCCGCTTTTGTCGATGACAACCACGCTGTTGTCCTCCGCGCCGAAGGCGTTACGCTGTCCCGAAACGGGGTTGGCGACGATCATGTCCAACCCTTTTCTGCGCATCTTGGACTGCGCATGGGCGATGAGGTCGTCCGTCTCCGCGGCGAACCCCAGCAGAAACTGGTCCGCCCGCTTGCGGCTCCCCACGGCGGCGGCGATGTCCGGGTTCTGTTCTAGGTCCAGGCAGAGGCGCTCCCGCGATTCGCGCTTGATCTTCCGCGTCTCCTGCTGTGCCGCCCGGTAGTCTCCCACCGCCGCGGCCTTCACGATCACCGTCGCCCACTCGAGCTTTCGCAAGACCGCATCGTGCATTTCCAGGGCGGAGGTGACGCGAACGCATTCCACTCCCGGCGGAGGATCGAGCGGAACGGGCCCCGTCACCAAACAGACTTCCGCGCCACGATACCAGGCTGTGCGCGCCATGGCATACCCCATCTTTCCGGAACTCGGGTTGCTGAGGAAACGGACGGGATCCAGAAATTCGAGGGTTGGTCCCGCCGTCACGAGAACACGCACGCCCTCCAGGTCGCACTTGGGAGAGAGCGCACGCCACAGCTCCTCCAGGATGACCTCCTTGGAGGGAAGTCGTCCACGTCCCTCGTAACCGCAGGCCAAATACCCCTCCTCCGGCTCGATCACCCGGTATCCCAATTCGCGACAGCGGGTAACGGAGGCCTGTGTGGCCGGATGATCCCACATGTGCACGTTCATAGCCGGAAAAAGGACCACCGGGGCGCGCAGCGCGAGAAGCGTCGCTCCGAGGAGCGTTCCCGCCTCTCCCTGGGCTATCTTGCGCAGTGTATCCGCCGTGCAGGGGACGACGCCGCAGGCCTCAGCCCGTTCGGCAAGGCGGATATGGGGAATTTGCGGCCCCCCGTCGTCACTCAAAAAATCGCGCTCGAGCCATACCCGCCGTTCCGACAGAGTGGCGAGCACCATGGGGCTCACAAAACGCTCCGCCGCTTCCGTGAGGATACAGTCCACCTCGTTGCCTCCGTGCCGCAGGGCACGAACGAAATCCGGGACTTTGTAGGCGGAAATGCCCCCGCTCACCCCGAGAAGAATCCGCCGCTTCTCTTTCCACGCCGTCACGACCTCGCCCCCTTCACGCAGTCGAACGCTCCCGTGCCGTCTCAGGCGGACGGCGACTTGTCGGCGCTCCGAGGTGCGCTTTCCTCCTCGGGAGAAAAGGAAAGAACAAGCGAGCCCGCAGCGAGCTCCCGTATAGCCGAAGAGATGTACTTCTCTCCTGACTCCTCCAGAATATTGCGTCCCTTGCTCTCGCTGAGTTGTCTCGCCCGCTGGGCGAGGACGCGAGTGAGCAGGTATTTGTTCTCGATGGGCAATTTACTGAAAAGCTCGTCCAAATCGCAAAAAATCATGACTGAACCTCCTTGGAATTTCTGTAACTCTCCACGAGAGCAATGAGTTCCTCCGCAGCACGTTCGACATTGTCGTTCAAAATCACGTGATCGTACTTCGAGGCCATTTCCATCTCCGTCATGGCGTTTCTCAAGCGAAGGGAAAGGTCTTCGGGCGTCTCGGTACCCCGCTCCCGGAGTCGATCGGAAAGCTCATCCACAGAGGGGGGAGCGATGAAGATGAGCACCGCATCCGGACAGGCGTCACGTATGGAAAGCGCCCCCTGAACGTCGATCTCGAGCACCACGTCGCGACCACGCTCCAGCTCGCGTCGCACATCCTCGGCACGGGTTCCGTAGTGATGGTCGTGCACTAAAGCCCACTCGAGAAATTCTCCGCGATCGCGGGCTCGGTTGAACGCCTCTTCCGTGACGAACCAGTAGTCGATGCCGTCCCGCTCGCCTTCTCGGGGATGTCGTGTCGTGCAGGAGACGGAATAGGCAAGTCCGGGAACCCGGTCGAAAAGGATTTTCCGAAGGGTTCCCTTTCCGGCGCCGCTCGGCCCGGAGATGACGAAAAGTATCCCTCTATTCCTCCTCGCCATCGTCCCCTCCCACTTCGAAGCGATGGGAGAGGGTTTCTGGCTGAAGCGCGGACAGGATCACATGATTGCTGTCCGTCACGATGACCGCCCGGGTCTTTCTCCCCTGCGTGGCGTCAACGAGCCTGCCCGCTTCTCTCGCTTCCTCTTTTAGACGCTTGATCGGGGCGGAGGCGGGACTGATGATGCCGACAATGCGTTCACCCACCACCATATTGCCGAAACCGATGTGAACCAGACGATATCCCATGTCTCTCACTCCGCGTTCTGAATCTGTTCTCTCAGGCGCTCGAGATCACTCTTCGCCTCGACCGCAACCCATCGCAACTCCGCGTCCGCGACCTTGGACGCAATGGTGTTGATCTCTCTGTTCATTTCCTGCAGGAGGAAGTCGAGCTTCTTGCCGCTCCCCTCCTCGCCATCGAGAATCTGCCGAAATTTTTCGAGGTGGCTTCGGGAGCGGGAGATCTCTTCGGCGATGTCCCATCGATCGGAGAGAAGAGCCATCTCCTGAAGCAAACGTCCCTGATCGGGAAGAGGACCACACTCCACCGCAAGGAGCGTCACCCGCTCCACCATGGACCGGAAGGCATTGTCCCTCATTTCCGGCCAGCGTCGCTCGATGAGATCAATCCGTTCCTCGAAGAGGCGCAAATGGCCCCTCACATCCTCCTCGAGGTGTTCGCCCTCGGTTCGTCGCATGGCATTCCATTGTGCAAGGGCATCGTCGAGGGTGGAACGCAGGGCTTCCTGGATGGCCTCGTCCGAAGTGTCCTGAGAATCCACCGCGCTACCCACAACACCGGGAAGGGCGAGAAGGCTCTCCCAGCGAAACTCCCCAGGAAGGTCCAGAGACGTGCGCAAAGCATTAATCTTGCGGACGTAGACTTCGAAAACCTCCTCGTTGACGAGGGCGCTCTTTGCGGTCAAGGCGAGGCGAAGCTCCACGCGAAGCTGGGCTTTCCCCCGGCGGAACGCCTGACGTACCCTTTGTTGCAGCGCATGTTCGGCATGCGCCACTTCCCGGGGAAGGCGAACGCTCACTTCCTGGAACCGATGATTGACGCTGGATATTTCGACGGCAAGGGATCCCCATTCCCCCTCGCATTGGGCACGCCCGAATCCTGTCATGCTGCGCAGCACACTACACACTCTCCTCCCAGGGCTTCTCGTTCAAACGTGCAGCAATCCTTCGGAGAAGAACGTCGAGACCGTCTCCCCGGAGAGCGCTCACGGAAACCACCGTCTCTCCTGCTCCGACAAGCCTCTCCTGAATTCTTTCCAAAAACACGGAATCGACGAGGTCGACCTTGTTGAGCACCAGTATTCTGGGCACCGTTCCAGCGCCGATGTCGAAGAGCATCTGCTGTACCGTCTGGAGCGTCTCCGTCACGTCCGGGGAAGCCACCTCCAGTACGAGCAGCACAAGATCCGCCGATGCAACTTCTTCGAGGGTCGCACGAAACGCTGCCACCAACGCCGGTGGCAGCTTCCGAATGAATCCCACCGTATCTGCCATCAGGATTTCCCGCCCTCCGGGGAGCGTCACGCGACGCACCGCCGTGTCCAGGGTGGAAAAAAGCTGATCCCGAGCGAGAATGGAACCATCTCCAGAAAGAGTTCGTAACAAGGTAGACTTTCCACTGTTCGTGTATCCCACAAGGGCGACTGTGGGAAATCCGGAGCGGGAACGTCGTTTCCGCTGATATTCCCGGCGCTGCCGCACCACTTGGAGTTTTTTGTCGATATCCCGAATGCGCCTCTCCAGTTTGCGTCGATGCCGCTCGAATTCCGTCTCTCCGGGACCCCTGGTCCCGATGCCTCCACCCGTCCGGGACATCTGCTGTCCAAGCCCCTTCAGAAGGGGAACCTCGTAACGGCACCGGGCGAGTTCCACCTGAAGTTTCGCCTCCGCGGTGTGCGCCCTGGCCTGAAAGATCGTGACGATGACGCCGGGACGGTCCTGGATCTCCAGACCGGTTCGCTTCTTCAGGTTGAGCACCTGACCGGGCGTGAGAGCATCGTCGAAGACGAGGACACCCGCATCAAGAGAGCGCGCCATCAGTGCCGCCTCCTCCGCTTTCCCCTGACCGATAAAAAAGGCGGGATCGGGAGCCGCTCGCCTCTGGACCACCGTTCCCACCACGCTGATTCCCACATTTTCCAGGAGAAGTTGGAGTTCTTTTTCGAGAAGCACTCGCAGATCTTCTTCTCCGGGGCGTTCGAGAAAGACTGTGAGCGCTCTCCGCTTGGAGAGGGAACTATCCTCCGGCACGGGAATCCGCCTCCATGGAGCGCAGGCGCCGCTCGAGCTCCTCCAGTATCCACTGACGCCGCTCCTTCTCGGAACACCCCTCCGGCGCCTGATCGGGATAGATCGTCTCTCCGTACACGACCCTGAGCTTGCCCGGTCTGGGGAATCCCGCTCCGGGGGGCATAGCATGAAATCCCCCGTCCACGAAGACGGGAAGCACCGGCGTCATGGTCCTGCTCGCAAGCAATGCCACACCGCCCTCCAATTTCTGCAGCCGACCATCCTTGGAACGGTGGCCTTCGGGAAAGAGGACCACACTTTCTCCGGCCTCGAGAAGCTCCAGAAGAATTTTCAACACGACCCCCGCACGCTGGCTGTCCTCCCTCGCCACCGGAACCGCTCCCACGGCGGAGACGACGAAACCGATGAAGGGAACCCGAAAAAGTTCCTCCTTCGCGAGAAACCGGAGCCTTTCCGGATAGGAAACGCCGACGGCGATCGGATCGAGATGACTGCAGTGATTCGAAGCGATGATGAGAGGTCGCCTCTGCGGCACACCCTCGAGACCCGAAACACTGCACCGATGATACAGGAGAAGATAGAGCTTGCAGAAAAAACGAACGAGAAAATACTTGATGGTTTTCATGGAGAGGACCTCACGTGTTTCGTCGTGCGGCGATCATATCGAGGAGGCGCTGTACCACTTCTTCAATCGAAAGACCGTCCGTATCCAGGATCACCGCATCGGGCGCCGCTCGCAGCGGCGCCACCTCCCGCTCCGAATCGATCCGGTCCCGACGGCGGACCTCCTCGAGGACCTCCTCAAGGGTACAGGACTCCCCTCGTTCCCGAAGTTCTTTCCATCGGCGCAATGCCCGCTCCTCCTGGGAGGCGGTGAGAAAGATCTTCAGCGTCGCCCAGGGAAAGACCACCGTTCCCATGTCTCTTCCGTCGGCGATGAGACCCAGCTCGCCCGCTTGGTCGCGCTGCAGGTCCAGGAGCTTCCGCCGTAGGGACGGCAGGGCCGCATAAGCCGAGACGACCGCATCGACCCTGGGCGAACGGATGAACTGCGTCACATCCTCTCCGTTAACCAAAACCGCGCTCGTCTTCAGTTTCACCGTCACCGCCGCCAGCTCGGCGTCGAGGACAGGCCCCTCCATGGAAGGAACGTTCTTGCGATGCAGAAAAAACGCGAGGGCACGATAAAGCGCCCCCGTGTCGAGAAAGGGAATTCCGAGCTTCTCGGAAAGTTTTCTCGATACGGTGCTCTTGCCGGATCCAGCTGGTCCGTCGATGGTAATGAGCATTCCCATGAATGACGTCACTACTCTCCTACCTGAAATTCCTCGTCCACCTGGGAAATCAGATCGACGATCTCGGACATGAGTCCCTCCACATCGAAGATACCGAGACGTTCCAGCGCGTTCTCCGACAGATAATACTGAAGACCGTCCGCACCCACGCCGATGCCGAGCATGAGACAGAGCGCATTCGCCACGTGGATCACATCCACGATGGAACGGATGACACCCTCTTGTCCCTCGTACGCTTCCGGCTCGTGATGGTATCTGGCCGAAGCCATGTACGACTCCGGAAGGTTCCACTGTTCGAGAATGAGCCCGCCCACGAGAGCATGGTCGAACCCGAGCACCTGGCGCTCCGCGTCCATGAAGGGAACCTGCTCCTCCTCCACGAGGCGCACGATGATCCCGTAGCCGAAACGGACGAAATCGTTGAGCACGATCTTTCCCAGATCGTGCAGCATACCCGCCACATAGGCCTCTTCTTCTTCCACCTTGCACTTTCTAGCGATGTGTTTCGCCGCGAAAGCGACACTGAGGGAGTGTTTCCACAAAAGCCCCCTGTCCAAAGCGTAGCCGGAGAAGGAACTGTCCATGAACTTGTAGACCGACGCGGCGAGCACGATGCTCTTGACGGTCTTGAACCCGAGAAGCGCGATCGCTTCGGTGACGCTCACGATACGGCGGGGCAATCCATAATAAGCGGAATTGGCAAGCCGCAAGATACGGATGACGAGTCCCTCGTCCTTGGAAAGACGATCGGCGACATCCGATGCGCTGCTCTTCGGATCGTCGAGTTTCTTCAACGTGTCCACCACAAACTGGGGCAACGAGGGGATATCCTTCACCCGTTTCAGGACCCTGCGCTGAATCAGTTCGCGGGTTCGTTCGTCAAGTCCCTGCATCCTCTCCCCTCCCGGCGAATAGGCATTTCGAACTAGATCCTACCACCTAGAGCAATCATACGACACAACTCTTCCCGGGTAAACAGCCGCCATGCCCCCGATTGAAGTTCGGCGAGTTCGAGTTTGCCCACGGCGACGCGGACAAGACGCCGAATCCGCAATCCCAAGGCTCTGGCCATGACGCGGATCTCCCGCTTCTTTCCCTCCTGGAGATCGACCCGAATCCAGAAGGACTTCTCAGAACCCCAGAGTGGCTCTACGAGAACGGGCACGACGACCCTGCCCTCCATGAGGATACCTTTTCTCCACTGCTGCAGCGTTCTCGCGTCCACCGGCGCGGTCAGGCGCACGTGGTAGCGTTTGATCACACCGAAGGAGGGATGCATGATTTCCTGGGCAAAATCGCCGTCGTTCGTGAGAAGCAACAGTCCTTCGGATTCCTTGTCCAACCGCCCCACCGGAAAAAGTCCCTGTCCAACCAGAGAGGGCGGCAAAAGATCCATCACGGTTTTTTCGAAGCGATCCTTACAGGCGCAGACCACGCCAGGTGGTTTGTGAAAAACCACGTAGAGCTTTTCCGTCGGGGAGGCGACGACGCCATCCACCAAAACGAGATCCGTTCCGGGAAGCACGCTCCTTCCGGGTTCCCGCACCACCTCTCCGTTCACCCGGACTCTTCCTGCGAAAATCAGCGCGTCCGCGGTCCTTCGAGACCCTACGGCACAGGAGGCGAGATACTTGTTCAGCCGCATGGCCGTCCCATTCGAACGGAAAGAATGCACGGAGTCATTCTCCTTCGCTCTCCGCCAAAAAGGCGGACGTGCCATTAGTCGTTTCTTCGGCATTCGCGAGTTCGTCCTCGAGTTCCTCCCGGGAGGGGAGATCCGCGATGGAATTAAGCCCGAAAAGCTCCATAAAGCGGTCCGTCGTCCGGTAGAGAAGCGGGGTTCCCGTCCCCTTCTTTCTTCCCGCCACGCGGACAAGCCCGTGTCCCAGGAGGGTCTCCACCACGCGATCCGATCTCACACCCCGGATCTCCTCAATCTCCGAACGCGTCACGGGTTGATTGTAGGCGATAACCGCCAATGTTTCCAAGGCAGCCTTGCTCAGGCGTATCCTGTTGCTCCCCGCCACATCGCGGAACCGGAGAAGCTCCTCCTCAAGATCGGAAGAGGTGACCATCTGCCATCCTCCGGCCAGAGGCAGAAGGGTCAACCCGTGTCGTTCCGCTTCGTAGTGGCATCGCAGGGAGGAGAGGGCCGCTTCAACGGAAGCCGGGGAACTCCCCGTGGTCTCCGCGAGTTCCGCCGTGGAGACCGGTTCGGAGGCGACAAAGAGAATCGCCTCGACGGTGCGTTCCAGGGCTGTCAGAAAAGGCTGCACAGGCTCTCCTCCGCTACAGAGCGACGACGGTGACATGACCGAACAGTTCTTTCTGAAACATGCGAAGTTCCCCCAGACGACTCAGCTCCAGAAGTGCAAGCAGACAAAGCACCAACACCGATTTCGTCGGTGCAGGGGTGAGCAACTCCTCCAACGTCACTTCCCCGCGCTCGTCGAGAAGATCCCGAATTTCCTGCATGCGCGTCTCCACCTGGGTCTCCTCGGGAACCGCCATGGGGACGCCTTCCCAGGCAAAATCCTCGTAGCCTTCTTCATCCCCCTGAGCACCGCCCCGTTTCCGGTCGAGCAGGCGCCACCAGAGACGGGAAAGCGCATAGAGATCCCCCAGATCGTAGATGGGCGGCCCTTCGTCGGCTCCCGGGCGGGAGAAAAAGGCACTGCGCACCCGAAACCGCTCGCCGAAAACCTCCGCCGCCTTCCGGTAGGGACGGTAGCGGGAAAGGGCTCGGACTAGGTCTTCCGGAGCATCGTCCTCATCCCCGGGAAGCACCGCCGCCTTCTGCTCGGGAAGGAGCGCATGCACCTTCCCGAGCAGAAGGCGTGCCGCAAGAGAGAGGAATTCCGCCAATTCCTTGATGGTCGTACGTTCCGTCTCGGAAAGGTACTTCCCATAAAGGGAAATGACCTCCCAGACGCGAATGGTGGAAACCTCGATGGAACGGGATTCTACAAGTGCACACAACACATCCAGCGGTCCGGCGAACGAACCCGTCACCACTTCATAGAACATGGCATCCACTCCTGTCGCGTCGTTCTCGGCTCAAGAGAGTGGAGACCACTGAAATTTCCAAAAAGGCTCGCCGCACCTGTTCCTACAGGACAAGCCCCATGGCCTGCTTCACTTCGTTCATCGTCGCCGCGGCGACGAGACGGGCCTTCTTCGCTCCCTCCGCCAGGATGTCCATCACTTCGTCCCCGTGGTTCTCGTAGTGATGCCGGCGCTCCCGAATCGGATCGAGCAGAGTGTTCACGTTGTCCCGGAGCACTTTCTTACAGTCGATGCAGCCGATTCCCGCAGTGCGGCATCCCTGGGCAAGCTCCTCGCGGCAGACCGCATCGGAGGTAAACACCTTGTGCAGATCCCAGACTGGACATTTTTCCGGATCTCCCGGATCGGAGCGGCGCTCCCGGGCGGGGTCGGTCATCATGGTCCGAAGTTTCTCCCAGATGACCTCGGTAGTGTCAGAGATGTTCAGGGAGTTGTCGTAGGATTTGCTCATCTTTCTTCCATCCGTTCCCGGCACCTTGGGAAAGGGTGTGAGCAGAATGTCCGGCTCGGGGAAAACCTCGCCGAAGAAATTGTTGAACCGTCGCACGATCTCTCGGGTAATCTCCAGATGCGCGGACTGATCCTCTCCTACAGGCACCTTATGCGCCTTGTAGAGAACAATGTCTCCGGCCATGAGGACAGGATAACCGAGAAACGCATAGTTTCCCAGGTCCTTGTTTTTGAGATTGAGGATCTGGTCCTTGTAGGTGGGACACCGTTCAAGCCATCCCAAAGGCGTGATCATGGAGAGGGCCAGATGGAGTTCCGCGTGCTCCGGCACGTGGGATTGAATGAAGATAGTGCTCCGTTCGGGATCAAGGCCGGAGGCGAGCCAGTCGAGAAGAACCTCCCGGCAGTTGCTCCGCACCCTGCTCACGTCGGCATAGTCCGACATAAGGGCGTGCCAGTCCACGATACAATAGAAACACTCATAGTCGTCCTGCATGCGAACCCAGTTCGTCAGCGCTCCTGCCAGATGCCCGAGATGCAGTTTTCCCGTGGGGCGCATGCCGCTGAAAACACGTTCCTTCACTTCCGATCACCTCTTGTTTTCCGCCGATTCACAGCGGTTCTCCGATACACACATCTCTTCGAATCACCTCATGACGCTTACGCGGAAAACATCCGCCGCGGAAGAGGAAAAACCTCTGTCTCAAGGCCTGTCATCTCCCGGACCGCCATGGCGAGATGTTTCATGGACCATTCCTCCATCTCGCCATGATCGACCACGACGAGATCGAGCCCGTGCCACAGGGCGTCCAAACGATCATGATACTTGAGATCACCCGTTACGTACACGTGTGCTCCCGATGTGCACGCAGCTTTCCAGAATCCGCCGCCGGAACCTCCCAGAAGGGCCACCCTGGAAACGACACGGCGAGGATCTCCGTACGCTTGAACCCAGGAGATATCCCACGCTTTCCGGAGCCCCGCGCAAAAATCCCGCAGAGGTACTGCGGCATCAAGGGAACCGACGGCCCCATCACCCCACAGTTCGGCCTCCGTTGCCGGCAGGAGGGGCCTCACATCCCGCAGAGAAAGCGCGCTCGCCAAAGCAACGTTCACGCCGATGCGGGAGCGATCCCAGTTTGTATGAAGAGCGACGAGGGCGACGCGATGAGCCAGACTCCTTTCAATGATCCGCCCCTCCCGCGTATTGAGGAGCACGTTTTTCAAGGGGTGCAGAAAAAGGGGATGATGACTGAAAAGCAGCGAACACCCCTTTTGGGCGGCGCGCTCCACGATCTCCTCGGTGACATCCACGGCCACGGCGATTCGTTTCACGGACCAGGAAGGTGACCCGACGAGAAGCCCCACATTATCCCAGGATTCCGCTCCCGAAAAAGGTGCGATCCAATGCACTTCCTCCAGGATTTCGTCCACCCGCTTCTCCATCGTCTCCCGGCACCTCCCCGGTCATACAAAAAAAGCCACCGCTCGGTGGCTTGGCATTCATGATTCTGGTGGGCCCACCTGGACTTGAACCAGGAACCTTCCGGTTATGAGCCGGTGGCTCTAACCACTTGAGCTATGGGCCCGCAAGGGCGCACAGAAAGCGGCTTTCCCCAGGGGAGCCAGAAAAGCCGTCGATCCGTCACTTCTGCTCTATATGGATACACCCGACAGGGCAACTGTCTACAGCTTCGGTGGCACACTCCGCACCTTCGGGACGAATGACTCTCGCCTTTCCCGCGTCCTCATTCAGTTCAAACACGTCCGGGCAGATCTGAGAGCACACGCCACATCCGATGCATTCGTCCGCATCAAGCGTTACGACCATGATCATGGTCACCTCCTTCCGCGGGACGATTGTAGCGCAGGTCATGATTCGCGTCAAACCGGATCCGGACGCGCTGTAGAGCGATTCAGCGGGATGCCACGTCAACCCTTGCCACGCCCTCCACGTTGGAGAGGCGAAGCAACGCCGTGTATTCCGGAACAGCTTTCTTTTGAGGTTCCGCAGAGACCAGGAACACGCCCATCCCCGTGACCTTCGCTCCGAATTCTTGGGCAACCTGGAGCATTCCCGCAGCAGTGCTTCCTCCACGCATGAAATCGTCCACGATGAGCACCCGGGAATCGCGTTCGAGATGGCGCATTCCCATATACATGGTCCGCACATCTCCTCCTGCAGTGGGATAGTGCACCGCCACGGCGGGCCCGTCGCTCGCCCTGTTGCGGAAGCGACACACTGCCAGTGGAACCCCCAGGGCATAGGCCGTGAACATGGCCAGGGGAATCCCTTTGACCTCGGAGGTCATGACCACATCCACCTTCGTTCCCTGAAAACTTCCGGCCATGATATATCCCAGGTTCAACGCGTAGAAAGGATGAAAGATCAGGTCACTGTAGTAGATTAGTCCTCCGGGAAGCAACCGGTCCTTACCGGAGAGAATGACCGCCAGCTCTTCGAGGAAGGTTTTGCGTCGTTCCTCGCTCATCTCGGGCACGAAGGCAGCACCTCCGTTCCTGCCGCGATCCACCATCATGCGTCCGAGCCCCTCCTGACGAAAAGCCGCATCGATGATCGCCACGTCGTCGCTGACGACGGTTTTCGACACGTCGAAATCCGTAGCAACTTTCGTGAGCGACAGTTGGCGGGACGGGGAAAACAAAAAGCGGGAGGCAATACGGACGAGGCGCTCCGTGCGTTGCCCTCTCATGTCTCTCATTCCTCCAATACGATCAAGGTATGCACCCATGCCCACTCTCCGGCACGAGCACACAAACCCTTCGTCGCCTCCCTCGCCGGAAAGAGAGCGAAGGCCGTACTGCCGCTGCCGCTGACGCCCCAGGCAAAGGAGCCCGTTGCTTCCGCGACGGCAAAAAAGCGTTCGTACTCGGGGTGCCGCCTCCGCAGCGGAGCAAGAAAATCGTTTGGCAGCAATCCCACTCTCTCATGATTCCGGAGGCGCCCGCAAAGAAGATCGAGCTCCTGCCGGGCCACTCCCTCGTCAAACCACGCGCCCTCCGCTGAAGGAATCTCGCAGAGCACATCCAGCTCCCGGAACATGTCCCTCGTGTCGCAACGCCATCGGGGAAGAAGCAGAACGACAGCACATTCCGAAAGGTTCGGAAGCGGGATCAAGACCTCTCCCACGCCCTCTCCACGGGCGCACCGCGCATCCCCTGCCAAAAAGGGAACATCCGCCCCTATCCGGGCCAGTGAACCGCCGAAAGTGACGCCCTTGCGATCCCGGAGCCAGCGCACCAGCGCCACCGCATTGCCGCTGCCCGTTCCGAGGCCACTTCCGGGAGGAACCTGCTTCCAGAGGTCCATTTCCAGGGCCGGAAGATCAGGTATTTCTTGCCTCGCCTCCCGAAGAACCCGAAAAAGAATGTTCTCTTCCGCCACAACCGCATTGTGCACGCGAAGGACATCCGGGCTCTGGACATTATGATGCTTTATTTCTCGAATTGTCAAGGTTTCAAGCGGTCCGATTCGAAAAAAAGAGGTTACAAGAAAATGATATCCATCCCCTCTTTTTCCGGTGACACGCAGCGTAAAATTTATCTTTCCGTAAGAGAAAAGTTGTTCCTGCATGATCGTTCTCCTTCGTTCCCCGCATCGCTGAAAAAACGCCGAAAGGGGACGCGGATGCGGACACTTTTCATACGACGAACCCGACGCCGAGGCGTCGGGTCGGAAAAACGCTGTCGTTACAAAAAAGCACAAAAAACCCTTTCAGGGTTTCAGAGACAAAGAAAACCCCGAAGACAAAGTCGGGTTTTTGCCCACACTCCTCATTCCCTCCAGAACAAATCAGACGATCTTCTCGTGCTGGGGGAGAATCTCCAGTTCCACCTCGTGCGTCAAAAGTTCGACGTAACTGAAGGAAACCGTACTGTTCTGGGACTCCACAAACATGGTAAACAGCTTGGGATAGGTTTCGATGATGACTCCCTGGCGCTCCTCCACTTTGCGGCGTCCTTTCGAGGCCTTGTACCGAACTCGCGAACCCTTGTGCAGAGTTATCCGCTCTCGAATGCTCGAAAGGCTGCAGCCCATGTGCTTCACTCCCTAATGGAAATTTGGATCGATTTTACCATAAAATTCCAGATTACGCAAAGTTGCATGTCATTTATTACACTTGAGAAAAACCGGCTCCGCGCCGATCTCTTCTTTGGAAGCGCGCAGTGGCTTGCCATCCCGTTTCAGCCTCGTGGCATAAAGCCCACTTCCGAAGATGGCATATATAAAAAATTTATTATTATTTTCTTTTTATTTATTTTTGCCTTCTTGCCTGAGATTTTTCTTTCGAAGGATTCGTTTGTCACCCACGCGACGCGTGTACCCCTGGGCGTCGAAATGTTCGAGAATGGGAAGCACGTATTTCCGACTGCTTCCGGTGAGGTCCCGCACCGACGCGACGGTGATATCAGATTCCACCGTACCGAGCAGTCCGAGAAGGCGCTCCTCCACCACCCGGTGAAGAAGCATGCCCTCGGAAATCACCGCCACAAGCCCCTCCTGGCGCGCCACATCCATGAGAATGCGCAGGTCCTGCTCGGAGAGATGCAGTGCGTGGCGCACTTCCTCCAGAAGCGGGAGTTGAACCACACCGGAACGTGCGCACAGTTCTTCGAGATCGCGTAATTGCCGCCGTAACTCCTCAGGATCCCTGTAGATGAACCGGGGCGACCTGACCCGCCCCTCTTCCAGCAAAATCGTGCTATTTTCGAGGAAGAGGGAAAGGATCTCCTTCGCGGAACGGACATCCTCGCCGGGGAAAAGGCGTGCCACAAGCTGCTCCAGGGGCATTCCCCGCAATTGGGGCATAGTCGCATGGAATTCGTCGAGCGTCTCAAGGAGAAGCGTCTCGATCTTCTTCAGCTGAACCGTAGAGACATAGCTCTCGTCATTGCCCTTCCCCAGAACGACGATGCGTTTCCCCCGGACAAGCTCTTGCGCCAGGGCGCGCACTCCCTCTGCAGTCTGCTGGAGCAAGACCATGGCCTCCTTCAGGGAGATGCGGGTTCGCTCGTCCGCGAGAAGAGCGAACAACGTGCTTCCTCCGGGAGCGGCAAGGAGCGTTTCGATCCGTCCCGCCACGGCGGCCCTGGCCTTTCGCCCCCGGGGTTTGTTTCCGTAGGGATAGAGGATCTCGCCTCCCGCGATGGTCACGAGAGGACTGTAGAAGCGCACCACGAAACGCTGATGCAAACAGGCAACGATGCGCTCTTCGAGGACGAGCTGTGCGGGAGCTTCTTCGCCGGGTTCGATCTGGCGCCGATCCAACAAAGCCACCCGGGCGAGCGTGTCCGAGGTTCCTACGTGAAGGTGGACCCGTTGCCAGTGCTTCACCGGCTCCATTGAGGAAGCAAGCACCCGGAGGACCACGTCCAGACAGGAGGTGGGAACGAACATGCCGGGCGAGCAAAGCACGTCTCCGCGGTTGATCGCATCCACGGGCACTCCCGAAAGATTGACGGCGATCCGTTGCCCCGCCCAGGCCTCTTCCACGAGACGGCCATGCACTTGAAGAGTGCGTACCTTGCCAGCCCGTTCCGAGGGAAGAAGGACCACATCACTCCCCGAGCGCAACGTACCCGTATAGGCCGTTCCGGTCACCACTGTTCCGAATCCCGAAATGGGAAACGCCCTGTCCACGGGCAAAAAGAATCCTCCGGAACGATCCCTGGGGGGAACACGCTCCACGAGAGATTCCAGGGCCTGGGTGAGAAGGTCCAGGTTCTCGCCGGTGTGCGCCGAAACGGCGAAAACCGGTGCGCTCTCCAGAAACGTTCCCCGGAGAGCCTCCGCCACGTCCTCCCGGACGAGTTCCAACATCTCGGGGTCCACGAGGTCGGCCTTCGTAAGGGCCACCACGCCGTCCCGGACACCGAGGAGGGAGAGAATCGCCAGGTGTTCCCGCGTCTGGGGCATGACTCCTTCGTCCGCGGCAACCACGAAGAGCACCGCGTCCACGCCAGAAGCGCCCGCCACCATCTGCCGAATGAAACGCTCGTGCCCCGGCACATCCACGATGCTCACCACGGCTCCGCCGGGAAGACGCAGAGGGGCGAATCCAAGTTCGATGGTGATGCCCCGCTTCTTCTCCTCCTGAAGCCGGTCGCAGTCGATTCCCGTGAGGGCCTTCACAAGGGTGGTCTTGCCGTGGTCGATGTGCCCCGCCGTCCCTAGAACGAAGGGAACTTCCCGCTCACCGGCGTTCATGGTTCTCCACCTCCTGTAATTTCCCGGAACGCAGCGAGGAGGCACTCCTCATCCTCCCCCGAGAGCGTTCGGAGATGCAGGCAGACGAGTTCATTCTGAACGTTTGCCACGACAGGGTAAACGCAGAGGCGAAGGCGGGCCTGGAGTGCTGCGGCGCTCCAACCCGGCAGGCTCACCGCAACGGCAAAGCCGTCAATTCCCCGGGCGGGAAACGCGCCACCCCCCACGGCGTCCTCAACGGACAGTACACGGCAGGAAGCCGCCGGAATCGCCTCGCCAAGCCGAGCGGCAAGGCATTCCGCCCGCTCCCGCAAGATGTCTCCATCCACACAGAGCATGGCCAGGGAGGGAATTTCCCGCCACCGGTCCGTCAAGTAAAGGCGCAGCGTCGCCTCCAGAGCAGCCAGGGTCATTTTGTCAACTCGCAGCGCCCGAGCGAGGGGATAGCGGCGAAGTTCGTCCACGAGCTGTTTCCGTCCGACTACGGCGCCGATCTGAGGACCGCCGAGCAGTTTATCCCCCGAGAACGTGACGAGATCCACGCCTTCGGCAATACAGTGGCGCACCGTGGGTTCTCCGGAAAGACCGAAGGGGGAGAGGTCCACCAAAACGCCGCTTCCGAGATCCTCCAGAAAAACGAGTTTCTTCTCCCTCGCCAGCGTGGCGAGTTCCTCCCGTCCCACCTCGGCGGAAAAGCCCACGATGCGGTAGTTCGAAGGATGTACCTTAAGGAGCATGCGCGTTGCCTCCGAGACGGCCTCGGCATAATCCCGGAAATGAGTGCGGTTGGTCGTGCCCACCTCCCGCATTTTCGCCCCAGAGAAGGCCATGATGTCGGGAATGCGGAAGGAACCGCCGATTTCCACAAGTTCACCACGGGAAACGACCACCTCCCGATCTTTTGCCAGCGCGGCGAGACAAAGAAGCACTGCCGCCGCATTGTTGTTCACCACAAGAGCAGCGTCGGCACCGGTAAGCTGGCAGAGAAGCCACTCCACATGAGAGTCCCGGTGCCCCCGTTTTCCTCCGTCGAGATTGTATTCCAAGGTGCTGTAGCTCCGGGCAACGGCCGTCAGCGCCTCGATGGCCTCGTCGTGCAGACAGGATCTCCCCAAATTGGTGTGCACCACCACCCCTGTGGCGTTCACCACAGGGCGAAGGCTCGGTGCGCATTTCTCCAGGCATCGCCGCCGCATCTCCGCTTCGAGATCCTCCACGGAGAGCACTGTTCCCTCACCCTTTCGGAGTGCGTTGCGGTATTCACCGATCACGTCGGAGACGATGCTCTTGATGCTGTCCCTGCCCAAACCAAGGGAGGCCTCTTCTGCCCAGGGCGTCTCCAGAAAACGTTCCATGGGGGGTATGGCGCGAAGCAACTCCCGAAGTGTATCCTTCACGGTCTCACCCTCTCATCGGTTATACTCTTCTTTAGAGGTAATGATACACCAAAGCTCCACGAAGCCGTCGCCGGGAAACCATCAACGCAAGCGGCGAAGGGTTGTCTTATCGCGCTTGAAGCACTCCCCAAGGGGGAACACAGGATTTTTCTATCATAATTGAAGAAGGAGATGGGAAACACATGCAGCACATCGACGCCCGCGGCAAAGCCTGCCCTCAGCCGGTGGTTCTGACGAAGAACGCCATCGCGGCCGGTGCCACATCCCTTGAAATTTTTGTGGACAACGCCGTTGCCAAAAACAATGTCTCCCGGTTTCTCGAAAAATCGGGCTATCGGGCAGAGATACACGAAGAGGGAACGGATTTCCGCATCGTCGGCGAAGGGACACCCCCCGCAACGGCGACGGAAGTACTTCCCGAGCTTTCGGATACCTCCACCTGCGGCAATGCCTCCCTTGCAGTCCTTCTCACCTCAAAAACACTGGGAAAGCGGGATGAAGCGCTTGGAGACGTGCTGATGAAGGCGTTTCTCGGGACACTGTCCCAAGGATCCACGCTTCCGGAGACCATCGCTCTGATGAACGAGGGAGTCATGCTCGCCCTTCCAGAGAGTTCAACCTCGGAAAGCCTCGAAGAGCTCCAGGCGAAGGGAACGCAGATCCTCGTCTGCGGCACCTGCACAAAGCACTTCGGTATCACCGAGCAGATCCGGCTCGGGACGATCAGCAACATGTTCGACATCGTCGAAGCCCTACGGCAAGCGGGGAAAATCCTTTCCGTGGGTTGAGTTGACGGATTGCGTTGACCTGGCGCTCCCCGCAGCCGTTCCGACCTAAGGTCGGAACGGCACCGCGCCAATGCCGTAACTGACTGGGCGAGGCTTGCCCTCGGAGAGTAGGGAAACACGTTTCCCCTTCACGAGAAGCTCCGAGGACCCTCCGCCGTCGAGGTTCAGCGCGTAGTCCACGTGCAGCTCCCGGAGGATTTCCGAGACCTCCCGAAGAGTGAATCCCACGCTGTGGAAGGGATTTCTTCCGTCCCCCACGAAGAAAACCCACTGTCCGTTCCCGGTGAGGCCGATGACGCTCCGGGGATGGCGCCGCAGCGTCACGGAGTCAGAAAGATTTTCCGGATCGTTCTGAATTTCCCCTCCAAAAATAAGAAACGGCCCTCCCTGGATGATGTGGTCCATCTTTCCCCACAGGGGATCACCTTCGTTGAGCGTCGTCTCCACGCGCACCGCGTCTCCGGGGCGCAGGGCGGCCACCGTCGGGGCCTGGGCTCCGTACCCCGCAAGCACCCTGGCCCCTGCGGGGATGTCACCGCCGCTGCCCTGGCGGACTTCCAAGCATCGCCCGTCCCGGATCACCGCCTCCGCCGCGGGAACGCCTCCCGACGAGGGCGTCCGCCGCCCGAAATGCGGCGTGTACAGCACCAACGCGTCTCCCTTGGTGAAGCGGTTCACCGTAGCGAGCTTCCGTTCTCCGAAGGCGTCGGCGAGCACGCGCCCGGAGAAGTCCGTGGGACCGAAGGTGGCCAGATTGTCCCGGTTCCACCCGAGACAGGTCCGCCCCCGCATGGGTTCGCTCACCAGCGTGCCGTCCACCAGCAGCGTGCCGATGGGATAGCCCCGGCCATATCCCGTGGTGGTGAAGAAACCTCCGTTGATGGCGGCCACTGCGTTCCCACCCGTCATGGCGGCGAGCGGAGCGAGCGTGGAAAGTCCCTCCGGAGGAAGAAGGGGGCGTATTCCGAACAGGCCGGGATCGATGATCAGGGCAACCCAGAAGCGGGGAGAGGAGAGGTTCTCGTAGCTCGGCAGGCAGGGAACGAGCCGCGCCTCCTTTCCCGCCTTCGCCCCGGCCTTCCGGAGGCGTTCCGCGTCGAGAAAAGAGTCCAACATGTCCGACCGGAGGCGCCACTCGTAGTTGTGGTTCTCCACCTTCATCTCCGGCCCTGCTCCCACAAGGGTTTTCCGTAGCTGCTCCGCCTCGTTCTTGCCGTCGAACCCGTCGATGACCGTCCTCCAGCGCGGCGAGCGCGCCGGAGCACCCTCGCGGTGCAGAAGCAGCCGCATTCCCTCCGTCGGGGCAAGTTCGACCCGCAGCACAAAACCCTCTTCCGCCTGGGCAAGAACTTCCAGAAAGCGTTTGGCCTCGGCAGGAGAGATCTTCTGATCCGGAGAAAGCCGCTTCGCGTTCCCCTCAAGCAGCGGAGGGACCATCAGACGGGCCACCGCCACAGCACCGCGGTCGGACGGGGAGAGTCCTTTCAGGTCCTCGTAGGGAAGCGACGCCTCCGCCAGAAGTCCTGCCTCGAAGCGGAGTCCCAGACTGTGCACGAGCATACGGAGCGCCTCTCTCCGGGTCACCGCTCCTCCCGGCGGCTGGTCCGAGTAGGGAACCGCATCGATGTTTCGGGCAAAGGCCACCGCCTGGGCTGGGCTCTTCGCCTCCCCGGAGGCGAAGAGCCCCCGCGCTTCCAGGATGCCCTGCACAAAGACATCCCTCCGGACACCTCCCGATTCCGCCTCCGCCCATGCTCCCTGCAACAGCAGAAGAACCGCGAGGAGAACCGTCAGCACTCCCCGAAGCCCCGTCATTTTTTCTCCGGCACATTTTTCTCCTGACGTTTCGAAACGATGCACGATTCTCATGTCCCTTCTCGAAGTGTCACGTCAACGGCGGCAGAACCGGCCGGACAAGGAACCCTCTTCCGGAGAAGCGTCTCCTCGTCATCGGCGAGGACCTCCGTCCACAACGCATTGGCGACCCGCATTCCCCCGGGAGAAAAGGCGATCCGTCCGGACTCCCTTCGGAGAAAACGTTCTCCGAAGGGTTCGAGGCACCGGACAAGCCGTGCCGCCTCATCCGGGCCATGGCGGCGGGCGAAACTTCGGAGCCGCACGCCTCCTGCGGTCCGCAGCGCGAGCACCGCCGCCTCTCCCGCTCTTTTTCTCCCCTCCAGGCGCTCTTCCACGGACACGGCACCCTTCCTTCGGGCCTCCGCCACGTAGCGCGCCACGTCATTCCCGTTGCCGTAGCGGATCCCCTCCAGAAAGCCCCAGGCGGCGGCCCCCAGGCCAAGTACATTTCCTCCCCGCCAGTAGGCCAGATTGTGGCGGCACCATTCTCCGGAAGCGGCGAAACTGGCGATCTCATACTGCCCGTACCCCTTACGCCGCAGATACCACTGGGCGAACCGGTAGAAGGCATAGCCGTCGGGAAGGGGTTCCGAAGGAGGGCACACTCCCCAGACAGAGTCCTTCTCCAGGGAAAGCTGATACAGGGAGAGATGTCGTACCCCAGAGCGGAGAAGCTCCTGCAAGGTCCGGTGCCATCGGTGGAGGGTCTGGAAGGGCAGACCGAACATGAGGTCCACGCTGGTGCGGAACCCCGCGGCGAGACAGGCCGACAGGGCGTCTCTCGCCCGGGCCGCCGAATGAGGTCGCCGAAGCCACGCCAGATCTTCCTCGTCGAAACTCTGCACGCCCAGACTCACCCGGGAGATCCTCCAGTCCCTCCAGAGCCGGAGCGACGCTGCGGCGAGGCTCTCCGGATTCGCCTCCACGGACACCTCCGCCCCGGGAAGAAAGCGGAGCCCCCCCTCCAGGATGCCGATCAGGCGCTCCCATTGACGCGGAGCAAGGAGGGACGGAGTTCCGCCCCCGATGTAGAGAGTCTCCGCGCAGAACATCCTTCCGGCCGTTTCCGTCCAACGGGCAAGTTCGCCTTCGAGCGCCTCCAGATAGGCATCGATGATTCCCCCGGAGGCGGGCACGAGGCTTGTGAAGGCACAATAGGGACACTTGCGAACGCAGAAGGGAATATGCACATAGACGGAGAGCGGAGCATCGGAGGCGAGGGCGGCGGCGTTTCGCAGAAGAGCTTCGTCCCGGAGGGAAGAGGCGTTCCATCCGCCCCTTCCTCCGTCATCGCAGAAAGCGGATCTACTCCTCCGCATCCTCACTGACCTTGAGAAAGGCGAGAAACGCCTCCTGGGGAATGGAGACCCGCCCGATCTGCTTCATCTTTTTTTTGCCTTCCTTCTGTTTTTCCAGAAGCTTCCTCTTTCGGGTGATGTCACCACCGTAGCACTTGGAGAGAACGTCCTTGCGCAGGGGCTTGATGTTCTGCCGGACGATGACCTTCTTTCCCACGGCCGCTTGGATCGGCACCTCGAAGAGCTGCCGAGGGATGAGTTCCTTCAGCTTGCGCACCACCGCCTGCCCTCTGTGGTAGGCCGCGTCCTGGTGGCAGATGAAGGAGAAGGCGTCCACGGGCTCATCGTTGAGGAGCACGTCCACCTTCACGAGATTTCCCTGCCGGAATCCCACGTGCTCGTAGTCGAGGGAGGCGTATCCCCGGGAGACAGACTTGAGCTTGTCGTGAAAGTCGAGGATGAACTCCGCGAGGGGGAGTTCGTAGACAAGACGCACCCGCTCGGGGGTGATGTACTCCATGCTTCCGTACACACCCCGCTTGTCCTGGCAGAGCTGCATCACCTTGCCCACATAGTCCGTGGGAAGGAAAATGGAGAGCTTGATGTAGGGCTCCCGGATCTCCTCGATCTTGCCCAGGTCCGGGAAATCCGACGGACGATGGGCCTCCAGGATCTCCCCGGAAGTAAGGACCACCTGATAGCCCACGTTGGGCGTGGTGGCGACGAGATCCACGTTGAACTCCCGCTGGAGGCGCTCCTTGGCGATGTCCATGTGCAGGAGTCCGAGAAAGCCGCAGCGGAATCCGAAGCCGAGCGCAGCGGAGGTCTCGGGAGTGAAGTCGATGGCGGAATCGTTGAGCTGGAGTTTCTCCAGGGCGTCCCGGAGCTGGGGATACTCCTCGCGTTCCACGGGATAGAAGCCACAGAAGACCACGGGCTTGACCCGCTTGTACCCCGGAAGGGGTTTCGCCGCAGGGCGCCTCGCGTCGGTAATGGTGTCTCCCACGCGGGCCTCGTGAAGAGTCTTCACGTTGGCGATCACGTAGCCTACCTCGCCGGGGCCGAGTTCCTCCGAGGCGCGCATGGAGGGAGTGAAGAACCCCACCTCCTCCACCTGGTCAGAGATGCCGTTGGCCATGAAGGTGATCTGCTGGCCCGAGCGGATGCTGCCGTTCACCACCCGGACGTAGCAGATGACACCCCGGTAGTTGTCGTACACGGAGTCGAAGATGAGCGCCTGCAGGGGTGCCTCCGGGTCTCCCTCGGGAGCGGGAACCCTGCGGACCACCGCGTCGAGCACCTCGGCGATGCCGACGCCGCTCTTGGCGCTGACGAGCAGCGCCCCTTCCGTGTCGATGCCGATGACGTCCTCCAGCTCCTTGAGTGCCCGCTCGGGCTGGGCCGAGGCGAGATCGATCTTGTTCACCACGGGGAGCAGCTCCAGATCCTGCTCCACCGCAAGGTAGGCGTTGGCCACGGTCTGGGCCTCCACGCCCTGGGCGGCGTCCACCACGAGAAGCGCGCCCTCGCAGGCCGCGAGGGAACGGGAGACCTCGTAGGAAAAATCCACGTGCCCGGGGGTGTCGATCAGGTTGAGGATGTACTCGCATCCCTCGCGGTCACGGTAGTGCATCCGCACGGGAACCAGTTTGATGGTGATCCCTCGCTCGCGTTCGAGTTCGAGGGTATCCAGGTGCTGCGCTTTGAGAAAACGCATGTCCACGGTCGCCGTCAGTTCGAGCAGACGGTCCGCCAGAGTGGACTTCCCATGGTCCACGTGGGCGATGATGCAGAAATTGCGAATGCGGCCGGTCTCCAATCCTCGTCACCTCTACTTTTCAGTGCCCATCATTGTACTTGAGGGACGGAGATTCCGCCAGGGTGCCTCTCGGAGTTACCCGCGAACTTTGGCACACGCAAAAGCGACTCCCTCCACCCGGAGAGATCGAACAAAGAAGATCGGCCCTCCGAAGAAAAAGCGAAAGAAAACGGAGGGAACACAAAGGCAATCTCATTCGACGCGATTGCGTCCCCTCTGCTTCGCCGTATACATGTTCCGGTCCGCCTTCTCGACGACAGCCTCGATGGAGTCTCCGTAGTTCTCGATCTGAGAGACACCGATGCTCACGGAGACCCCCTCGGCGGAGAAATACTTCTGCTCCGCCACGGCGTTCCGGAGACGCTCCGCAAGCTCCCTCGCTTTTGCTGCGGGCGTGTCGGGAAGGAGCAGCACAAACTCGTCGCCTCCCCAGCGGGCGAAGGCGTCATAGCTGCGGATGTGCTCCCGAACCGTGGCGACGATCTTCTTGAGGATCATGTCCCCCAGATGGTGCCCGTAGGTGTCGTTGATGGTCTTGAAGTGATCCACGTCGAACATGATCAGGGAGAGGGGCGCCTTGTTCCGGGCGGCCTTCTTCAGCTCGTTCGCCGCGACCTCCGCGAAGAAATGCCGGTTGTAGGCCCCGGTGAGCCGATCCCGGGTCGCCATTTTCTCGAGTCGCCCCGACGACGCGGCCAGGAGCACCGCCGCGAAGAAGAGCAGAAGAAAGAACAGGGAGATGAACACCAGCAGGAGACGATAATACTGCCTCATGACGCTGAACTGGTACTCTCCCTCGTAGCTCATGAGATACCCCAGGGAGTTGTTCGCCTTGTCCTCCAGCGGGTAGAGCGTCAGACTGAAGCCCTGATCCGCCGCAGTCCAGTAGAGCGTGTCCGCCTCCCGTCGGGCGACGGCACTCACCAGCTCCCGGACTCGTCCCTGTCGGTCCCCCTGAAATCCCACCTCGGCGACGAGATCCGCGTATTCCTTTCCGAAACTCTCGCTGATGAGAAGGTCCGGAAAGAAGGCGACCGCACGAAAGCGCCCACCCTCGCTCTGGTGCACGCCTTCCAGGACACCTCTCCAGAGCACGAAAAAGCTCTTCGTGCCGAACATGGCCTGCATGGTCCTGGAGATGGCCGGAAGGGAAAGGCCGAAATGGACGCTTCCGAGGAAATCCGCTCCCCGGAAGAGGGGAAAGGCGAAGACATAATGCACGCCCGTCCCGGTCCGCTGGAAATCGCTCACGGGCTTCCGGTTCACGTGGAGCTTCTGTAGAAGCTCTCGCTCCCGGAGTGTCGTCTCCTCCATCGGCACGCCGCTCCCCAGAGCGAGCAGGGGCTCCCCCAGGGCATCGAAGAAGCGGAGATCGTCGAAACCCTCCTTCTGCAGCTCCCGGAAGAGCATATGCAGTGTCCGCTCCAAGGCAAGACACAGTTCCCGGCGGTTCGGCCCTCTTTTGCCGACGCGCTCCAGAAGCTCCAGAAAAGAAGCGTTCCGGATCAAGTCGCTCTCGCAGACGTGCTCCGCCAGCATCTCGTAACAGCGGAGTGCCGCCCCCGTCTGGACGGAGAGGGTGCGGACCTTCTCGAAGGTGTACTCCCGCTCCTTCACGCGCTGGTTCGACACGATGAGCGAGACGGAGAACACATAGCCGATGGCGATGCAGAGCAGTCCGAGAACCGTCCAGGTCTTTCTTCTCACGCGTTTTCCCTCCCCGGAGATCCGGCTCGGTTCCTTTTCTCCCTGGGCCGATCTACCCGGAGAAATCCTTTTTTGCTAGAATCTGCGGAAGCCCTGTCCATTCATCAGATGAAGGAGTGAGCTTCTTGAAGAGCATCCGCCCGCCCCGTCCGCTTCTTTCCGTTCTGTCCGTCCTGCTCTCCATCCTCGTGTTCGCCGCCGTCACTCCGGCCTCGGAACCCTACGAAAAACTCTATCCCCTTTTTCCGGACCTTCCCGGCTGGGAGGCCGACGCCCCCCAGGGCATGAGCATGTCCGCGAACGGCCAGAAGGCCACCACCGCCTCCCGCACCTACCAGGCCGAGGGAAAAAGCTTCACCGTCACCGTACTCAAGGGATACGGAACCGGGGCCGTGGCGGGAGCCTACCAGGACGTGCAGCTCGAAACCGACGAAGTGTCCGTCACGTCCGGAGAGATGCGAGGATTCCGCATCTTCCAGACCTGGCAGAAGAAAGAGAACTCGGGCAACCTCCTCGTCTCCCTCGCCGGGGAAAACACCGACGAGATCCTCAACTTCGACTATACCGGCATGAGCCGCGATGAGGCAATGCCCCTGATCGACCGTTTCGACTGGAAGGCCATCGCGCAAACCACGAGAGAACTCCCCTAAGGGAACGGAGAGTCGCCCTCCGAAACACCGCGCACGCAACCGTAGCCACGTTCGCCTCTCTGCGGGGCCCCTTTCCAGGCTAGGGACATGCCGAAAAAGGGCTCCTCAAAAAAATGGCTTTCGCGGAATTTCTTCTCCGTGTGACCTCCCGCTCCCGTCCGAACCCGGACCGGTGGCGCGGGCACGCACGGTTTTGCGCTGCGGACCTCCGCCGCTGCAACGCCCTCCGGAGAGCAGCACCGTTCATGCGAGGTCACACGCCGGGCTCGCGCTTTCCCCGGGGAATCTCCACGAGCCATTTCCAGGTCTTCTTCGGCATCCGATTTCGCTGGCGCTCCGGGCTCTTTCGGTTCTCCACCGCAGCAACGTCGAAATACGTTCTCCAGAGGTGCTGGTAGTGCGCCTCGCGGGGGCCGAAGTCCGTCACGCCGGGAAGGTCGCAGGGGGTGAGGTACCACTCCTCCTCGTCGTAGACGAGAGCCTCTTTTCTCCCCACATCGTGAATCATCCATTTCATGGAGGGAAAGCGGCGGGCGAAGTGATCCCCCAGAAGAGGCAGCAGGCGACACGCGGGTTCTATGGGCGCGTAGAAAAACGTTCCCGCCTCGCGGAAGCGAACAAGCCCCAGAAAACGCTCCCGTTCCCGCTCCACCCGGTTCGCCATGCGCATCACCGCAGCAACCCCGGGGTCGCCCAGATCGTCCAGAAGACGCTCCCCGAGCTGCCCGCCCCGGCGGACGAACGCGAAGAGGCGCATCTCTCCGTCGCGCTCCTCCGAGAGATGCGCCAGATA
The DNA here is from genome assembly GCF_000526375.1 of Aminiphilus circumscriptus DSM 16581. NCBI lineage: Bacteria > Thermotogati > Synergistota > Synergistia > Synergistales > Aminiphilaceae > Aminiphilus > Aminiphilus circumscriptus. The sequence continues at coordinate 564,671 of NZ_JAFY01000007.1, read as the reverse complement.
GAGCAGCCGCACCGCCCGGGGAGTCATGCGCCGTTCCATGGCTTCGTAGAGAGCGTCCGCTTTCGCAGGGTCCGCCTCCACCTCCACGGTCTCGGCAAGAAACCCCTGTGCCGCCACGCCCCGGCGATGAATGGCCAGAGGCTCTGCCTTGTCCCGGAACAGTCCGTGAAACACCGTGAGCAACCCCTCGAAACTTCCGTCGTACACATACACGCGCACGTCGCTTCTCCTCCCGAAGGTATCGCGCCCTAGACGGGCATCTCCGCAGGAGAGAAAAGTAGAAGCTGCCTCCGCCGCATCTCGTTCCGGAGCGCGGCGCGCTCCTTCGTCCTGTCGCAGAGGAGGTTCCGCAGCCGAACCGGATCCCCCACGGGCTGGGCGAGAGCGCGCCCGTTGCAGAGGAGGAAAAATCGGCCCCGTTTCAACACCACGCCGAGCCGCCGCAGGTGTTCCTCCTCAAGGCGGCGCACCTTGCGTGCCGTGAGGATGCGCTTCGCCGAGGTGACGCCGATTCCGGGAACGCGCAGCAGCATCTCGTAGGGCGCGGTGTTCACCTCCAGAGGAAACAAGTGCAGGTTGCGAAGCGCCCAGGCGACCTTCGGGTCCACCGCGGCGTCGAGCTGGGGGTTCGCCTCGTCGAGCAGTTCCTCCGGATGAAAACCGTAGAAGCGCAGCAACCAGTCCGCCTGGTAGAGACGGTGTTCCCGCAGCAGGGGCGGTGCCGCCAGGGCCGGCAGGCGCCGGTCGTCCGAAACGGGAACGTAGGCGGAGTAATAGACTCTCTTCAGGGAATAGCGGCGATAAAGTCCCTCGGAAAGGCGGAGAATCCGGAAATCGCTCTCGCCGGTGGCGCCGACGATGAGTTGGGTGCTCTGCCCCGCCGGGGCAAAGAGGAGCGAGCGGGAGGAGCCTTTTCCCGACGCGGCGGCCTCCCGAATGGATTCAGAGAGATGCGACATGGGAGCCAGCACGGAGTGTTTCGATTTCTGCGGCGCCAGAAAACGGAGGCTTTCCTCCGAGGGAAGCTCAATGTTCACGCTGACCCGGTCCGCCAGAGCACCCAAGCGACTCGCCAGTTCGAGAGAGGCACCGGGAATGACCTTGGCGTGAATGTAGCCGGAGAAGCGGTGTTCCCTCCGGAGAAGCGTGATCGTGCGGAGCATCATTTCCATGGTGTAATCCGGAGTGCGGTGCACCGCGGAACTCAGAAAGAGCCCCTCGATGTAGTTTCTCTTGTAGAACTGCATGGTCAGCTCCGCCATTTCCTCGGGAGTGAAATGGCTCCGGGGAACGTCGTTGCTGCTTCTGTTCACGCAGTAGGCACAGTCATAGACGCACTCGTTGGAGAGGAGCACCTTGAGGAGCGAAACGCAGCGACCATCCTCGGTCCAACTATGGCAGATTCCCGCTGGACCGGCGTTTCCCGTCCCCCCCGTGTTCTTCCTGGAACTTCCGCTGGAGGAACAGGAGACATCGTATTTCGCCGCACCGGCGAGAACGGTGAGTTTCTCCGAAAGTGTCATGGAAACTGTCATGGCCCCTTCCGTCCCTTCGAACTCCCCCACTGATGCAGCGAAGGTCATGAAAACCCGATGCGGAAAACGTTGTGCAACCTCTCAAAACGGGACTTTTTTCCCGTTGACCGTCGGTCATAATGTGGTAACATAAGAGAGTTTTTGTGGCATGCACTATTGACGTTTACGTTGAATCGGAGGTAGACAACTATGTCAGCAAAATGGAAAGACGCGCTCACCGATAACCTCTGCACGGCAATCCTGACCCTGAAGAACGTGGAAGAGGTCTATCAGTTCCTTACCGATGTGGCCACCATCTCGGAGATCCAGGCATTCTCCCAGCGCCTGGAAGTGGCTCGTCTCCTCAATGAAGGCAACACCTATCCCGTCATCGCCCAGAAAACCGGGGCAAGCACCGTCACGATCAGCCGGGTGAAGAAGTGCCTCGACTTCGGCGCCGACGGTTACCCCCTCGTGCTGCAGCGCATGAAAGAGGCGAACGGAGGGAAAAGCGAGAACTGAGACCTGCTCCCCCTGCGCCCCCCAAAGGAGATTCTTCCAGAAATGTTCTCTCGGAAAAGCCGGCGCAATGCCGGCTTTTCGCGTTTCCTCCGGCGATTCCTCCGCAGTGGGCATGACCATCCGGCGACTCCATTGTACTCCGAAAAGGATTTCCTTTTTCAAAAAAGGAAAAGACGCTTGATTTCCTTTTGAAAAAAGGATAATATCGCAATTATCCTCAACAAAGAAGGTGATCTCCCTGGATGGAACGGATCTCAAGATCATTGCCGCCCTCCTGGAGGACGGACGGAAGAAATGGACCGACCTCGCGGGCGCTCTGGGGCTCTCTTCCCCCAGCGTCGCCGAACGGGTCCGCAAGCTGGAGGAAGCCCGAATCATCCGGGGCTACAGCGCGCTCGTAGCCCCGCAGGCCCTTGGACTCTCCCTCTCCGCCTTCATCGAAGTGACGCTCCGCCACCCCAGGTACCGGACACTCTTCCTCGATCTGACGGCGAACACACCGGAGATCCAGGAATGCCATCACGTCGCGGGGGATTTCGATTTTCTGCTGAAAGTCCGCTGCAGGGACACGGAGCATCTGGACCGGCTCATCAGCGAGGACATCAAATCACTGCGGGGCGTCCTCCGCACCAGGACCACCATCGTCCTCTCCAGCGTCAAGGAGACCCTCGCTCTGCCGCTTCCTCCGGAGGAGCAGCCATGAGCGCCGCTCTCTTCCTCAAGACCTTTCTTCTCGGGCTCTCCATCGCCGCTCCGGTGGGCCCCATCGGACTTCTCTGCATCCAGCGAACGCTCCGAAGCGGCATGTCGGCGGGCTTCGTCTCCGGGCTCGGCGCAGCCACGGCGGACGCCTGTTACGGAGCCGTGGCCGCCTACGGCCTGGCCGCGGCGTCGCAGTTCCTTCTGGAGTATCGGCGTCTTCTCGCCTTCGGAGGAGGCGCTTTTCTCCTCTACCTCGGGCTGGGCATTCTCCGCGCCCGGAAAGTCGCCTCCGAGGAATTCGCTTCCCAAGCAGCCCCCGAAGGAGTCTTTCGCATCTGGGGCACCACGTGTCTCCTCACTCTGGCCAACCCCATGACCATCCTCTCCTTCACGGCACTGTTCTCGAGCCTCGCCGGAGAGACGAGCTGGGCCAGCGGCAACGTCCCGCTGGTCATGATCTCGGGGTTCTTCTCGGGGTCGCTCGCCTGGTGGCTTTTCCTAAGCGGTTCCGTCGCCCTGCTGCGCCGAGCGATCTCTCCCGCAACGACCCTGATCATCAACCACCTCTCCGGAGCAGTGATTCTCCTTTTCGGCGCATACGCTCTCGGCACGGCTGTGCTACAATGACCCCTTCCGAAAAGGCACCTCCGGCCGAAACAGGCCGGACGCCTTCCCGGAAGGGTGGAATATCCCGTCGGAACACCGGAACGAAACCGTCACACCCCCGTCATTCCGGTGGTCTATGCTGACGCCGCAAGGCGGACGGGACGAAGAGCGGAACAGAGAACGCTCTGCGCCTGCCCGGCGGTATTTCCCCCCACACCATATGATTCTGGAGGGCACACTCTTGAACGACATGACCCTTTTCGGCGCCGCACTGGGCTGTTTCGTCCTCGGCGACATCTTCTGCAAACACGGCATCCTGCGCCGGGCGGTGCGGACCCTTCCGCTCCCCCATCACAATTTGCTCTTCCTCGTCATGGTCCTGGCGGGCATTTCCCTTCTTCTGTGCACTCTGGCCGGAACATGGGGACAGTGACCGGGGACATCTTCTCCCGTCTCATACTGCGGAACTGCACGTAAAGAAAGAGTCCGCCGATGATGGCGCTTCCCACGTCGGCCGCCGGAACGGAGAGCCAGATACCGTCCGTCCCGAACAGTCCGGGCAGAATGAGAAGAGGCGGCACGAAGCAGATGACCTGACGGGCGATGCCCAGGAACAGGCTCTGTCGCGCCTTGCCAAGTCCCTGGAAGGTGAAGGAACTCATCACGCCGATCCCCGCAAGGGGCATGCCGAGGTAACAGAGGCGCAGCCCCCGTGTGGCGATGGCCAGCAGCTCCGGGTCGCTCGTGTTGAAGAGTTTCACCAGCGGAGCGGTGAAGAGCATGATGACCACGAAGCTCGCACAGAAAAAGGCCGTGGTTCCGACGATAGCGAGGCGTACCGTCTCGATCACCCGGCGATAGTTGCCCGCTCCGTAGTTGTATCCCACCAAGGGTTGCAACCCCTGGCCGATACCGATGGCGGGAAGGAAAAGCAGCGAATCCAGACTGAAGAAAATTCCCATGGCGGAGATGTACAGATCGCCCCCGTAATCCCGGAGAAGCCGATTGATCCACCCCACGAGGAGCGTGAAGCTCAGCTCCATGAGAAAGGGTGCTATCCCGATCTGAAAAATCCGCACCAGGGTGGCCCGCTCCGGGACGAGGTGCGCCAGGTGGACCCGCACGCTTCCCCTCCCGCTCAGAAAAAACCACACCGAGGCGACGGCCGCGAGATACTGGGAGATCACCGTCGCCCAGGCCGCCCCCTGGATGCCCATGGAGAAGCCGAAGATGAAGAGCGCGTCCAGGGCGATGTTGGCCCCGGCGCCGAGAAAGGCGACCATCATGGCGTAGGCGGGATATCCCTGGGCACGAATGCAGTGGGACAGGACGATCGTGGCGAGTGTCGCCGGCACACCGAGACTGACGATGCGCAGGTATTCCAGTCCCGGACCGATGATGTTCTCCGTGGCCCCCGAGAGCGTGAGCACGGGCTCCGCGAGAAACCGTCCCGCCACGACCAGAGGCAGTCCAAGGATGAGAACGAGGAACATGCCGTTGCCCAGGACCCGGGAGGCTATGTCCGGCTTGCCCTCGCCCAGGCTGATGGAGATCAGGGCGGAACTGCCCACGCCGATGAGCAGTGAGAAGGCGATGCCTGCAATGACGTAGGGAAAGGCCACGGCGATGCCCGCGATGCCCAGGGCCCCGACGGTCTGCCCCACGAAGATGCGGTCCACAAGATTGTACAGAGCGTTGGCGAGCAGGCCCGCCACCGCCGGCAGCGAAAAATGCAGGAGAAGCCGCGGAATGGGCTCTTCTCCCATGCGTATCGAGCGATCCATAGCGTATCAACCTCACAATTCACAGTCCCTCGGGGCGTTTCGAGCCGCATTCGCGGCACCGAACCCCGGAGGGAACACGTTCCTCCACTCAGGCGTCGGTCAACAGGTGCTTTCCCGACGTGGTGGTGTCCACCAGATACAAGGCAGGCACGCCCGCCAGGCGGGCGTCGGCCATCTTTTTTTCCGCGTCGCACTCCCTGTCGTCGAGCAACGGAGCCAGCCCCTGCTGGGACAGCTCCTGCAGAAGGCGCTCGGCGGTCTCATGGTCCTCGGGGAGCACGGGCACGATCCATGCATCGAAGGGCGCGTATCCCTCGGGCCACTTTTCTCCCCCCTGCTCGGCAAGGGCCGACAGAAGAGAGATGCCGAAGACGCACCCCGTCCACGCAAAAGGAAAGCTATGCGTTCCCGCCTGGTCCCGACAGGTCAGCGCCGTTTCCGAGGGGGAGACAGGGACGTCGAAATGCCCCAGAACGCGCCAGTTCGCCTCGGAGAGCGGCTCTCCGCACAGAGGACAGGGGGAATCCTTCTCGAAGCGCACCAGGTCCGCCACAAAGGGAGCCGAAAAATCCCGTCCCCAACAGGCACCGGTGAGATGGAAGTCCGGCTTGTTCGCTCCCACCACGAGATCACAGGCCCCCACCACGCGGGAATCCGCCACAAGCGTGACCGCCTCACCCAGTCCGATGGGGCCGAGGTACCCCGCCACGCCGGTGATGCATCGGGCAAGATCCTCCGGGGTACTGCGACGGATCTCCGACGCATTGAGGGCTCGCCGGAGCTTTTCCAGGCTGATCGCCATGTCCCCCCGAACGAGAGCCGCGGCGACCCGAAGGTTCTCCCCCATTCCCGTGGAATAACACATGGTCTTGAGCGTCCGCGAGGGAGGCACGTCGAGTTGACGGCACAGTTCCGCAATAGTGTTCGCTCCGGGGGTGTGCGCCTCTTTCAGGGGCAACTCCCCGTGTCCGGGCGCACTCTTTGCCGAAAAGGCCTCCTCCTCCGGAGCGATGGACTCGGGCAGGCCGCCCCAGCCGCAGGCGGAGCAGCAAATCCCCGGCGCGGACTCCCGCGCCTCCTTTTGCGCCGGAACCGCGATGGAGAGCCTCCAGGCATCGTCCCTCCGCTCCTCCAGAACGCGGCACCCGAGGTCGGCGAAGACCGGCTCCTCCCGCACCGCCTCTCCCAGCGCACGGACAAAGGTCTGGGCCTCGGCGAAGGTCTCGCCGTATCCCGTGAAGACCAGATTTCCCTCCCGCTCTTCAAGAAAGGCCCGGGCGACTTCGCCGAAAACCCTGACGAAACGGTCCGCGATGGAGAAGGGGCCGGCCCCGAAACACGCTGTGGGCTGCACTCCCGTCTTTGCAAAGAGCGCGAGAAGTTTTCCCAGGCTGCGGCGCAGCGCAAGCGTGCCGAAGGGCAGAAGAAGAATTTCGTCACTCTTGGCGTTGTACACGGCGAAACCACCCTGCACAAGCCGGATCAGCCCCGCGTCCCTGATCTTTCCGGGCTGCTTGTCGGACAGGGGAATCAACAACTGCGACAGTTTCATGCGCAATCCCTCCCGAAGATGGCCTTGGTACGTCTTTCCTTCCTTAACTTTCGGAGCGGGCATCTTCGCGAATGTTCATGATTTTTTTCGCGGAACAACTCCGACCGTCGGAAGAGCGCCATCATAGCATTGTGTTTCAACCGATGCAATCATGCAACTCCTCGTTGCGTGGCCGGACAGTGCTCTGATCACCCCTGAGCGGGACGATGAATATGTCGCCCATAACGAACAGAGACGACGTATTCATGGAGACGAAAAAAGCGGAAACAACGAGGTGACGGAGACACCGCTCCATCGAAGATGAAAAAACAGCGCCGGGACGGCTGTCCCGGCGCGCTTGTCTTTTGTTCGTTGTTCGTTTTCCTTTCCTCTTTTCCTTTGTGTCTTTTTTTCTCCTTCTTCTCTAGCGCCTCAGCAGCAGGGCCGTCGGAACGGCCAGAAGGAACAGTACGGGAAGCGCGCCGCCGAAGGCGCTGTTTCCGCCCCCCGCTCCGATGTCGCATCCACCACCTCTGCGTGTCCACCCCTGTCCGGAACCGCCGCTTTGTTCGTGTCCTTCAAGCTCAAGAAACACGCGTTCCTCATCATCCGCAGAGAATGACAAATGGCGTTTTTTCTCTGTCCCGTTTTAGGGATGACGTTCTTCCTGTCTCGTCGTAAAAAACAACGGCTCTGCCTTGACGACGGAGAGGATGGGGTGTAGGATCTCTTCGCAAAACAAACGTTTGTTCAATTTCGTCAGACCGAGGAGACGCCATGAGACGAACAGGAAGAACCCCAAAAAATGGCAACAAAGAAGAAGAAGAAAAGAATCGTGAAGGCGGAAACAGGAACGGATTGGACAACGATACCGGCGGAAACGGGGTCAGAAACGAGTCCGGCAGCAGAACCAGGGCACTCACAGCGAAGAAAGGGCGGAGCCAAGCCACTGTGCTTTCAGAAGGCACCACGCCGCAGGACACGGGCGCGAATGCCCGAGAGCGCATTCTCGCCACGGCGGCGGCACTTTTCGCCTCTCGGGGACATGCAGACGTGTCCATTCGGGACATCACTCGCGAGGCGGGCGTAAACAACGCCATGATTTCCTACTATTTTGGCGGCAAAGAGGGGCTCTACCGGGAGATCATCCAGGAACAGATCCGAACGGTGCGCACCGCCCTACACGGGCTCGGCGAAAAAACGCTTCTTCCGGAGGAATGCCTCCGGCGCTACGTGAACGGCCTTGTGGGCCTCCACCGGCGGACCCCAACCCTTGCGGGGCTGATGCACCATGAATTGCTCCACCCTTCGCCGGTCTTCGAAGAAGTGGTGCTCCCCTTCATCACTGAGCTTTCAAAAATCCTCACCAAGGCCGTTGCGACGGAACAGGAACGGGGAACGTATCGGAGGGACATTCTCCCTGCGGAGGGGGCGTATTTCCTCGTGGCCATGACGAACTACTATTTTCTCTTCCGCTCTTTCATCTCACGAATTTTTCCCTCCCTGGAGCACCTGGAGGAACACCTGGAGGAAGAGACACTGCGACTCTTTCTGGAAGGGATGAGAAAACGATGAAAAAATCGAGCATGGCTCTGCTGGCGATCCCGCTTGTTGCAGCGGTCTTCCTCACCGCAGGCGAGGAGCTTCGCCACGCTATGGAAACACTTTTCCTGCGCGTCGAGAAGGACAACAGCAAGCCCCTTCGAGCAACGGGCATCGTGGAGATGCAGACCGTGCACATTGCCTCAAAATTAAGCGGGACCATCGAAAAACTCTTCGTCTCAGAGGGAATGCACCTTTCCCCAGGGGATCCTGTAGCACGCCTCTCCCGACCAGATTTGGCGGCCCAAGTACAGCGAGACAAGGCAGCCCTGGCAAAAGCCAGAGCACTGCTGGAGGATCTCCTCCAAGGAACGCGCCCGGAGGAAATTGCCCAGGCCAAGGCGAGTGTGGATGCTGCCCAGTCACGCTTCGACAAAGCGAAGAGCGACTATGCTCGCTTCGAGCGACTCCACAAGGAGCAGGTTATCGCGGACAAGCAGTTCGACGAATACCAGAACACCCTGCGCGTGGCACAAAGCGACCTCGCCGCCGCCCGCGAACGCTACGCCTTGACCGTAGCGGGCCCACGGACAAAGCAGATCGAGGCGGCACGCCACGAGGTGGATCTTCTCAGTGCTGCCCTGGCCACCTCCCGTTCAATCCTGGCGGACACTCACATCGTCTCCCCCGTGGCAGGCGTGGTTCTCTCAAAGGGATTCGAGGAAGGGGAATTCGTGCTCCCCGGCGGCGTGGTGGCGGAGGTGGGCCGCTACGAAGACTGCTGGATCCGACTCTACATACCTTCTACCCTACTGGGACGAATTTCCTTGGGAGGAACTGCGGAGGTTCGGGTTGATTCTTTTCCGGAACGAATTTTCCCTGGCTTCGTCTCGGAGATCGCCCAGGAGGCGGAGTTTACACCCCGGATGAGCCTGCATCCGGATGAGCGGGCGAACCTGGTCTTTCGGGTGAAGGTCTCCGTCCCAAACGAAGACGGCGCACTCAAGTCGGGCATGCCCGCGGACGTGGTCTTTCCATGATTCGCGTCGAAGGGCTCTGCAAATCCTTCGGAGCCGTCCAGGCAGTCCGGGAGGTCACGTTCGACGCGGCGTCGGGAGAACTGCTCGGCATCGTCGGCCCCGACGGCGCGGGCAAGACCACCCTGCTGCGCCTGATGGCGGGACTCCTCGCCCCCGACGCGGGGCAGGTACACCTCGCAACTTCGGAAGAAAAGACCACTCCAATGCGGGGCTACATGCCCCAGCGTTTCGGCCTCTACGGGGAATGCACCGTGGAGGAAAACCTCCGCCTCCTGGGGAAACTCTACGGAGCCACGGAAGAGCAGATCCGGCAAAGGAGCCGGGCGATTCTGGAGCGAACCCGCCTCTTTCCCTTCCGGGATCGCCGGGCGGCGGCCCTGTCCGGGGGCATGAAACAGAAACTCGCCCTCGCGGCCTCGCTGCTGCACGATCCGGAGCTGCTCCTCCTTGACGAGCCCGGGACAGGGGTGGACCCGGTCTCGCGCCGGGAGATCTGGCGGATTCTCTACGACCTGCACGAGGAAGGAAAAACCCTGGTGCTCTCTACGCCCTATCTGGACGAAGCGCAGCTCTGCACCCGCGTGGTCTTTCTCCATCGAGGGCGGCTCGTCGCGCTGGGAACACCCGGAGAACTGTGCCGCACTGCCTCATGGCGGATTCTCCGCCTGCGGTCGCGATCCCGGCTGGTGGGGCGAGCACTCTCCAGCCTGGAGGGAGTCCGGAACGTGAATGCCTTCGGGGACGCCTATCACATCGCCGTGGAGGCAATCGGCCCGGCACGGTCGCGCATTGCCGCTGCCCTGGCCGATCTCGGTCTGGATCCCTCTTTGGAACTGGAGGAACTCTCCCCCACTCTCGAGGATGTCTTCGTGGAACTCACCGAGGGAAACACGGAGGAACGCGCCGGAGGCGCCCCGTCGTGATCGCCGTGGCGCTGGAGCACCTCACCAAGCAATTCGGCAACTTCGTCGCCGTGGACGATGTCACGCTCTCCATCGAGGAGGGATGCATCTACGGTTTCCTCGGCCCCAACGGATCCGGCAAGAGCACCACCATCCGCATGATCTGCGGGCTCCTCTCCCCCACATCGGGAACCGTACGGGTCCTCGGCACGGAACTCGCCGGAAACGGAGGAGCCGGCGGCGGGAGCGGGACGTCCTTGCGCCGCCACATGGGGTACATGTCACAGAAGTTCAGCCTGTACGGGGATCTCACCGTCCGGGAGAACCTGGACTTCTACGCAGGAATGTACAGTCTTTCGGGAACAAAACGAAAGGAACGCGTGGAGGCCATGCTCGCCATGGCCGATCTGGATGGGCAGGAGAGGGTTCTCACGTCGGCGCTCTCCACGGGGGTCCGGCAGCGCCTCGCCCTTGGGTGCGCCATGCTCCACGAACCGAAGATTCTCTTTCTCGACGAACCCACGAGCGGCGTGGACCCGGGGTCCCGGCGGCGCTTTTGGGAACGTATCTACGATCTCGCCGAGGGTGGCACCACCGTGATGGTCACCACGCACTTCATGGACGAGGCGGAGCACTGCGACCGTCTGGGGTTCATCTTTCAGGGGAGACTCATTGCGTCGGGAACGCCGGAGGAGCTGAAGCGCCTCCCCGGCGGAACGCTCTACGCCGTCCCCTCGGAGGCGCCCATGGCATTGCTGCAGGAACTGGAGCGCACCGCACCGTCGGGCCTGCTCGACGCCTATGTGTGCGGCAACTCCCTGCACGTCCTGGCGGAGGGCAGCCTTCCCGGACTGCTCGACACCCGGGAACACCAAGTGATCTCTCCATCGCTGGAAGATGTATTCGTGTTTCTCGTGAGAAAAGGGAGGTCGACCGGAGAATGAGACGTCTCGCCGCACTGCTCGTCAAGGAATTCATCCAAATGGGAAGGGACCGCATCACGCTGGCGATCATGGTGCTCATCCCGGTAGTGCAGCTCATGATCTTCGGCTTCGCCATCAATACCGAGGTGAAGCACTTGCGCACCGTCGTCTTCGACCAGAGTCGGTCACAACAAAGCCGAGACTTGCTCGACGCCTTCACCGCGTCAGGTTACTTCGATCTCACCAGCGAGGCTCAAAGCTTTGAAGATGTGGAGGACGCCATCCAGAGCGGCCGCGTCGCCGTGGGCATCATCGTGCCCCCGGATTTCGCGACCATCCGGAACAGGGGACTCCCCGCCCCCGTGCAGGTGCTCGTGGATGCCTCGGACTCTATGTCCTCCGCCTCGGCGATCAGCGCCGCCCAAATGCTCGGGATGGTGCAGCGCTCCACCCGGACATCCCTCGGCGTGGGAGGGAACACGGCCGCTCTACCCCTCTACGACGTGCGCATCCGCCCCTGGTACAACCCCGATCTGGTTTCCTCCCACTACATGGTGCCTGGTATCCTGGGAACCATCCTCACCATGACCATGATCATGCTCACCGCCATCGCCATCGTCCGAGAACGGGAGCAGGGCACGCTGGAGCAGCTCCTTGTCACCCCACTGCGAACGTGGGAACTCTTGGCGGGAAAGATCCTCCCCTACGTCATCGTGGGCTATGTACAACTCACCCTGGGGCTGCTCGTGGGCAGGCTCGTCTTCGCCGTTCCTCTGGAGGGGAGCCTGCCGTTGCTCTATCTCCTGTCCCTTCCCTTCATCGTGGCGAGCCTGGCCTGGGGCGTTTTCATCTCCACCGTGTCGAGAACGCAGATGCAGGCCATGCAGCTTTCCTTTTTCGTCATGCTTCCGAGTATCCTTCTCTCGGGGTTCATGTTTCCCCGGGAGGCCATGCCCGCCTTCTTCTTCCAAATCAGCCGTCTCCTCCCCCTTACCTATTTTCTCCAGATCGCCCGGGGAATCCTGTTGAAGGGAGTTGGCATCGAACACCTGCGGGGACAAGTACTCTCCCTGATGGGACTCATCGCTCTCTTTACCATCGGAAGCCTGCTCAAGTTCAAAAAAACGCTGGAGTAGCGGTTTTCGCAGGGAAGGTCCGACCACCGGGGGCGTCTCTCCGGGGAGGGAAGTCGCGCCGCCGGAAATGCCGGAGCGGGAGCCCCCCTCTTTCGCCTCCTCCGGTTTGATCGTACAATGCCCTCGTATGCTGTGGACATTCGCCCGGGCGAAGGGGCGAAGGAATCCGCAGCCGGGGAGGGACGCGATCCGTGCGGGCGAAACCCAGACTGGTCACCATCACCGCCACGGCGGTGCTCATACTGCTTCTGGTCCTTCTGCTCCCGGTGTTTCTTCTGGGCATCCTGCACGTGGACCTCGTGGGCATCGCCCGTACCCTCCACTCCTTCTTCCTCCGCTGGCAGGGGCTTCTTCCCCATGTCCTGACCCTCTACGCCGTGCTCATCGGCGTCATCGTTCTTCTGGAGAACCGAAATCCCGACAGGACTCTCGCGTGGATTCTCGTGCTGGTGCTCCTTCCCGTGGTCGGGCTCCTTCTGTACCTGTTCCTCGGCCCGAGGATCGGCAAGGGGAAAATCCACGAGGAATATGCCCACCGACACCCGAGTAGGCGAAGAGCGGCCATGGAGAAAAGGGCGACGGAGCAGCTCCGCTTCCTGAGGAGCCGGACCCGGCTGAAGGAAAAGCTCGAACCGCTTCCGTGGAAAACCATGACGCTCCTGCTCAACATCTCGAAGAGCCCCGTCACCATCCGCAACCACGTGACGGTGCTCACCAACGGGAACGCCACCTTCCAGGCCCTGTTCCGGGACATCGCCTCGGCAAAGCGGACGGTACACCTGGAATACTTCGCCATCAGCAACGACGGCATCGGAAGAAAGCTCAAGGAGCTGCTCGAAAGGAAAGCCCGGGAGGGCGTGACCGTGCGGCTTCTCTACGACGCCGTCGGAAGCTGGAAGCTCGGCCCCGAGTACGTGCAGGACCTTCGGGATGCGGGCGTGGCGGTGTCTCCCTTCCTTCCCGTGTCGTTCCCCGTGCTGCGCCGGCGGTTCAACTACAGAAACCACCGGAAGATCGCCGTTCTCGACGGCCGGGTGGGCTTCGTCGGAGGGCTCAACATCGGCGACACCTACCTGGGCAAGAATCGCCGCCTCGGCTTCTGGCGGGACACCCATCTGCGCATCGAGGGCGAGGGAGTGGCACAGCTCCAGACGGTCTTCGCCTCGGACTGGCTCTTCTGCCGCAAGGAGACCATCCCCGAGGAGGAACTCCACCCCGAGAGCGCCTCCTCCGCCGCTCCGGCCACCCTTCCGCGGACGTTCCTGCAGATCGTGTCCAGCGGCCCCGACACGGACTGGTCCGCCATCTTCCAGGGCTACTTCTCCCTCATCACCTCCGCCAGAAAGCGTCTGTGGATAACCACGCCCTACTTCGTTCCCGACGGAAGCATTCTCATGGCCCTGAAGACCGCCGCCCTCAACGGCGTGGACGTGCGCCTGCTGCTGCCGTCAAAACCGGACCACTTCATCGTCTACTGGGCCACCCGCTCCAACCTGGACGAGCTGCTCGCCTCGGGCGTGCGGGTGTTCTGCTACACCGGGGGATTTGTCCACGCCAAGATCGTCCTCGCCGACGGCGTCGCCTCGGTGGGCACGGCCAACATGGACATCCGCAGCCTGGAGATCAATTTCGAGGTGCAGTCCTTCATCTATGACAGGGCCATCACGGCCCGCCTGGAAAAGGACTTCCTGAACGATCTGGGGCAGTCGAAGGAACTCGATCTGCACCGGCGGCGCCACCGCCCGCTGTACGAGCGCTTCCTCGAATCGACGGGACGCCTTTTCTCCTCCCAGCTCTGACACGGTGCCCGGCGTCCGGCTCCCAGCCCGACCACTCGCCCATTTCCGATGGGAAGGTCCGCCTTTGCACCCTCGTTCCTGAGCTTGGGCACCCCCTCGCCCGCACACCCGTTTTCGGGGGAGGAAGCGCTCTCCTCCATTCTCGCCTCCTGTCCCATTCTCCGGTCCTGCGGGACACCACAGCCCCTCCGTATCTTTTCGGCCTGCCTTTGGTTTTCTCGTGCAGATCCTGTCGAAATTTCACGGCGAAGCGTGCACGAATGCACCGAACCCCCAAAAGAGAAACGCCTCCCGGCGCGAAAAACCAACCCGAGAAATACAGCATTTGCAAGTGCTGAAACTCTTTTTCTCCATCCGTGGGGTAGGGCATGGTGTGCACCAGGGGTAGGGTATGGTGTGCACCAGGGCAGGGCATGGTGTGCGCCAGGGGGTCTATCGCGTTGGTTTCGTGCGATTTCCCCCCATTCACGTGGGGAAGAAGCTTTCAATCCAGTACAGAAGGCAACGGCTCGCGGTTTACTTCCAACTTGTGTGGGGAGGCGGTCAACAAAAGAAAAAAAGCTCTCTTCGCTTGGCCGGGCCGGCATCGAGTTCACCGGGGGTCCAAGCGTTGAGAGCTTCCTTGGAGTGAATTATAAAGATCGATGTCGATCTTGACAAGATTTGGCTCGGCGATTACGGTTGCTGTATTGAAGAGCGTTGCTTGCGGGGTCCCGTACGCCGGCGGCACCAGATGCCCGGCCGACCGTCCCCACACGAGGCTCTTTTTCGTATTTATGTACAGAAGCCTTCTCCCCGGTCCGGGCACGTTCGCTGCCCGGACCGGATGAGCGACGTACTCCGTCGCCTTTTACTCCGCCTGGAGGGCAAGCTCCCCGAAGGTGACGCTCGCCTTGGAGTACTGGGGAAGCGATCCCGCGTAGAGCGCGGCGGTCTTGACGGTGGAGATGGAGACGAGGCGCGACGAGTCGCCTTTGTCCGCCCGGAGGATGAGTGTGTCGTTCAGGTAGCCCGCGACCTCGCCGGTGTTCACGTTGTAGTCCATGCGCAGGGTGAAGGGAATCTGCGGATAGGTGATGGTCTTTTTCTTCAGATAATCCACCTCGTCCCGGTTGGCGATGCCGATCTGCACGCTCCCGTTGTCCTTGCCGGTGGAGGCTTCCTGACGAATGGCGAAAAGCAGGTCGATCTCTCCGTTGCCCAGGGCGATTCCCGCGATGCCTCTTTCCTGAACGGAGGTCACTTCGGTGGAAATGGTGAAGCTGTTCCGGAAGTTGGCGTTCTTGGGAAGGGAAAAGTACTCGAACCAGTTGAAGTCCGCCCGTTTCACGAGAATGGTCATACTGCCGGAGCCGGATGTGACCAGGGCATCACCGTGGTCCTCCGCGTCCTGGTCATCCAGGGGAAAGTAGATGTCAAGGGCCTGTCTCGCCTCGGAGGGAACGAGGGGCAGCAGTCCCACGAAAAGGGCGCAGAGAAGACAGAGCATGACTCCACGTCTCATTGGTTTCGAACCTCCTTCACTCGTGTCGTCCGTCGCGGCGCTCCCCGCAGGGCACCTTGCTCCCGGAGACGAAAGGCGCTGCCTGCAGGGTCCCGCCGTGGCTCCGCCGGAGGCGGGACGGATCAGTTGGCCGTGAGAAACTCGATTTTATAGGAGTAGTTCTTGAGAACGTTCGTGAAATCGATCTGGAACGACCTGGTGCTGTTGCCCTCGAACCTATCCAGACAGAACATGAAGGTGTCCACGGTCTTGCCGTTCACGTCGAAGAGATGGAGATTGAAGCAGGCGTGCTGATAATACTCTCCCGTGGTGCTGGTGATGTTTCCGGAGCAGCGGAAGATATTGCCCGTCAGGGGCACGATGGTCACGTCGCCGTAGAGGAATCCGCCCCCCGCATCCTCCTGCGCGAAGGCGCCTCCCGCCAGCAAGAGCAGCAACAACACCGATACGAGCGATGTTCCCCATGATTTTCTCACAGTCGCCACCTCCATGTTCGCTGTTTGTCCGTCGTTTTCCCTTGAGACATCATTCCGCGGTACAGCTCTAAATCATCTAAGGGCTCCATTCTACTCTTTCTCTCGTTGGCTTGAAAGAGCCCAGGGTCCCGGGCAAAAGCGGCAAAAAGCCCGTCGGGGCGGAGGAAACGGCGCGGCAGAACACACAGGGCGGAGGAGGTTTCGTCATTCCGGGCGGCACCGTGCGCTCCGGACCAGGTTGCGCCCGCCGTTCTTCGCTTCGTAGAGCGCCGCGTCGGCTCGCCGGAGCAGCGCCCGTTCGTCCTCGTCGCCACCGAAACCGGCGACGCCGATGCTCGCCGTCACGAACACCTTCTCCGACAGAAAGGCCTCGCTCTCGAACTGTCCCCGGATCCGTTCGCAGATCTCCTCCGCGGCCTCCCGAGACGTTCCGGGGAAGAGGAGCAGAAACTCCTCGCCGCCGAGGCGGGCCGTCACGTCGTAGGAGCGGACCAGCCCGCGGAGGCGCTGTGCGGTTTCGCGGAGCACTTCGTCTCCGCCTCCATGGCCGTAGGTGTCGTTGATCTCCTTGAAGCGGTCCAGGTCGAGAACGGCCACGGAAAGGGGGGTCTTCTCCCGTCGCGACCGGGCGCACTCCTCCTCCAGGCGCTCGAGACCGGCCCGGCGATTGAGCAGCCCCGTGAGGACATCGTGGCGGGCGTTGTAGCGGAGCATCTCCTGAAGTTCCACGATGCGCCGCCCCACGTCGAGGCGGACTTTCAGCTCCTGGGGGTCGAAGGGTTTCACCACGTAGTCGTCCGCACCGGCCTCAAGCCCCCGCACCACATGTTCCTGTTCCCCCTTCACGGTAAGAAGGATCACGTAGCGATAGGGGTCCTTTTCGGAGCGGGAACTCCTCAGGCGGCGGCAGATCTCCGGCCCCTCAAGGCCCGGCATGAGCCAATCCATCAGGGCGAGGTTCGGACCATCCGCGGCCTCGAGAAGACGCAGTGCTTCCTCTCCGTCGGAGGTGCTCACCACGGCATACCCCCATTTCTTCGTCAGGCATTCCAGCATGGTACGGGTGGAAGCGTCATCCTCGGCGATCAGAATTTTCACGGCTTCCTCCTTTCGTGCCCTTCTTCTTGTTCCTGTCTCCACCCCTGGTCGGACATCCTGTCCAGAAACCGCCGCATGGCCTCGGCAGCGCGGTCGAGTTCCTCCCCGAGTTGCCGTATCGCGCTCTCCCTGAAGTCCTGTTTCTTCAAAAAATGCGTTTCTTCGATCCGTGCCGAAAGGCGCTCCACTCTCCCGGCGGCGACGTTCGCCGCCGAGCCGCGAATGGCATGGACGAGGGCATGCAGGACCGCCGGCTCCCCCGATGCCGCGGCTTCGCCGAGGGCGATCCGGAAGCGGGCCGCATCCCCGAGAAACACCCGGATCACCTGCTCCGCAAGAACGCCGTCCCCCTCCACCCGGGCGAGCAGGATCTCCGGATCGAAACGCTCCGAGTCCGGGGCATTTTCCACGGCATCCGTGCCCTGCAGCAAATCCACGCCGGCGTCGCCCGAGTGCACCGAAAGCCCTTCTCCGCTCGTCGTGCTCCTCCGGGGCACAGTCCCGTCACCTCCAAAAAGGAGCTCCCGGGCGAACACCCGGCGGAGCGACTCCCCCAGTTCCCTGGAAGAGACGGGCTTGACGAGGTAGTCGTCGATGCCCAGCGCCAGATGGCGCTCCCGGTCCCCTTTCATGGCCTGGGCCGTGACGGCGATGACGGGAAGGCGCCGCAGATGAGCCGGCGAGGCGGGATCGCGCAGGCGGCGCACCACCTCTGTTCCGTCCATGCCGGGCATGCGCATGTCCAGGAGCACCGCGTCGAACGCTTTCTCCGACAGCGCCCGGAGCGCCCCCGGCCCGTCCTCCGCGGCGACGCTTCCACACCCCAGTTTCCGGAGCAGCCCCTGGAGCACCACTCGATTGGTGGCGTTGTCGTCCACCACGAGAAGGAGCCGCCCTTCCCCGTGAAAAAGAGGGGGAACACTCGCAGCCCAGGCCTCCGCCTCTTCTCTTTCCGACGCCGTTTCGCCTTTCCGCTCCGGCGGGAGCGCGGAGGACGGGCCGGGAACCCGGAGAGGCAGGGAAACGCTGAACACCGACCCTTGTCCGACGCGGCTCTCCACGCGAATCTCGCCTCCCATGAGCTCCACGAGCTTCCGGGAGATGGCGAGCCCGAGTCCCGTACCGCCGTACCTGCGCGCCGTGGAGGCATCCGCCTGAACGAAGGCCTCGAAAAGATGTTTCCGGTTTTCCTCGGAGATGCCGATGCCCGTGTCCCGCACCGCGAAATCGAGACGGGAGCTATGGCCGTTTCCTCCCGGTACGGCGGCGGGGCTTTCGAGTGACACCTCCAGGGCAATTTCCCCACGCTCGGTGAACTTGAGGGCGTTGCCGAGAAGATTCCGCAGCACCTGAGCAAGGCGCAGGCGGTCTCCCAGAAGACGCTCGGGAAGGAAGGGGTCGGCGAGGACGCGAAACGCGAGCCCCTTGGCCTTCGCCAGGGAGGCGGTACTCCGCACCAGCTCACGGAGGAAGCCCCGAAAATCGAAGGGGGCCTCCTCCAGCTCCATCCGCCCCGCCTCGATCTTGGAGATGTCCAGCAGGTCGTTGAGAAGTCCCAACAGAGAGATGGCCTCACCGCGGACGGTCTCGACCATGGCGCGCTGCTCCGTATCGAGGAGCGTGTCGTCCAGCAGCTCCGCCATACCGAGGATGCCGTTCAGCGGCGTGCGGATCTCGTGGCTCATGTTCGCGAGAAAGAGATCCTTGGTACGGTTCAGACTCTCCGCAAGGCCGTAGAGTTCCGCGTCCTGGAGCTGACTCGCCGTGGCGTTGCACACCACCGTCAGAAAGGCCCGGGCGATGTCGGGAATGCCCGCGGGGTCCTCGCCGAGAACGCCGAAGAGAAGCCCCACGGTCCGATGGTTGGGGGTCATCATGGTGTGGAGCAGAAGCGGCTGCTCGCCTTCGGAGGAGGTGACGATGACGGGCTTGTTGCGGTCGATGGACCACGCCACGGTGCCGTCGTCGATGAGGAGCTGCAGTTCCCTTTCGAGAAACGGCAAGGTATCGCCGGGATCGCAGTAGGTGCAGGTCATGTCGAGACCGTCGCTGCTGACGAGGTGAAAAGAGACCGCGTCGAGGCGGACGAAGGAGCGCACTTTCTGGGACGCCTCGTGCAGCACCGCCGCCGGGTCCAGGGCCTTGTCCACCGGCAGCAGCGGGCCGCCGGAGCTAAGGGCCGCGTCGAGAATACGCAGGGTGGTGCGGCGCTCCTGTTGGAGGGAGCGCACCTGCTCCTCCAGGGACGCCGCCTGTTCCGAAACGCGGCGAAGCTGTTCCCGAAGCTCCCGGATCGTCTCTTCCGGCGAATCCCGAACCGTGTCGTCCGTCATGATCCGCTCCTTACGCCCCCGCCTCGCGCTGGGGGAAGAAGATGTTCATCGTCTCCTGCATCTGCCGTTCGCCCTGGACGAGAAGGGATTCGAGGGACGCCGGGGAGAGTTCCAGGGTCTTCCAGGCCTCTTTCTCCAGCATGGGAACGAACCAGGAGCCGCTCGTCCCCATGCGGAGGGCCAGGGCGAACACATCCGCCGCGTGAATCACCGCCGCGTCCTCGGGATGCTCGCAGGCGAAGGGATCGTGATGGCCGCCCACCAGATGTCCGATGGTCTCGGGAATACGCCACTCCCGAAGCAGAAGCTGACCCAGGTGGGCGTGGTCGAAGCCGAAGAGACGTTTCTCGATGCGGAAGAGAGGGATGCGGGCGTAGACGGCGAGCCGGAGCGCAAAGGTCATGAGCTCTGGCATCTTGCGGTAGAGCACCAGCCTGCCGATGTCGTGAAGAAGCCCCGCAAGGAAGTAGCGCTCCTCCGAGGGCTTGCGTTTGGCGTAGGCGAGGATGCGCGAGAAGACGCCGCAGGCGAGAGAGTGCTCCCAGAAGGAGCGCATGTCCACGTACCTCTCGGGGACATGGCGGAAGAAGTTGATGGTGGACACCGCCAGGGCGAGGGTGGTGAGTTCGTTCACGCCGATGATGGCGATGGCCCTCGGAATGGATTCGATGGGTGTGGGAAAACCGTAGAAGGAGCTGTTCACCAGGCGGAGAAGCCGGGCGGAAAGGCTGGGGTCCTTGCTCACCACCTCGCCGATGTGCGCGGCGGAGCTGACCGGCGACTCCAGCACTTCCTTGATCTTGAAGTAGATATCGGGATAGGAGACGAGCCGGACCTCGTTCCGGACCAGCGTGTAGGGAGAGATGGGCTCCAGGGGAAGCCCATCCCGCAGGGGCATCTGGGGAGGACGGTCACCCCGCTCCGGAAGCTCCGGGAGGGAGATGCCTTCCTTCAGCTTGCGGGCCGTTCGGAGTACGCAGAGCCGCCGCAGCTCCCGCATGCAGTCGTCCCCGTAGGCCGCGGGGGGAAAGTAACTGTCAACGATCTCGTCGCTCCGGCGGCGCAGTTCCTCCTCGTTCAGGGCGAACTCCTCCGGAAGGGTGATTTCCTCCCCGCCCTTCTCCACATCCACCTCCGACACGCCCCAGACCTTGAGCATGCGGACATGGGCACTCCTCACCACGGCGCCCCTGGCGAGAATCATCCGCCCGTTCGGCGCGTGGAGATCGTTCGCGAGGACCATGCCCTCCGCAAGGGCGTTGACGGTGATCAGCGCCACGGACACCGCCGCCCTTCCATGGGGGCTTTCATTTCGGATCCTCCGGCGCTTTCGAGGCCGACGCTTCCGGATCCTCCGGCTCCACTCCCTCCAGCAGGGGAACGTAGCGGCAGAAATCGTACCACTCGTCCTCGTGGAGATTTCCGCTTTTTCGCCGCACCAGGAGGCGCTCGCCGAAGAACGGCCCGGCGAGGGGGACGACGAGAACCCCTGTCCCGGAAAGCTGTTCCATCCAGGCAGGTTCCACCTCCTCCGCCGCGGCGGAGACGACGATGCCGTCGTAGGGCGCGCCGGGCGCCCATCCGAAGCGTCCATCCGCTGTGCGGATCTCTCCGGCGAGCCCCAGGGAATCGAGCCGCTTTCGCGCCACAAGGGCCAGGGCTTCGATGCGTTCAAGACCGATCACCCGCATGCCCATGGCGGCGAGCACCGCCGTTTGGTAGCCCGACCCGGCACCGACTTCGAGCACATTGCCTCCCTCGGGAAGGCAAAGAAGTTCCGTGACCCGGGCCACCATGTAGGGCTGGGAGATGGTCTGCCCGTACCCGATGGAAAGCGGCCGGTCCTCATAGGCGGCTCCGGCGACAGCCTCGGGCACGAAAACATGCCGCGGCACGGAACGCATGGCGGCGCACACCCGCGGATCCGCGATACCCCGTGCCTCTATCTGCCTCCGGACCATGAGGTCCGCGGCCTTTTGCCACCCGGCTTCGTCGCGGTGCATTCCGGACCCCCCTTCCCGGAGTCCTTTATCCCACATTTTTTCAGGCTTGTCGCAAACTTTTCCCCAACGCATCCCATGCATTCCCGAACACCCGGCACCGCCGAAGGCACTGCCCCCCGCGGGGGAACGCCGCGCCGTTCGCTCCTTCTAGAAAAAGCGCGCCGCGCCCGTCGCATCGGCGGACGCCTCGATCCATGCGGAAACGCGTCCCATGCGGAAGTCCAGGAGCGTCTCCACGAAGTCTCGTTGCAGCAGGGGATTTTCCGTCCACCCGAAGAGATGGCTCGGGCAAGCGCAGTCCGACGACCCGAAACCGGGAACGCGCCACGCCGCGAGCGGAGCCAACGCCTCCGCCAGAGCGCACTCCAGGTCCTCCCCGGTACGGACGGGAAGCGCCGCGACGAACGCCGCATGTTCCCGAAGCCAGTCGATGTGCCAGTGCAGCGTCTTGCGGCGCCGACGGTGCCGCGCCGTCCGCGCCGCAAGGTGCCGCACCGCGGAGCCGACGTACACGTAATATCCTTCCCGGAAGAGCAGCGCGCCGAGTCGGCCCGTCTCGATCTCCCGCGCCTCGGGAAGGTGCAGCACCAGGAGGTAGGCCCCGCCGTCCCGGCACTCCGCCTCGGCGACATCCCAGGGAATGGCGAGCTGCCGCACGGGACCATCCCGGTCGAGGGCGGGAATGCCCCCGCGCTCCCGCCAGTCCACTCCGACCGCCGTGATGTCGAGGGCGTGCCGCGCCTCCAGAAGCGCCTTGGAAAAGGCGTAGTCCGTGTGGTAGTCCGGCAGAAAGAAGCGCACGTCCCCGGACTGAACGACGAAAAGAACGCCGCAGCGGTATCCCTCCCGGGTGAGTTCCGTGAGTTCCTCCACATGTTTTCGCCCCCGGGCGGTCTCCGCGTCCGGAAACATGGCGAGTTCCCGGTGAAACAGGGTGCAGGACTTGACCTCCAGAAGAAAGGGTACCCCGTCCTTGCGCAGAAGAAAATCGAAGCGACTGTTTCCGAGGGAATACTCCGCCTGGAGCACCTCCGCCCCTTCCAGGCCGGGAACGAGGTTGTTCCGCAGAAGATACGCCGCCAGGGCGTTGGTGCGGATGGTGTCCACCATGACCCAGCTCTCTCCCCTAGCCACGGCTAGAACGCGACAGGCCAACTTACCCCCCTGGCGCGGAGCCAAGAGAAGCGGTGCCCCGGGAAGGAGAAGCTCGCGGAGTTTTCCCGGATTCGGCAGGTGAGCCCGCAGGGGAAGTCCTTCCACAAGACACTCCACCTCGAAACGATTGTGCCGCCGGAGAAAAGCTCCCTCCACACCGTGCCCCTGTGACACAAGGAGAAAAGGTTCCGCGCCGTCGTCGCGGAACCTGCGGAACCGTTCCTCCCGGAAGGGAACATTCCCGGGAAACTTCCCCATGAAGTCAGGCATGTTCCGGCGCCTCTTCAAAAGATGAGGTTGAGCAGCATGACCAGGCCGAAGAGAATACCCATGAACCAGAGAAGCGCCCTGGAGAGCACCCGGGAAAGGACGTTCAGCGGCCACGGAGCGATCTTCGCCCAGTCGGCGCACTTGGCCTCCAGAGAGAGACTCGGCACGGCGAGGAGAACGAACAGGTACATGACCAGAGTGTTCACCAGGCCGAAGATGCTCACCACGAGGGCGAGCAGCAGGATGAGGAAAATCGCCAGGGCGTTCCCCACCCCGCGGAGATATCGGGAAGTTTCCGAGAGAGATGCCACTGCGTCGCGCTCCTTCCGCCGGAACGGACAGGGATTTCTGTCCGGATAAAGCCGCCATGCCGTAGACCTACGGCCCCCGGAGACAATTCGTCCGCGAAACCGGAAAGATCCGGCTGGATGCGTTTTGTCCGCGCCAGCGACATTTCCAGGGCGGCGAAATTGCCCCCTGATGCACTGTACCTTGCCGCCGCCCGACACGTTCCGAGGACGTGCGTAGTGCTGCTCATATGTTGATCATACCCCGTTCTTTTCGTAACGATTGTAGTCCCCGCAAGAACCGTGCGTCAAGGCGCACGAGGCGTTCCACGAAACCGGACAACGCGAGCGTTACTTTTCACGTTCACGGGAGCAAGAGATGCAACACGTCACCCGGAACACCCACGGGTGGTCTCCATTCATGGTTGCATGCGTCAGTCGTACAAAAGAGGTGCGAAAGATGGAACATGTCGTTGCAGAAATTTCGGCGGTACGGACGGCGACGGGTGACGCATCGCTTCGATTCGGAGCGACACCGGGTGTTGCGGTTTGAACGACGCCATGGGAGGAACGTGCGCAAGGACCTTTACCTTTATGCGGAGCACGAAAAACGGGGGACAGCGCAGGCCGCCGAGCCGGAGTGCCGTCACGCTCCGGGATGTTTTTTTCCTCACGCACCACACCCCTCGACCGGGTTGACGAAAGGGCAGTGCTTTCGTACAGTCTCGCTGAGAGGCGAAATCAGACGGAACATTCCGCACCCTTGGAGAGATCGCACCACGCCGGAAGGAGGAGCGCTCATGACAGAAAGAGCAGGCACGCCGGTTTCCCGGGATTCGCTCGTCAACATACCGCGTCTCATCGCCGCCTACTACACGAGACGTCCGGATCCGGACAACCCCGCGCACCGGGTCGTCTTCGGCACCTCGGGTCACCGGGGATCGTCGTTCACCAACAGCTTTAACGAGGGACACGTGGCGGCCATCTGTCGCGCCATCTGCGAGCTTCGGAGAGATCGCGGCATCACCGGACCGCTCTTTCTCGGAATGGACACCCACGCCCTCTCCGAGGCGGCGTTCGTCACCGCCGTGGAGGTATTCGCCGCGGAAGGGACGGACATCATGATCCAGGCCGGCTTCGGTGCCACACCCACGCCGGTGATCTCCCACGCCATCCTCACCTTCAACAGGGGACGGCGGGACGGGTTCGCCGACGGCGTGGTCATCACCCCTTCGCACAACCCGCCCGAAGACGGAGGAATCAAGTACAACCCACCATCGGGCGGCCCCGCGGACACAGAGACCACGAAACGCATCCAGGACAGGGCTAACGAACTCCTCGGCTCGGAAAAGACCCGGGGCATTCCCATCGAACGGGCACTTAAAGCCGATACCACGCACGTGCACGACTACATCATCCACTACGTGAGGGACCTGAGAAATGTAGTGGATCTCGACGCAATCGCCCACTCGGGGCTGCATCTGGGCGTGGACCCCATGGGCGGCTCGGGACTCGCCTTCTGGGAGCCCATCGCAGATCTCTACGGCCTGCACCTCGACGTGGTGAACCCCTTCCTGGACCCAACCTTCTCCTTCATGACCCTCGACAGGGACGGAAAAATCCGCATGGACTGCTCTTCCCCCTGGGCCATGGCGCGGCTCGTAGAGATGAAGGACGACTTCGACATCGCCTTCGGCAACGATCCTGACTACGACCGCCACGGCATCGTCACTCCCGACGGAGGGTTGCTGAACCCCAACCACTATCTCGCCTCCGCGGTGTGGTATCTCTTCCGGAACCGGGAGCAATGGAACCCCGCGTGCCGAATCGGCAAGACTCTCGTGACCAGCTCCATGCTCGACCGCGTCGCGGCGGCTCTCGGAAGGACGGTTCTCGAAGTTCCCGTGGGGTTCAAGTGGTTCGTGGACGGCCTGCTGGAGGGCACCTGCGCCTTCGGCGGCGAGGAGAGCGCGGGGGCGTCCTTCCTGCGGAGGGACGGAACGGTCTGGACCACCGACAAGGACGGGTTCATCATGGACCTTCTCGCGGCGGAAATTACCGCCCGGAGCGGAAAAACCCCCTCCGAACTCTACGGCAAGCTGGAAGAGCGCTTCGGCGCGTCCCGTTACGAACGGCAGGACATCCCTGCCACGGCGGAACAGAAGAAGCGTCTCGCCGCGCTCGATCCCTCGGCGATCAACGTGGCATACCTCGCGGGCGAGCCCATCACCGCCGTCCTGTCGAAAGCGCCGGGAAACGGCGCACCCATCGGCGGCATCAAGGTGACAACCGAAAACGGCTGGTTTGCCGCCCGCCCCTCCGGAACGGAGGACCTCTACAAGATCTACGCGGAGAGCTTCCTCGGCGAAGAACACCTGCAACGCCTTCTCGAGGAAGCCCGGGCGGTGGTGGCGCGGGCCTTTTCCGGCGCCTGACGCCCCGGTACGGAAGGACGCACCGAAAAAATCCTTCCGTGACCATTTGTCGGGACCTTTGCCGGGGCACTTCCGGCGCGTCATTGTCCGGGTCCGAACGAACGAAAGAAGCGCAATGCGGCAAGAGAAAAGGGAGGGAACACGCTTCCTTTTCTCCTGCCGCATTTCAGTGTCATCCATACGTGGCGACGAAGAGACGCCCCGTCGCTCCGGGACGTTTTCTTCTCTCCCGGGAAAAGCGCTCTTCTCTCAAGATGTCTTTTTGTCGGCTTCTCCGAAAAGATGCGGATTGTTTCCCATGACCAGGAATCGCGGTGGCATTTTCGCTATCAGCAACGCAACAAGAACGGCGCTCGCCACCTTGTCCACGAGATTGCCCGTGATGCGGGGAAGAAAGGCTGCGGTAAAGATCTTGTGCCCGCTCTGGTACAGCCAGAGGAAGAAAAAATCCGTCCCGCCGCCGGTGAGACCGCCGTAGATCCAGACGGCAATGGGCGTTCCGATGAGCGGGGCAAGGACGGCAAGACACAGCCCCACACCGACGGAGACGGGAAGAGTGAAACGGATCTTTCGGGAGACCACTCCCACGAAGAGTCCGATGGCCATGTTCACCAGCGCGAAGGGAATGTCGCGGGGATTGGTGAGAATGCCCTGGACGACGTTCGTCACCAGCCCGATGAGAACACCGTAGAACGGTCCAAACAGCACAGCGCCGAAGATGGTTCCGATCGTATCCAAAAACAGCAGCGGAATCTGGAGCGACTGCACCAGCGTTCCGAAAACGAGGTTCATGACGACACACAGGGACGCGAAGATCATTTGAAACGTACTTTTGCTCATGGTAGAAAATTCCTCCTCGGCAAACGTATCGCTGCGTCGCGGCGTCTCTTGCCCCGGAAGAACAGGACACCGATTTCCCTCCTACGCCTCGCTGGACATTCCGTCGGCATCGTGACGGAATTTCCGTCTCACCTCCCGCCACGTCGTTCCCTCCGAGGACTCCTCGTCCACTGCGGAAAAGGGAAGGAAGATTCCTCTCTCCGACAGCAGGACACGCAATTCCGCCATGAAGATCCCCTCTCCCCGGCAACGCCGCAGAGCGTTTCGGGAGCGCTCGACAAAGCCTCCGATGGAGATCTCCCCTCCCTCGTATCCCGAACAGGAGAAGAAGACGCCGCAGGATGGACTCCCGTCCACGCCGACAACTCCTTCAACGCTGTGACCGGAACGCAGGTGGCTCTCCAACTGGTCCATCGTACCGGTAAGAAGACATCGGCAGTGGCGCCGAAAGGCGGTCGTGTCATACTGTTCGCGGGTCATGCCCCAACGTGCTCCGCCCAGGAAGGTCGCTTCCGGACACGGAAGCTGTATCACGCCGACTCCTTCCTCAAAGAGGGGAAGGACGAAAGAAAGGAGCGCTCCAGGGTACTCGGCGAGACCCTTCACCTTGGCATCCGCATTCAAAAGACAGTGGGCAAGAACGACGACGGATCCGTTTCGGCGCATTTGGACATTCCTCTTTTCCTCCATCCGAATCCCGAAGAACGATGCATCCTCCGGGGTGTCTTTTCTGCGAAGTGCATTTCCCTCCGAAAGCGGAAATGTTCGCCAAGAACATAAAGGCATAGTCTTTATTCCATATACCTTGTCCTTCGTGACTTTGTCAATCACCGATATCGGACGATTCCGCAAAAGGGCGGCCCCGGATCCCGGGACCGCCCTTTTGTCCATAATCATCGCAGAGAGCGACACCGCCGCACCTCAGGTCGTCATCGCTTCTCCGCGCCGTCTTCGTCGCATCGCGGCCCTCCCGGAAGGTGCTCCAGAAAATCCCCAAGGAGCTGCTCCACCACCCACCGCTTGTACTCAGGGGTGCTGCGGGGTGCCACCTCCTCGGCGGCGCGGCGGCACGCCTCTCTGCGCGTCGCCGCATCGGCAGTGCGTCCAAGGAGAAACCGTCCGGTCCGTTCGAGGAGACGCACCGTCGGCGCGGCGCTTCCCACGGCAATCCGGGCGTGGACGATGCGCCCTTCCGCATCGGTGTCGAGGGAGGCCGCCACCGTCACTCTGGAGATGGTGAGAGCGCTTCGGGAACCCACCTTGCGGAAAGACTGGAAATTCCGATAGCGTTCCGCCTGCTCCCGTCCCATCCGGAAGGGGACGAGAATCTTCGTGAGCAGTTCGTCCCCGGCAAGAACGGTCTTCCGGTAGGAAGTGACGAACTCTTCAAGGGGGATGGTCCTCGTGCCCCTGACACTTTCAAGCACCACAGACGCGCCGAGGACGAGCAGGGCGGGCGGTGAATCCGCCGCGGTGGAGGCTCCGGCAAGGTTGCCGCCGATGGTGGCCCTGTTGCGAATGGCCGGCGCACCGAAGGAAAGCGCCGCCTCCGCGAGGGCGGGGAAAGATTTCCGAACCACCGCGTTTTTCGCCACTGCGTCCATGGATGTCCCCGCCCGGATCTCCAAAAGATCCTCCCGCTCGAAGATGCCCCGGAGATCCGGGATGTCCAGGATGTTCAGAATGCATTCCGGAACCGCCTCTCCGTTCCCAGGGACCATCAGATCCGTCCCCCCGGCGAAGAGCGTGGGAGGCGCGTCCGCATCGGCGAGCATCCGGAGGGTCTCGTCGATGCTTTGGGGAAACAGGACCCGTGGAGAGTCCCCATCGCAGGGAAACGGCGGTCCGTCGGAGCGGAAACCGCGTTTCTCTCGTGTTCCTTGCCCGTCCGGCGTCGTCGCCTCCTCCGGCGATGCGGCGGCGCACTTCTCCACCGCCGCCACGACCCGTTCGTAACCGGTGCAGCGGCAGAGGCTCCCCGAGAGACCCGCCCGGATCTCCTCCCGGTTCGGGTGGGGGTTCTCGTTCAGCAGCGCCCGGGACGCCAGAATGAGGCCAGGGGTGCAGAAACCGCACTGCACCGCCCCTTCTTCCAGAAAGGCGTTCTGGAGTGGATCGGGGTTTTCCTTCGACCCCAGCCCTTCGATGGTGACGACCTCCCGCCCGTGGAGCTGAAAAGCGGGGACAAGACAGGAATTGACGAGCATTCCGTCGAGAAAGACCGCGCAGGCGCCGCACTCTCCCTCGCCACATCCTTCCTTCGTACCCGTAAGTCCCAGGTCCTCCCGCAGGATCTTCAGAAGAGAGCGCAGCGGCGGCACCCGGAGCATCTGTTCGGTTCCATTCACCAGCAGGGAAATTCTCATGCCCCGTCTCCCTCCGATTCCTTCGCGCAGTTCCGTTTTTCCCTCGCCGCAAGCCTCTCCAGGAGTTTCGCCGGTGAAAGAGGTATTTCGTCGCAGAAGACGCCAAGGGCATCCTCCAGAGCAGCCAGAAGCGCCGGAGCGCCTCCGTCCATGGGAAGTTCCCCCAATCCCTTCGCGCCGAAGGGGCCGTGCCGGGTGGGCAGTTCCTCGAAACGCACCGAGAACTCCGGCGCATCCACTGCGGTGGGAATAAGGCAGGTGGCCATGCGGTCGTTCCGGAACCGGCCTCCGCCGTAGCCCATGTCCTCCAGATAGGCGTAGCCCAGAGCCTGGAGCGTTCCTCCTTCGGCCTGTCCCGCAGCGAGAACGGGGTTCACCGCCCGGCCGATCTCAAGCACCGTGGTAACCTTCCTCGGACGGATCTCCAGCGTCGTCGCGTCCACATCCACGCAAGCGACATCGGCCCCCCAAGAATAAGCCTTGTAGGCATCCCCGGAAAACGCCTCTTCATTCCAGGAAAATCCCTCCGGAGGAGTGTAGGTCGCCTCCGACACAAGAGGCCCACCGCTCTCGCGCACATAGCGGGAGAGGAGGGTCGCCATGTCCCCGAACCGCTCCTCCCCGGCAAAGAAATAGCCGTCCTTGGAGTAGACCTCCCGGCCCGCCGTGTCGAACCACTCCTTCGCCGCCGCTTCGAGACGCCGGAGCATGGTCCGGCAGGCGTCCAGAAGCACGCGTCCCACCACGAACACCGTCCGGGAGGCCACGGTGGGACCACTGTCCGGAACCAGCCCCGTCTCGGGAGGGACGTGGCGCACCTTGCCCAGGGGGAGCGCAAGTGCCTGGGCGACAATCTGGCAGAGCACGGTGGACGCTCCCTGTCCCATCTCCGTGCTGGAGACGAAGATTTCCACGTTTGCCTCTTCGTCCGCGGTGAGCCGCACCCGGCCGGCGATGCGTTCTTCTCCGCTTCCTGTGAACCCGCCACCGTGGAGGAAGAGGGAGAGCCCCACCCCGCGCCACACGCGCCTTCCCCGTTCGTCCCTGCAGGATTTCGGAGCGGCCTTCAGTGCCTCGTAATCGGAGAGCGCCACTGCCTTTTCAAGAACCAGGGACGCTCCTGCCTCCTCCTCGAGAACCTGACCAAAGGGAAGCGTGTCTTTTGTCCGGAGGACGTTCTTCCGTCGAATTTCAAGAGGCGAAATGCCTAGCTCCGCGGCGATGCGGTCCATCTGGCGTTCCATGGCGAAGAGGCTCTGGGGGGCACCGAATCCGCGGAAGGCTCCGTTGGGGGGAGTGTTGGTCCCGAGTGCCCATCCCCGAATTGTCGCGGCGGGAACGCGATAGGCACCGCAGGCATGGAGCATGCACCGGGAGAGCACCACAGGGCTCAGCGTGACATAGGCTCCGCCGTCCAGGTAGATGTCAATCTCCGCGCCGAGGAGCGTTCCGTCCTTCCGCACTCCCGTACGGTGAAAGATGAGCGAGGGGTGGCGCTTGGTGGTTACGCCGATGTCCGTCCGCCGGTCGAGAATCATCCGCACAGGCTTTCCCGAGGCGAGTGCCAAAAGCGCCGCCTGTACGGCAAGCACCGATGGATAGTCCTCCTTCCCTCCGAAGGCGCCTCCCGTAACGGCCTGACGGACCACCACCCGTTCGGGGGGAAGGGCAAGGGCCTTCGTCAGTGCCCCGTGCACGTAGTAGGGGCACTGCAAGGACCCCGTCACCTCCACGCCCCCACTCTCTCCGGGAAAGGCGATCATTCCCTGGGGCTCCAGATACATGTGCTCTTGGTGCCCCGTCCGGTAGACTCCTTCCACGACGAGATCGGCTTCCTCAAAGGCCGACGCAGTGTCCCCGCCGGAAAATGCGTAGGAGGCGAGCACGTGTTCCCGGGAGAGCGCAAGGCGCTCCTGGGCTTCGTCGAGAGAGAGCAGGGCGGGAAGTTCCTCCACGTCCAGATGCACCGCCGCCATCGCCGCCGCGAGAATCGCCCTGTCCGGGGCGGCCAAAAGCGCCACGGGCTCCCCGAAGAACCGGATCTCCTCCGCCGCGACGATGGGATGGTCGTCCCGGATCATGTGCACCACGTTCGGTCCGGGCAGCGTCCGGGCCGTCACGACGGCGACACGGCTCCAGTCGAAGGCGGGATCGAAGCGGATTTCCCGGAGACGCCCCCGGCAAACGGGAGAGCGCACCACATCACCAAACCATGCTCCGGGAACAGCAATGTCGTCGGTAAAACGGGCCGTCCCGGACACCTTCTCCCATCCCTCGATGCGGGAACAGGACACGCCCACCGGCGAAAACAGTCGGTCTTCCACGGGCAGACCTCCTTCTGCACTTGGTCTCGTTCGCCTTTACGAGAGCACCCCACTAAAAGGGGATACCCGAGCAGGCGTCCTTCCACGATGGTCTTGGATAGGTCGTGTCCCTTCGGGCAGCCCGGATCTTGCCTTCGTGGGCCAGGTTCCGGGCCGCCCTCCAGGTGGCCTTGTTCCTTCTCCGTTCAGTCCCGGAACCGTGGCGAAAGTTTCTAGCCGTCCGCTCCCGAGCCATCCCCGCGCCTGTCCCGGAGCGCCAGCGCGCCGGCGGGACAGAAATCCCGACAGAAACCGCAGCCGATGCAGGATGCGGCATGGATGGCCGCCTTGCTTCCGTCGAAGTAAAGCGCTCCCGACACGCACCGGAAAAGGCAGGCCCGACAGGCCACGCAGCGCTCCCGGTCCACCGCCATGACCGGAACGCCCTCGATCCGTTTCCGCTCCTTCAGGCGGCGCCCGTAAAGCCCGCGGATCTCCTCCACCGAGGCATACCCGTGCTCGTCGAGCCACGTGTCGATCTCCATCGCGATTTTTCCGTACACGCCGTGCCCCTGTCGGATCGCCGCAGAGCACACCTGTACCAGCGAAGCTCCGGCAAGGAGAAATTTCACTGCGTCTACACCCCGCTCGATCCCTCCCACGCCGATGACGGGTTTGTCCTGCACGGTGGCGAGGCGATAAACGAAATTTAGGGCGAGAGGAAGAATGGGCGGCCCCGACAGCCACCCCTGCCCGCAGGAGGAACCGAGGAGAGGTGAGACACTCTCCACATCCATGTCGAGGGCGGGGCCCAAGGAGTTGATCGCCACAAAGGCATCCACCACGGGCGAAGCCGCCTTGGCAAGGGTCTCCAGGTCCGGCACGGAGGGAGAGAGCTTCATCCAAATGGGGACCTTCGTGCTCCGTCGAAGCGCCTTTGCGACGTCGAGCAGGGGATCAAGCTCCTTTCCCACATAGTGGATGGAGAACTCCACCGCATCGGGGGCCACCTCGCGCTCGAGCAGCTCGCCGAGAAAGGCCACTTCCTCCGGGGAGTACCCCACGGAGGCAATGAGAGGAAGCCCCGCCTCCTTCGCCTTTTTCAGCTCGGGAAGCATCTCCAGGGGAGACACCTCCGCCCAGGTCTCGCAGTTGAGCAAACCGAGACCACTCCGTCTGATGGAGGGACGCGGATCCGATGCGGCGCGCACCGAAACGGTCTTCGCCACGATGCCCCCCGCACCGCCTCCCGCAGCGGCGAGCATCTGCTCCCCCGTGCGCACGTTGGGTCCCGCCGCAGGAAGCACGGGATTACGGAAGTGGAGACCGTTCACGCACTGTGCCAGATTCGCCATGAGCATTCCTCCTTCATACGATAGCCTTGCCCCGGGGAGTGACTCTTTTCCAGCACGTTCCTCATGCCGCGAATGCCGCATATCGGACGCATGCCCCGTCCGGGGAAATCCCTTGCCTCAGGCGTGGCGGGAAAAACGTTCTTCCAGCGCTCTCGCGGCGGCCATCGCCTCCGGCAGGAGCGCCTCTTCGTCCAGAATCGTCACCCGTCCGTCCCGGAAGAGGATTCGCCCGTCTCCGACGGTGAGAAAGGCCCGTCCGTTCCTGGCTCCGTAGATAAGATGCCCCGGCAGGTTCGCTTCCGTCACGGGCGTCAGGGGAAGGTACTCAGGTACGGTCAGATCCGCTCGCCTACCCGGTTCGAGCCCCCCCGAATCGGGAAAGAAGCGCCTCAGGACATCGCGGCTCTCCGCGAAAAAAATCCGTCCCAGTTCTCGGAAATCCTCCCGGGAACCTTCTCCGAGGAGGCAGGCGGAACGGAGGGTCTGAATCATGTCACAGCTCATACCATCCGTACCAAGAACATAGCGGGAAAGCTTCTTGCGGTTGAAGCGTCCCACCCCGTTGTTCGCGTTGGACTCGGGATTCCAGATCACCACGGGCTGGTTACATTCCAGGTGGGCCAAATCCACGTCGGAAACATGCACCAAATGAGCCAACAGCGATCGTGCATCCAGAAGGCCAAAACGATGGAGCCGATCCACCGGACCAGCGTACCCCAAGTCGCGACAGAAGCGCAGGTCCATCTCATCCTCGCCGCAATGGATGTGAATAGGCATATCCTCCGGCTTGACCTGCCGGACCCAGGCGAGGGTTTCCTCGCTGAGAGTGAAATTGGCGTGCAGGCCGAAGGCTCCCCGAACTAGGGGATCGTCCCGGTGCCGTCGCCAGAAATCGAGGTTCTCCTCCGCGTGCTCCCGCGTCCCGGGAGCACCAGCGTGCGCCGCGCCCGTTCCGTAGGGCTTTCTCGCGTTTACCCGGTCGGACATTTCGTAGCAGATGAGCCCTTTCATACCCAGCGAACGGAAAGCGTCGGCGAGAATGTCCAGGCTTCCCCGGACACAGCTCATGGAAGCGGAATGATCGAAGACGGTGGTCACACCGTGACGAAGGGCATCACACAGTCCCAGCAGCGCCGACAGGCGGAGCGTCGGCGCGTCCAAGACATCGTCGAGAGGCCACCAGAGGCGCTCCAGGATAGCGGCAAAATCCGGCGTGGCACCAAGCGGGGCCAATCCCACGGCGAAAAAGGAATAGAGGTGATGATGAGGATTGACGAATCCAGGCAGGATAAGCCGCCCTCCCACGTCGCAGAACTCCTCCCCCTCCAGAAGCCGGGAGCGGATGGAGGCGACATCCCCCACCTCGACGATCCTTCCATCCCGAACAAGCACCGCCCCCCGGTCGAGAAAGAGACCGCATCCATCGGCGACCACTCCATTTCCGATGGCAAATCCCCGGACAGACACAACCGACCTCTCGTCTTCGGCGGAAAACGTCGCCGTGCTCATGCTTCCTCTTCCTCCGCCCCGGGAGACATTTTCCCACCACACTTCTTTGGAGCCTTCGCCCGAAGGGCCTGCAACACTTTTTCCGGCGTGAAAGGAAGATCGAAAAGACGCACTCCCGTTGCATCGTAGATGGCGTTCGCGATGGCCGGAGCGGGACCGTTGATGCCGATCTCCGAGACGGACTTGGCACCGAAGGGCCCCGTCTCCTCGTGGGAGGAGACGACAATGGTGCGAAGGCGCGGCACATCCCCGAGGGTGGGGATCTTGTAGTCCCAGAAGGAGGGGTTCCGCATCCTTCCCGTCTCGTCGAAGCGATACTCCTCCCAAAGGGCGTAGGCGATGCCATTGAGAGTCGCTCCCTCCACCTGCCCCTCCACAAGACGGGGATGGATGGGCTGCCCGCAGTCCACTGCGGAGACGAAGTCGAGCACAACCACCTTTCCCGTCTCCAGGTCCACCTCCACCTCCGCGAACTGGGCCATGAAGGGCGGAGGCGATTCGCTCCCCACGTAGGAGGCCTGAGCCTGGATCTGGAACTGGTCGTGGCCGTAGAGGGTCTTCACCGCCACGTCCCCGAAGGCGACACGTTTGTCCGTCTGCAGATCACGGACAGAGCCGTTTTCGAGGCAGAGGTCCTCCTTCTGTGCGCCCAGCATGTCCGCCGCCACGGCCAAAATCTGGGCCGCGCAGCTCTCGGCGCACTTCGCCACAGCGTTTCCGGAGACGTAGGTCGTGGACGACGCGTAGGCCCCCACATCGAAGGGAGTCACGTCCGTGTCGCCCGAGAGGACCAGGATCTTCTCCACGGGAAGTCCGAGGACCTCCGCGGCGATCTGGGCGAGGATGGTGTCCGCACCCGTGCCGATGTCCGCCGCGCCGACGAGGAGATTGAACGAGCCGTCCTCGTTCATCTTCATGGACGCCGCCGCCATGTCGATGCCTGGAATACCCGATCCCTGCATGGACACCGCCGCGCCGACTCCGCGAACTCTTCCTGGCGCGGGCGAAAGACGTTTTCCCCGCTTTTCCCTCCATCCGATGGCCTCAGCGCCCCGATCGATGCACTCGTCGAGCTTGCAGGAGTGGATGATCTGGTCCACGCCCTCCTTGCCTTCTCCAAGGGCCCGGAAGACCGGGGAGGTCTCCCCCTCCTGGATGTGCCATCGCTTTACGTAGTCTAGGAAATCCTGGCCGACCCGCCGCGCGAGAATATCCACGTGCTGGTTGAGTCCGAAAAAGGCCTGGGTCGCCCCGTACCCGCGATAAGCACCACCCACGGGAAGCGTGGTGTACACTGACCGGCCCAGGAAATGCAGGTTCGGAATCTTGTTGAACAAGGGAAGGCTCTTGCCTCCCGCCACGGAAACCACCGTGAGGGCGTGGGAACCGTAGGCACCTGCGTTCATGAGCGCGTCCATGGAAAGGGCCGTGATGGTGCCGTCCCGCATTATCCCCGTCTTGAGGCGGATCCGCATGGCGTGGCGCGTTCGGGTGGAGAGGAAAACCTCCTTTCTGGAGCAGACATAGGTGGCGGGCCGACCCGTCCGCCAGGTCACCATTGCCACGAGGGGCTCAACGAGAACTTCCTGCTTGCTGCCGAAACCGCCGCCGAGACGAGGCTTCACCACTCGGACCATGCCGGTGGGAATGCCAAGGAGTCGCGCCGTGGTTCGCCGGGCGTGAAAGGGAACCTGAGTGGAGGAAATGATGACGAGCCGTCCTCGCTCGTCCAGATAGGCCAAGGCACAGTGCGGCTCAAGGGCGCAATGGGCGGTGATGTGGGTGTGATAGACCTGTTCCTCCACGAAATCCGCCTCGGCGAAACCCTTTTCCAAGTCCCCAATGGTGAAGGAGATCTCCCCCGCCAGATTCCGAGCCGCGTCGTAGGTGACGGGGAGCGGGGCGTAGGCCTCGTCGCCGTGGAGCCTGGGGGCATCTTCCTCCATAGCCCGCTCGGGATCGAAGAGCGGCTCCAGGGGAACATAATCGACGACGATTTTCCCGAGGGCAGCCAGGGCCGCCTCCTTCGTCTCCGCGGCGACGAGGGCCACCCGGTCGCCAACGAAACGGACCTTGCGGTCGAAAAGGAGCGTGTCGTACGGCGAGGGTTCGGGATAGCCCTGCCCCGCCGTGGTGTGGAGAACTCCGGGAACGTTGCCGTGATGGAGGATCTCCACCACGCCGGGAACCTTTTCGGCCTCGCTCGTGTCGATCCGAATGATGTCCGCGTGGGGATGCGGAGAGAGCAGCACCGCCACGGAGAGCGCGTCGGAGGCGGGGAAATCCCCGGTGAAACGCTCGGTTCCGACAGCGAGCGCCAGGGCGTCGATCTTTGCCACATTCCTTCCCACCACAGTGAAGGCGCGCTCCGACGCCGCGCTCATGCGCCACACCTCCCTCCGCCGCAAGCGCCGCTGCAGTTATCTCCAGCTCTGCGCCGCTCCGACGCGAGACGCACCGCCTCGGCGATCTTCACGTAGCCCGTGCACCGGCACAGGTTGCCATCAAGCCCAGCAGCAATCTCCTCCTCCGTCGGTTCCGAATGCTCCTCCAGCAGGGCATGAGTCGCCAGGACCATTCCGGGCGTACAGAAACCGCACTGCACCGCCCCCGCGTCCACGAAGGACTGTTGCACCGCCGAGGGAGCGCGCAGATCCCCGAGTCCGAGGGATGTGGTGATCTCCCGCTCCATGGCCGTCGCGGCGAAGACCTGACAGGAATCCACGAGCACACCTTCCAGAAGGACGACGCAGCAGCCGCAATGTCCCTCTCGACAGCCCTCCTTGACCTCCGTGACGCCGTTCTTCCGAAGAACGTCAAGGAGGGTCGCCCCGGCTTCGAAGGTCCACAAGGCCTCTTTGCCGTTCACACGAAAACGCCCTTGCATGTTCTCCCCCCTCCCGTCAGCGGTCTTTGCCGTTCCCGAGAAGCGAATTCAGACCGCGCTCCACCCACACACCCGCGATTTCCCGAAGATAGGTCGCACTGCCGTGGGGTCTCTCGGAAAAGCCCGCCTCGAATCGGCGCCCCAAACCTCCGGGAAGTTCCGTCCCCAGGGGAAAGCCCCGAAAAGTCTCCTCGATCTCGGTCATCCGGAGAAACCGATTCCTGCATCCCACGAGCACCGCCCGCAGCTCCTTCACACACTCCTCCTCCACGAGGGCGAGGAACGTGAGCGTGAAGGCGGGATAGTCAAAACGAACCCGGACCTCCCGGTGGTACCAGAAGCGCCAGAACCGGTCGGAAAAAGAGCACCCCGTGACGAGGGTTCCCCTGTGCAGGTCCGGAGTGGACACGTAGTCCTCCAAGGGCACGGTCCTTGCCACCCGTCCCCGGAGATGGACAGAACTTCCCAGGGCAAGGAGGGGGCCCATCAGGTCGGACCAGAGGGGAAAGGAGGCGATGCTGCCGCCGACGGTGATCCGGTTGCGGAGCGGCGTCGCCGCCGCGACGCCGAGGGCGTGGCTGAGCGCGGGAGCGGCGCCGCACGCTCTCAAGGCGCGAGCCGCCTCGGAAAAGGTCGTCGTCGCACCGAGGAAGAACGTGTCTCCCTCCCTGCGCAGGCCCGAGAGACCGGTTCGGGACAGATCCACCATCCCGCGGATGCGGGAAAGATCGCCACGGCAGAGCATGGTTCCTCCACCGTGGGGAACCACACCCTCCTCTTGCACACATCGTGCCGCTTCTTCAACGTCTTCGGGGAAAAACCATTCCACGGCGTCGCCTCCCTTCTTCGATGTTCCGCGCCTTCCGTCTTCTAACCCCGCCCGCCCATAGTGAGGGCCATGACGGCCTTCGCTGTGTGCAGCCGATTCTCCGCCTCGTCGAAGACCACCGAGTTCGGCCCGTCGATGACCGCGTCCTCCACTTCGTTGCCGCGGTCCGCCGGCAGAGCGTGCATGTAGAGGCACTCCGGAGAGGCGAGGTGCATCTTCTCCCGGGTGCACTTCCAGGCACGGTTCGCCTCCAGGGCGGAATCGACCACGTCGGTGCTCTCGTTCGTCACCCAGCTCCCCCAGTTCTTGGGAAACACCACGTCCGCGTCGCGATAGGCCTCGTCCTGGTCGTGAATGACCCGGAAAGTGCCGCCGGTCTGTTCCGCGTTCTTACGGGCCTCCTCGAGGACCCAGTCGGGCAGCTCCCACCCCTTGGGATGAGCCAGCGTCACGTCCATGCCGTACCGAGGGAAGAGGAGCGCCTGGCTCAGAGGAACGGAGATCGGCTTCTTGTGGCTCGTCGCGAAGGCCCAGATGATGGAGACCTTGAGGCGGCGCAGATCCTTTCCCCGCTTTTCCCGCATGGTCATGAGGTCCGCGATGGCCTGGAGGGGGTGATACAGGTCGTCCTGCATGTTGATGATGGGCACCCGGGACCACTGGGCCATCTCGCGCAGGTAGGCATTGCCTGTCTTCCAGAAGCAGTTCCGGCAGGCGATGGCGTGTCCGAACCGGGAGAGGATGATCGCCGTGTCCTTGGGCGTCTCCCCGTGGGAGATCTGCATGGTGCTCGTGTCGAGATAGTGGGCATGCCCGCCCAGTTGGGTGATTCCCGCCTCCATGGAATTGCGGGTTCTCGTGGACTGTTCGAAGAACATGAGGAACACCGTCTGATAGGGAAGGAGCGGCGTGGGAACGCCCATGGCGAAGGAACGCTTCAGCTCGCAGGAGACGTCCAGAATCGTGTCGATCTCCTCCCTGGTCCACTCGCGGAGGGTAATGAAATGTTTTCCCCGAAACAAGGTCTGCATGCTCTTTTCCTTCCTTTCTTCGCTGGAGATAAGACATGCCTCATACGGCACATCGGCGCGAAACACGGCGTTCTTCGCCGGAATCGGGCTCGACACCGTCCCCCTTCGACCGTCGTCCAATCTTTATCCGCTGCAACGTTCCACGTACAGGGTGGGAATCAGGGCGTACATGGCTGCGGCCTTCACGAGTTCGCTCTTCCAGGTCCGCTCGTTCGGGGCGTGGGCTTGGTCCTCGTGTCCGGGACCGAAGCCAACGCAGGGAATCCCGAAGCGTCCCATGATGGCGACGCCGTTGGTGGAGAAGGTCCACTTGTCCACCACTGGCTCTTCCCCGGTGAGGTGTCGATAGGCCTCGACGAGGGTCCGGGTCACCGCGTGATCCTCGTCGATGAGCCAGGTTGGGAAATAGGCCTCGGAGGGATAGACGAGCCCGCGGTAAGAAGGAGCGGCGTAGTCGTACATACTCACCGTGGCACCCGCGGCTTTCACCGCCGGCAGGTTCCGGATCTCCCGCAGAGCGGACTCCGCCGTCTCGCCCCCGGTAAGGCGTCGATCGATGGAGATGCTGCAGCCATCCGCCACAGCGCACCGGGAGGGGGAGGAAAAAAATATCTCCGAGACGGTGAGGCTCCCCTTGCCAAGGAATTCATGATCCCGAAGGTTTTCGTGAAGCGCCCGGAGTTCGAGCAGGATGGGCGCCATCTTGTAGATGGCATTGTCTCCGCGCTCCGGCGCGGAACCGTGGCAGGAGAGACCCGACACGGACACCCGGATCTCCATCCGTCCCCGCTGGCCGCGGTGGATCTTGCAGGAGGTGGGCTCCGTGGAGACCACGAACTCGGGGCGGATGCCATCCTCCTGGACGATGTACTGCCAGCAGAGGCCGTCGCAGTCCTCCTCCTGCACCGTTCCCGTCACGAGGAGTGAATAGTCCCCCTCAAGCCCCAGTTCCTTGATGATCTTCGCTCCGTAGACCATGGAGGCCATGCCGCCCTTCTGGTCCGACGCACCTCGTCCGCCGATGCACTGTTCATCCTCGTATCCCTCGTAGGGATCGAAGGTCCAGAGTTCCCGGTTGCCCACCCCCACCGTGTCGATGTGGGCATCCATGGCGATGAGGTGTCTTCCGCTTCCCACCGTGCCAAGAATGTTCCCCATGGGATCGATTTCCACCTGGTCGAAGCCGACCCTCTCCATCTCCTGCCAGATTCTCTGGATCACCCGTTCCTCGTTGCCGCTCTCGCTCGGAATCGCCACCATGTCCCGCAGAAAGCGGGTTATGTCCGGCAGGCAAGCTTCCGCCAGCCGCCGTACTTCTTCGGCTCCGACACGCATCCGTCTCGACTCCCCTTTCCGTCGTTCCCGAACGGAAACAATTCCCCACGCCCCTTCCCATTTCGCCGGAGCGTTCACTCCACTTCCTTTTCCGCAGCACGTATTGCGTCGAGATAGCGTTCTGCCATCCGTCGTCCCTCCTCGCCGGACGATTCGGCGAGAAACGCCAGGGCGGAGGCACGGCCGATCCGGCGGAACGCTTCCGTCGCCTCTGGAGAGAGCACGTCAATCCGCATCCCCGCCTCTTCAAGAAGGGCACGCTCCTTTCCGGAGGCCTCGAGAATTCGATTGAGCCCTCGTCCCGCGACGATAGCCACCCGGGCCGCCTCATCCACCACACGCCGTTCCTCCGGAGTGAGAGACCGGTAGAAATCGTCGTTCATGACCCAGAAATAGACGCTGTACAGGTGGTTCGAGAGCGTCAGATAGCGCTGTACCGTCTGGAGCCCTCCGGCGAGCAGGATGGGAACGGGGTTGTGTTGCCCGTCCACGACTCCCGTCTCAAGAGCAGTGCGCACCTCGGACCAAGGCATGACCACAGGAACGGCTCCAAAGGCTCGCATGAAATTTTCCTGTGAAGGAACCGCCATAACCCGCATACGGAGCCCCTCCATGTCCTCCGGGGAGAGGATTGGGCGCTTGTTGTTGGAAATCTGGAAGAATCCGCCGGCCTCTCCGAAGCCGAGCACGCGAAATCCGGATTTCTCCAGGATGTCCTGCCGGAGCAGTTCGCCGAAGGGACCGTCGTAGACCCTCCACGCCACGGAAAAATCCCGGATCGCGAAGGGAATGTCCAGAACGCCCACCAGCGGGTAGAAGGGGGCCATTCCTCCGGCGGAGGCGATGTAGCTCTGCAATACCCCCGCCCGCACCTGTTCCATGCACTCCCGCTCGTTTCCAGGCTCTCCCTCGGGGAGGAGCGCCACCTGAAGACTTCCGCCGCTGCCCGCCTCCACCATACTCTTGAAGACCTGGGCCATCGCGGCAGTGGCCACCTCGAAAGGGCGCTGGGGATTGAGGTGGGCAAGCCGGATCTCTCTGGCGGAGGCATCCCGGCACAGGAGAACCACACAGAGAAGAAGCACACGGAGCGTGGTGCGGCGCACGAAAACCACGATCCTATCCCCGCAGGGTGAGCAGCCTGGCATCTATGTCGGCGACCTTCGCCTGGTGGGCTTCCCACCAGGCGGGGGATCTCTGGGCATCCAGTTCGGCCACGGTCTTTCCCTGCTGTTCCACCCAGGTGTAGTACTTCAGGTTGAACCAGCGTTCCCGGTTCAACCGGGTTCCTTCCTGCACCCAGTCCGTGCGCTGCCCCAGGAAAAGTGTCTCGTGCCGCAGCTTCGCCTCTTCCCGGGTCATTCCGCCGAAGCGCTCGTCCAGTTGCCGCATCACCGAATGGTACCGGTCAATCGC
Source organism: Aminiphilus circumscriptus DSM 16581 (assembly GCF_000526375.1). Classification (NCBI taxonomy): domain Bacteria; kingdom Thermotogati; phylum Synergistota; class Synergistia; order Synergistales; family Aminiphilaceae; genus Aminiphilus; species Aminiphilus circumscriptus. The sequence continues at coordinate 523,238 of NZ_JAFY01000007.1, read as the reverse complement.
GTCGGTGCAGACCGTGACGAGCATGTCATTCTTGGAAAAACCGTAGAATTTTGCCGCCTTGATAGCACCCAGGACATTGCACACGCCGGAAATGCCAAAAATGGAGGCCATGAGGCGGATGTTCTCCTCGGAGATTCCATTCTCGCGGAGCCAAGCCATCCCCACAGGGTCCGTCAGGAGTTGCAATCCCTTCTTGCACTCCATGTCGTCCACGCAAACCAGGAGGTCCATGTTGAGGACGTTGTGGATCCACGTGACGTGTTTGTCGCCGATTCCCTGGATGTCATGGTCGCCGTAGCCATTGGAATACAGGGTCGGGCACCGGGTGGGCTCGAGCCCGACAATCCGGCAGGAGGGGAAAAGCTGCTTTAGTCGGTCCCCCGCGGCGATGGTCCCCGCGGATCCCATGGAGGAGACGAAGGCGGCGCAGCGCCCATTTCCGACACCCTGCGCGCCCAGATCCCGAACCACCTCCGCGGCGGTGTTTCCCGTGACGAAGTAGTGCCAGCGGTAGTTGGCCATGACCTCGAACTGGTTGAGAATCACCGTGTTCGGCTCTCGCCGTAATTCGTGACACTTGTCAAAGATTTCCTTCACGCTCGACTCACATCCCGGCGTCTTGATGTACCGGGCCCCATAGCTCGCGATCCGGTCGAAGCGCTCCTGGCTCATGAGTTCCGGGAGGATGACCAGGGCATCGTAGCCCATGCGGGCACCTACCCAGGCGCCACCGATGCCGTAGTTCCCCGTGGAGGGATAGACCAGCGTGTCCCTACCGGGCGCGATCTTTCCTTCGAGCTGATGTTCCAGGGTCACCGAATAGGTGGCCCCCACCTTGTGCGATCCCGTGGGGAAATCCTTGCTGTAGAGCACCACCACGGGAGCGTCGATGCCGGTGAGTTCCTTTGGTAGAACCATGGAATAGGGACGGCAGTTCTCGTCCTTCCAGGTGATGTTGAAAAGGTTCACCGGATCGAGGGGATCCGTTTTCGCCGCCTCGACAGCCCGCTTCCGGACTGCGGCGGGCATCTTCTCGGGATGGAGCATTTCCTCGAAGGTGGGACCCCAGACAAGCGCGCGTTCGTTTGCAGCCACGTTTCTCTCCTCCTCTTCCGTCCTCAGCGAGCGATGTTTCCCAGTTTCCGCAGCAGATCCTCCGGGTCCGGCTCCACCAGGATGGGTTCCGGCACGGCCTTGCGGGCGCTGTCTACATCCTTCAGGCCGTTTCCGGTGACGACGATGACCACCCGTTCGTCCCTGCCGATCTTTCCCGCCAGGGCCATCTTGCGGAATCCCGCGAAGGCGGTCACCCCCGCGGGCTCTCCGAAGACCCCTGCGGTCCGGGCGAGTTCCGTCATGGCCGAGAGAATCTCCCCGTCAGTAACTCGAACCATGTCGCCCCGGCTCTCCCGGACCGCACGCAGCGCCTTCGCCCAGTTTCGCGGAGCCCCCACGGCGATGCTATCCGCCAGGGTGTCTCCGGAACGGAAGGTCACGCGCTCCGCTCCTGCGTCGAAGGCCTCCGCGACGGGAGCACACCCCTCGGCCTGGACGCCCACGAGACGCGGCAGCGTGTCGATGAGCCCCAGGTCCACAAGATCCCGGAAGGCCTTGTACAAACCGCTGATGCAGCAGCCGTCACCGACGGAGATGAAGATCCGGTGGGGCATCCGCCAGGCGAGTTGCTCGGCGATTTCGAGCCCGCAGGTCTTCTTCCCCTCCACCAGGTAGGGATTGATGGCACAGTTGCGGTTGTACCAGCCGAATCTTTCAATCGCCCAGGTGGCCAGGTCGAAGGCCACCGCGTAATTTCCCCGGACCAGGACCACCGTGGCGCCATAGACGAGGAGTTGCGCCACCTTTGCTGCGGGCGCCCTCTCGGGGACGAAGATGTAACAGGGAAGATCCGCCACGGCGGAAAAACCCGCGAGGGAACTCGCTGCGTTTCCCGTGGAGGCGCAGGCGATGGCCTTCTGTTCGAAATCCAGGGCCTTTGCGACGCCCACGGCACTGGCACGGTCTTTCAGGGACGCCGTGGGGTTGCGTCCCTCGTCCTTCACGTGCACCTCCGCCACGCCGTAGGTTTCCGCCAGTTTCGCCGACGCATAGAGGGGCGTCCATCCCACCTGGAGAGGTGGAATGGAGGTCCGCGCCGCCACGGGAAGAAGGGACTCGTAGCGCCACAGATCCCGCCGTCCCGACGCCTCGAAGGTCTCGCCGGTCACGCGTCCCCGAAGTGCGGACATGTCGTAGCACACGTCCAGCGTTCCGTCGAGACCACAACGGGGGCAGGTATAGACGCGAGCCTCCACCTTCGGAGAGGCGCCGCAGAGAACGCACCGAAGCATGTATCGTTCCGCCATGGCTTCTCGTCTCCTTCGCTTTTCGTACCCCGGCCGGCCCGGGGAAATGCTGCTATTCCTCAGGAAATATCAGGAAATCACACCTCTTTACAATACACGTTCGCCTCCGCCTTGGGAAGTGCGACAGCGAAGAAAATCCGCAGGGAAGTGCGGGAATAAAGAAACGGCCCCCGGACGAGATGTCCGGAGGCCGCAGACAAACATGGCTACAGCGGAGAGAATTCCTCGCGGAGCAGTTCCCGGAACGAATCCGGGGAGAGGCTCCCCAAGTCCCCCTTTGTCCGCTCCCGAACGGAGAGAGAACGAGTCTCCACTTCCCGGTCCCCGAGAACAATCATGTAGGGGACCTTCTGTAACTGGGCATCGCGGATCTTCTTGCCCAGCTTCTCGTCCCGGAGGTCCTTCTCGACCCGCACGTTCCAACCACGCAGCATGGTCTCCACCTCACGGGCGTAGGGAAGATGGGCGTCCTTCACCGGAAGCAGCTTCACCTGCACCGGAGCGAGCCAATAGGGAAAGGCCCCTGCGAAGTGCTCGATGAGAATGCCGAAGAAGCGCTCCAGGCTTCCGAAGACCGTCCGGTGCAGCATGACGGGACGGTGTTGTGCCCCGTCGGAGCCCACGTAGGTGATGTCGAATTTCTCGGGCATCTGGAAATCGAGCTGAATCGTTCCGCACTGCCAGGTCCTGCCGATGCAGTCCTCCAGGTGGAAGTCGATCTTCGGACCGTAGAAGGCACCGTCGCCGGGGTTGATCTTGAAGGAAACGCCCCCTTCTTCCAGCGCCTCCTGGAGAGCCTGCTCCGCCTTTTCCCACATGACGGGATCGCCCATAGCCTTCTCGGGGCGCGTGGACAGCTCCACCCGGTACTTGAAACCGAACACGTCGTTATAGACATAGTGCATCAGGTCCATGATGCCCAGGATCTCGTCCTTGATCTGCTCGGGCGTGACGTAGAGATGGGCGTCGTCCTGGGTGAAGCAGCGGACCCGCATGAGCCCATGAAGTACACCGGAGCGCTCGTGGCGGTGTACCGTTCCGAGTTCGGCCATGCGGAGGGGCAGATCCCGGTAACTCCGGAGCTGGGACTTGTAGACCAGCATCCCCCCAGGACAATTCATGGGCTTCACGGCGAAGTCCCGATCGTCGATCTTGGTGAAGTACATGTTCTCCCGGTAGTGGTCCCAGTGCCCGGAGCGGATCCACAGGTCCCGGTCGAGAATGAGAGGGGTACGGATCTCGCAATAGCCCCGGCGCAGGTGCTCTTTTCTCCAGAAGTCCACGAGAGTGTTGATGATCACCATGCCCTTGGGGTGAAAAAAGGGGAAGCCCGGCCCTTCGGGCTGGATGCTGAAGAGATCAAGTTCCTTTCCGAGCTTCTGGTGTGCCCGCCGTTTCGCCTCCTCAATCCTCTTCAGATAGTCCTCCAGTGCCTGGGCGCTCGCGAAGGCCGTGCCGTACACCCGGGTCAGCATGGCATTCTTCTCGTCGCCCCTCCAGTATGCGCCCGCGACAGAGAGGAGCTTCACGTGTCGGAGCATCTTGGTGTTCGGCACGTGGGGACCCCGGCAAAGGTCGATGAATTCCCCCTGGCGGTAGCAGGAGATCTGCTCGTCCGGCAGATCCCGGATCAGTTCCTCCTTGTAACTCTCTCCCCGTTCCTTGAAAAGCGCGAGCGCCTCCTCCCGGGGAAGAAGGACACGTTCCACCGCGAGTCCCTCGTTCACGATGCGGGCCATTTCCTTTTCGATGCGGGGCAGATCCTCTTCGGTGAGCTGTCCCGCAATCTGCATGTCATAATAGAAACCGTCCTTGATGGCTGGACCGATTCCCAGCTTCGTGCCGGGAAAGAGGCGGCACACCGCTTGAGCCATGAGATGCGAGGCGGAATGGCGCAGGACGTCAAGCCCTTCTTCGCTCTCACCCGGAACCGGCTCGACCGTCATCCCCTCGGCGAGTGCGCTCGAGAGATCGACAAGCCGCTCCTCCACCTTTGCCGCCACGGCCCCCTTCAGCAGCCCTCGTTCCGACAGAAGCTGACCGGCCGTTCTTTGGGGCAGATCCTCCGACGGATGCTGCATGGTGCATTCAGACATGAGTCTCTCCTCCTCCGGTGCTGCGTTCCGCCCTACCCTGACGAAACCGCACCCTTCATTTCAGCGGCGGATCACTCTTCCGCTGCTCGAAGAATTGTAGCACAGAAAAGCGTCTCCCCTCGCGGGAGAAAGGCCCGGCCCGTCTTGCCTCGAAAACGACGCACCTCTCGAAGCCAGAGAGGACATCCGAGAACGGAAGCCCTCTTCCCACGGAAGCTCTGATGGCAGAGAGTTCTCCCGCCCTTGAGCCTGATCGTCTCTCGTTGTTGCGAGCTTGGCTCAGCGCTCTTCAGAGGTTCCCTACGCAGAAAGGGATCTTCCCAACGCCTCCGCCTTTTCAAGCCACTCGCTCCCCTGGATTGCTCCCTTCGCGTTCACTCCGGAAGCACAGATCTCCCCCAGGTGCATCATGCCCAGATACTCCGTACCCCTAGCGAAGGAGAAACGGAGTCCTTCGAAGCAGCCGGGGTCGTCGTCTCCCGCAGTGGCCAGAAGGATCGCCCCCTTCCCAGAAAGATTCCGGGGAGCACCGTCGGCCCCATAGGGGATCAGGCGATCCCACACGGGCTTGATCTGCGCGGACCAGCTCCACCAATAGAGAGGCGACACGAACACCACGATCTCGGCCTCGTCGAGGGCGAGATAGACGGACTGCATGTCGTCGTCGATCACGCAGGGACGGCCACTGCTCCAGCACCTACGGCAATCCACGCATCCTCCGAGGCGCAGGTCCGCGAGGCGGATCGTCAGCGCCTCTCCACCGGTTCCGCCGAATCCCCGCACCAGGGAATCCGCCAGCATTTCACTGTTTCCTCCGCGTCTCGGACTTCCGAGAAGAACCGTCATCTTTTTCATTCGCACATTTTCCCCCCATCGGAAGACTGTCGTTTTCGTTTCTTCATCGCCTCGTCCAGCGCTTCCATCAACGCCACGACGCAGGCCGTGTCGGGAGTTGCGACGCCCCGGGCGATGCCCCTGCGAAGAATCGCCCCGCTGATTGCCCCGTTCTCCGTGGGAGTTCCCCGCTCCACATCCTGCAGCATGGACGTCCGGTTCGTGCCCGTGCGCTCCAGCACCAGCAGCAGCGAGGACCATAGCTCCTCCTCGTCGAAAAACATCCCCTCAACCCGGGCCACCGCCACCCCCTCGACGAGAAGGCGACGCATCAGAGAGAGGGCGGAAGCGTTTCGGAACAGCTCTCCGTTGGAGCAGCGAAGCAGGGCGCTCACGGGGTTTCCCGCGGCGTTGAGGATTACCTTCTCCCAAACCGCTCGCCAGGGTTCACGGAGGAGTTCCACCACGAATCCTCCGGCGCGGAAGAGCGCGGCGATCCGGGAAAGATCCCTCGATGGCCTCAGGGGAGCCATGCGGGTCACTCCATCCCCGCCCCAGTGGACGACTCCCGGAGCGCTGCGCCGGGCCCCGCAGGTGGTGACGCCGAGGGCAACCCGCTCCTCACCGAGGACCTGCGCAAGGGCCTCTCCGTTGCCGAGGCCGTTCTGCAGCGACAGGACGATGCCGTCCCGGGTAAGACACCGCGCCACGAGAGGGGCCACTTCCCCGGTCTGGCCGCTCTTCACGAAGACCACCGCAAGAGGACTCTCGGCGAGCTCCCCCGGATCGTCGCTCAGGGGGAAGCGCACCCGGCACTCCTCCCCCCGGGCGTCCACGTAGAGGAGCCCCCGCTCCCGGCAGACATCGAAATGCTCTCCCCGCCGCTGGAGGGCCTGAACCCGCACCCCTGCAGCGGCCAGCGAGACAGCGAAACGCCCGCCCAGGGCACCGCAGCCGACGATGGTCACCGGTCCGAAGGCCTCGACCTCCTCTCGGCAGAGCACACCTTCGGAAACGGACTCTCCCCGCCCATTACGATCCTGATTCGGGCACATGGGAGAGCACCGTGTTGTCGATGAGCCTGGTATTTCCAATTCGGGCGGCAAGGGCGAGCACCACCGGGGCGTCCGCCGCCTCTACGGGTTCCAGGGTCACCGCGTCCCGCAACTCGGCGTACTCCACCGCCACGGCGGGATCCTCCAACAGAAAGGCTCGCACGTCTCCGAGCAGTCTGTCCGCCCGCCGTTCTCCCTGGTCGAAGAGAAACCGCGCCCTTTCGAGAGCCCGGCTCAGACGAAGGGCGGAACCGCGCTGCGTTTCCGAAAGGTAGACGTTGCGGCTGCTCATCGCGAGGCCGTCGGGCTCGCGGACAATAGGGCAGGAGACGATCTCCACGGGGACATCCAAGTCGCGCACCATGCGGCGGATCACCTGAACCTGCTGAAAATCCTTCTGGCCGAAGTACGCCCGATCCGGCTGAACGAGGTTGAAAAGTTTGAGCACCACCGTACAGACGCCCCGGAAATGCCCGGGGCGTGAAGCACCGCAGAGACCCCGACTCAGAGACGTCTCCTCGACCCAGGTAGAGGCGTCCTGTGCGTACATCTCCTCCGGCTCCGGAGCAAAGACCAAATCGGCGCCCTCCGCCTCCAGAAGACGGAGATCCCTGTCGAGGCTCCGAGGATACCTGGCGAGATCCTCCTGGGGACCGAACTGTGTGGGATTCACGAAAATGGAGACGACCGTGAAGGTGTTCTCTATCCTGCATCGCCGCACCAGGGAAAGATGCCCCTCGTGAAGATATCCCATGGTGGGAACAAGTCCCAGCGTTCCACCGCTCCGGAGGCGGCGGAGTTCCTCCCGCAAGACCGAACGTTCCGTTACACGTCGCATGCGCATCACCGTCCCTGCACGAACTCGGGAAACCGTGGAAAGGCTTCCGTTTCGCTACGGTATCATAAGGCGACCGCATTTTCCATAATGGCTTCTAAAACATACGGCATCAGCATCCATGGAAGTGTTGAGAGAGCCCATTGCCTTCGATGAAGACAACACGTAAACTCTTACTGCACTTCTCAGGCATTTTGCAGCACCGATACGATGGAGAAGGTGAAACGACATCCGCCGTCGAAAGAACTCCGACGTGAAAGGGATTTCCTCGTCGTGCGAAGGCATTTTTGCCGATTTCCGGGAAAGGCTCTCCAAAGAAACGGGGGTATGGCCATGAAGGCTCTTCGCATCCCGAATGTCTTCTCTCGCCTCTCTTCGTCTCGGGCCTCCCGATACGGAGTTCTCCTCTGCGTCCTCCTGGGGCTCCTGTGTACCGGCTGGATCGCCGTCTCCCAGAGAGAACGCTCTCATGCGCTTTTCCGGGAACGTTTCGAGCGGGACGCGGCACTCCGTGCCACCGCCGTCGCGGACAACCTCCGGGAACGGCTTCTCGAAATCAGCGCGCTGCAGCGCTTCTTCGAAGGATCCGACGTCGTCACCCCCGAGGAATTCAGCACGTTCACCACCCCAGTGCTGCACGACCGCAACGGTCTCCGGGGGTTCTTCTGGGCTCCTCTCGTGGTTTCTCCACTGCCGGACCGGCAGGAACGACGCACCATCCTTCCCGAACAGGACGTTCATTCCATTAAAATTCGCGATTGGGGTGAGGATGCCGCGGGCGCTCCGGACTCCGCCTCTTCTCGTGTGCTCACCTGCCCCGTTTTGTACCTCAAGGCCGAGCCCGAGCTTTCTCGCCTGCAGAACACGGATCTTCTCACGATTCCCACCGTGCAGGGAGCTCTGGAACGCGCCTGGGAAGGCGAACGCCTCGCCGTCTCGGGACGTTTTTCCTCCGAAGGGGACGCGCCGGAACAGTTCCTGGTTTTCGGCCTGGAACCGGTTTTTCGGAACCGTCGTCATGGAAACGACGACGCGGAAACGAGAGAACTTCTCGGCTTCGTGGGAGGAATTCTCGCGCCCTACGACGTGCTCGCGACGGTCATCACCGCGACGAAACCCATCGGCCTCTCCACCTGGGTTATTGATCTCTCCGCACCCTCGGAACAACAGACGCTCGCCTTTTGGAAACCGCGTCTGGAGGATTCTGGAAACGCCGTCGTACTGTCGGAAAACCTCCAAATACTCCGGGAGTTTCCCCTCGGCGACCGCCAATGGGCCGTGAAAATCCGCACCGAGGGGCACTACATGGCGGACAACCTGCCTCTCGGATATCTCTGGATTCCTCCCCTCGGCATGCTTCTCACCGTACTCTTCGGCTCCGTTCTCTTCCTCTCGCTTTCCCGAAAGGAACACGCCGAGTCCCTGGTGCTGCTCCGAACCGCTGCCCTCCGCACGGCGGAAGATCGCCTCCACATGGCTCTCGAAGGCGCGGACGTGGGAGTATGGGACTGGGATGCCGCATCGGGCAAGATCGACATAAGCTTCCGGGGATGTAGCACGTTGGACTACACACCGGAAGATCGTTCCTCGTCCTTTTCGGCGTGGCGCGCACTCCTCCACGACGAGGACGGGGCTCGCTTCGACGACACCCTGAACCGCTGCGTGGCAGGCGACACGGACTTCTTCGACATGGAATGCCGTATGCGTTCCCGGAGCGGTTCCTGGCAGTGGATGCTCTGGAAGGGTAAGGTGGTCGAGCGGAACGACCGTGGGAGAGCGCTGCGTTTTGCGGGCGTCCTCGTGGATGTCACGCCCCGCAAGCAGGCGGAACTTGCCCTCCGGGAAGCGATGGAACGCCTCGAATTCGTCCTCGACGCAGCCCAGATAGGTGTCTGGGAATGGGAACCCGAACAGGGAACATTCCATCCGGACAGCCGATGGACATCCATGCTCGGCTATCCTTCCTCCGAGACACCATCCACCACGGAAGATTTTCTCGCGCTCGTTCACGAGAAGGACCTCCCCCGCCTCCGTCACGCCCAGGAGATGCTCCTCGCGGCAGGAACGAATCGCATCGAGACGGAAGCGCGCCTCCGTGCAAAGGACGGTTCCTGGCGCTGGATGCTCAACCGGGGACGGGCAATTGACAATGGAGGAACGAAAGGCGGAAACATGCCCCGCCGCGTGGCGGGCATTCAGCTCGACATCACGGACAGGAAGGAGATGGAGGCGCGGCTGCAACATTCTCTGCGCGAAAAGGAGGTGCTTCTCCGGGAGGTCCATCACCGGGTGAAGAACAACCTCCAGATCATCTCCAGCCTCCTGTCCCTTCAACTCCAGGAGGTCCGTGATCCCTTCGCCCGGGAACATCTCACGGAGACACTCACGAGAATCCGCTCCATGGCCCTCATTCACGAGCATCTCTACAAACAGGAATCTTTCTCGACGATCCTCATGGCCGCGTACACGGCAGACCTAGTCCTCCACATCAGAAGTCTCTATGGCAAGGTCGGACACGAACTCCGCTTCGTCCTCGCCATTCCCGAGACGCTGCTCGTCGATCTGGACCAGGCGATCTGCTGCGGTCTCATCCTCACCGAATTGTTGACGAACGCAATCCGCCACGCCTTTCCTCCGGGACACGAGCGAAAACCCGAGGTGAAGATCACCCTGCGCGAGGAACGGGAGAACTTCCTCGTCCTCGAAGTCGCCGACAACGGAGTGGGTCTGTCGGAGACCGTTCTGACGGAAAAGGAGCAATCCCTCGGATTGCGTATCGTCCATGCCCTTGCCCGGCAGCTCGACGGAACGATAACCTTCCTGAATGCCGAAGGGTGCGTTGCCCGCCTGACCTTCGTACGCACCTCCAAAGGAAACTCCACAAAAAGCCCCCTGTAGCCGACAGACGGGAAAAGGGCCGGGACAGGGGGCGTGGTGTTCTTCGTCTTTTTTTCGATGGGTCGCAACGGAAAAGACTCTCCGCTACATAGCCGCCCTGTAAAGTTCCCGAATCGTTTCGACGCTCGCCTTTCTGGGATTGGTGCGCCCAATCTCCTCCTGCTCCGCCTGGCGTGCGAGTTCCCCGAGATCCTCGCTCTTCACCCCGAGACGCGCCAGCGACGCGGGAATACCCACGTCCTCCGCGAGCCGCCCCATGGCCTGGAGCGTCGTCTCCGCATTCTCCCCTGGAGAATGCCAGGAGCGCACGATGCCCAGATGTTCTCCCAGAAGGGAAAACTTCTCGAAGCAGGTCACGGCATTATAGCGTTCCACGTGAGGAAGGAGCAGGGCGTTGAGGACACCGTGAGGAAGATTGTACTTCGCTCCCAGGGGATGAGACATGGCGTGCACCAGCCCGAGCCCCGAGTTGTTGAACGCCGCTCCGGCGAGAAAGGCCGCGTGGGTCATCATCTCCCTCGCCTCGCGGTCGCCTCCATCCCGCACCGCCCGAGGGAGGAAGTCGAAGACGAGCCGTGCCGCCTTCAGAGAGAGCGCCTCCGTGAGAGGCGAGGCGTTGAGGGACACGAGGGATTCCACCGCGTGGGAGAGCGCATCCATACCCGTGGCGGCAGTCAAGCCAGGGGGCATGGAGAGCATCAGTTCCGGATCGTTGATGGACACGTCCGGGGTAAGGCGCCAGTCCGCCAGGGTCATCTTCACGTGGCGCTCCGTGTCGGTGATGACGGCGAAGCGGGTGATTTCGCTTCCGGTTCCCGCGGTGGTGTTGATGGCCACAAAGGGAGGCAGGGCGATCCGAAGCCGATTGGTACCCTCGTAGTCCCGGATGGCCCCTCCGTTGGTCACCACGGCACCGATGGCCTTGGTGCAATCCATGGCGCTTCCGCCCCCGATGGCCACCAGCGCATCGCACCTCTCGGCTCGGTAGAGCGCGGCTCCTTCCTCCACGAGCACGTCCGTCGGATTGGGCAAAACCTTCACGAAGGGCACCGAGGCGATTCCCTCCCTGCCTAGGTGTTCCGCCGCGAGGGCAGCGTGCTCCTCCCCGGGATGGGCCGCGGCGGCGGCGATGAGAACCCTGCTCCCGCCAAGCGTACGGATCCAGCTCCCCACCTTGGCGACGGCACCGAAATCGATGAGGTTCACCGCAGGAAGATAATAGCTTCCCGGCATGGTTCTTCCTCCTTTCTCGAAACACAGGACGACAAATATGCGGCTCTTCCGCCGTATTCTGGAATCTCTAAATAAGGCTGCGTCAGCCCCGCAGGGCGCCTCGCGGAGCCTGATGCGACCCGAGTCAAGGGAAAGCGAAAGGTCTTTATTCAGAGCTTCCTTCTCTTTCCATTACGCCTTCGCGCCCGATACGAGAAGTCTTCCAGAGCGGTTCCGAGGATGCAAGCAACGGAGGTTTCGTTTTTCCATCCTCCTGACGCCTCCTCAAAGACGCCCCGGTCGGGACCGACGACGACCCGGAGCACACCGAAGGCCAAAACGCTCTCCCGGCCAGGACAAGAATGCCGAAAATCGCCCAACTCCCCAGGAGGATTCGGAAAAAGGCCTCCCGTGTGACGAGGGAGGAAGAGCGCGTGTCGTTTCAAAACCGTGATGAGCCACAAACACTCCCTCCCGCAGGGGAGCGACGGAAAAGAAGAACACATGTTGTTTCAAAACCGTCCGAGAGGCGAGCGTTTGAAAAAATTTCTCGCGAAATCCGCATCCATGTGCCCCTGTTCAAGAAAATCCAGCGGATCCGGGAATTTTAAGCCGCATTGAAGAACCGTTCCGCCGACGGCGTCCGCTCGAAAAACCAGATTGTGCCCTTTCTTCACGGAACGCTTCCCCGTCCGCTCTTCCATGCACCCTTCCGGCAACCCGAAGAGGACCCGTCCCCGGAGGCAGGCGCCTTTTCAGTCCAACTCAATTCACCGCACCTGCCATCGCTTTTCCAGGAGCTGCAGCGCTCCTCCGGCGACGCTCGTGAGCAGGAGATAGATGCCCCCCACTAGCAGAAAGGTTTCGAAGGAGGCGTAGGTCACGCTCCGGACCTGCTGTCCCACCATGGTCAGCTCCGTAATAGCCAGGGTTGAGAGCAGGGAGGATTCCTTGATGAGAGTGACGAACTCATTTCCGAAGGCGGGGAGCATGTTCCGCACCGCCTGAGGCAGAATGATGCACCGCATGGTCTGCCCGTAGGAAAGGCCGAGGACCCGAGCGGCCTCCCAATGTCCCTTGGGAACGCCCTCGATCCCTCCCCGGACGATCTCTCCCACGTAGCCTCCGGAGTTGATGCCGATGCCGATGATCCCCGCCACGAAGGCGGGAAGGTTGACGCCGAGGGAGGGCAGGCCGAAATAGATGAGAAAGAGCTGAATCAGCAGGGGTGTTCCCCGTATAACATAGATGTAGGTCGCCGCCAAAGCTCTCAGGGGGAGGATCGGGACGACCCGGAGCGCTCCCACGAGGACGCCGATGACGACTCCCATGGAGAGTCCCAAGAGTGAGGCTTTCACGGTGACGAGCAAGCCCTGGACGAACATGTGCCCGTAGGGTACCAGAACCGAGAAGTCGAGAGTCATCGCCGCCCTCTTCCTTCCTCCGCCACGAGGGCGGTGCCGAAATGCGCGGACATGCGGTGAAGAAAGCTCTTCGTGCGCGGCATGCGGGGGTTCAGGAAGAGCGCTTCCGGAGTCCCCTCCTCGACGATGTTTCCATCGGCCATGAAGATAACCCGGTGGGAGACCTCCCGGGCGAAGAGCATTTCATGGGTGATGATCAGCATGGTCATCCCCGACGCGGCGAGATCGGTCATGACCTCGAGAACTTCCCCGACGAGTTCTGGGTCAAGGGCACTCGTGGGCTCGTCGAAGAGCATGATCCTGGGTTCCATCGCGAGGGCCCTGGCGATGGCCACCCGCTGCTGCTGCCCTCCCGAGAGTTGGGCCGGACGGGCACCGAGCTTGTCCCCGAGGCCAACCCGTTCCAGGAGCGCCGATCCTCTTTCCCGTGCTGCTTCGGGAGCGAGCCCGAGCACCCGGACGGGGGCGAGACAGACGTTCTCCAGGGCAGTGAGATGCGGCCAGAGGTTAAACTGCTGAAAGATCATCCCCACGAGATGCGCCATGGCCTTGTTCCGGAGACGCCCTCCATCCACGCGTTCTCCGTGGAGGCGGACCTCCCCCTGCTGTATCTCCTCCAGACAGCAGATGCAGCGGGCCAGCGTACTCTTTCCCGAGCCGCTGGGCCCGATGACGGACACCACTTCCTTCTCCTCGATGCGCAGATCGACTCCCTGAAGCACGGTCAGGGTACCGAAGGACTTGTGCAGTCCCTTCACCTCGACGGCGGCCACCATGAAACCATTCCTCCCCTTTGACAGAACAACGTCCACATCTTATTATGATGTGCCGAATCATGCCAGAGAGTGCATTTTTTTGCTTTTCGCGCAACTCTTGTATAGCAGGGCGTCTTCGTGTTTCCGTCTCGCGTTTCGATTTCCGCAAGGTACGACCATATCATTGAGGAGGGAAAAGAACATGAAAAAAAGTCTCGCAGTCGTATTGACCACGGCATTGGTGTTCCTCTTCGCTTTCGGCCCGGCGGCGGCGGCGATCCTCGAGAAGGAGACGATCCTCGTCGGAACGGAGAGCACCTATCCACCCTATGAATTCAGGGACAAGGACAACAATCTCCAGGGATTCGACATCGACCTCACTCATGCCCTCGCGGAGAAGCTCGGCAAAAAGGTGGAGTGGGTGGACATGCCCTTCGACAGTCTCATTCCCGCCCTCCTTTCGGGCAAGATCGACCTCATCGCCGCAGGCATGAGCGCCACGGAAGAGCGCGCCAAGCGGGTTGCCTTCACCACTCCCTACGAGATCTCCCTGAGCACCTTCATCGTCAAGGCCGGACGGGAGGACATCAAGAGCCTGGAGGATTTGAAGGGCAAAACCGTCGCCGCACAGCTGGGGACAGTTCAGGACACCTATGCCGGAACCATCGAGGGCGTCGAGGTGAAGCGTTTCCAAAAGTTCGACGACTGCGTCCGTGAAGTGGCCCTCGGTCGCGTGGACGCCACCCTTATGGACCGCCCCGTGGCGGTGAAGTTCGTCGATCAGAAGGATTTCGCGGGACAAGTGCAGCTCGCCTTCGACCAGGAGATCACCGGAACAGGGAAAGCTCTGGCGACGCGCCTCGACGAGACGGCATTCCTGGAGGGACTCAACAAGGCGCTGAAGGAGATGGACGACACGGGCAAGCTCCAGGAACTTCGGGACAAGTGGATGCAGTACTGACCCCGACATTTCGCTCTTGTTCTCCGACGGATCTTTTGGGCCTTCCGACGACAAGCCCCGGGTATTCGCCCGGGGCTTGTCGTCGTCTCGCCTCCATCCTCCTCCGCGACACCCGCAGGGATCACGCCTCAGCCGGATGCCGCGAGGCATTCTTCCTTCCGCCGCATTGCCTCTCCGCAAGGCGGAGTGGTATTGTGGTCTTCGAAACACAACTCCGGGGTTCCGGCGGAGCACTACTGGGAAGAAGGCACCCGCCCTGAAGGGGCGGAAAAGAATGCCCCGCGGGAAGTTCTTTCGACGCAACGGACTGTGCGGGAAGGTTTTCCGCACGGATTCCGCCATTCTCCCATCACGAGGAGGGTCTTTCATGAATGTGGAAAGAGTGTCCATCCGAGGTTCCTTCGGAGACGAAAAGGTCCTGCTGCATCTCGTCGGGACGGATTATCCGGGGCCGCTCGTCCTTCTGTTCCACGGCGTCCACGGGTGCGCCGACATGACCGAGGGAAACAAGTACGGGGACATAGCCCGGCTCCTCCTGAAACAGCGCATCGCCTCCTGTCTCGTGGAAACAAGCCGCCTGCGCCGGGACCGGGATACCTTCGGGGAAGACCGCGACAGTTGGGCCAAAGAGGCTTTTCGGGGCAAAACCTTCTCCCAGGACCTGTGGGACATCTTCGCCGCCTTCCGCTACGTGCGGACGTGTTTTCCCGAACGCCCCCTCTGGCCCTGGGGATTTTCCCTCGGAGGAATCGAATCGCTGTTTCTTCTGGGAAGCACTCCGCCGCACGTCCCCGGCTGCGGGGAGCTTCCGAAACCGGACGTCTCCGGCACTCCATGCCTCTTTGTCTCCGGAAGCGGCGACGCCCTCAGGCCCGAGGCGCAGGAAAGCCGGAAACTTCCCATTCTGGACTCGCTCTTCGCCCAGGAAAACCTGCACGAAGCCGCCCGGAGGACACGGGTGCAGCATCTCACGGTGTTCTACGGCAGCGAGGATGCCACGTTCCCCGAGGAATCCTGCCGGAGGCTCGCGAACCTGGTGCACTGCGAGGGCGAGAACAGACGCTTTCTAGTCCTCGATGGGTGCGACCACTCCTTCCGCACGCTCCGAGGCGTCCCGTCCCAGGAACCGATCCGGCACATGTGCGCTGTCGTCACGGCGCTTCGGGACACGCTCTCTCCGGAACTGCGCCTTCCGCCTCAAACGTAGATGTTGAAACTCTCCCCCGTGTCGAGGGGGTGAATATCCCGGAGACGCCCTTCGTCCACCACGACGGAAATGACGTATCCCGCCCGTTCCCCGTTGGTGTCGATGCGCCCGAAGGCTCCCAAGGGAACGGGCGTGGAGGCGATACTGCCGATGAGTTCCGCGAACAGGGGAAGAAACTCCAGAGCATTCATCGAAAATTCCTCCTCACGGCGGTGCTCGCAGGGAAAGAAACTTCCTCGGAGAGCGGCGTCACTCCTTCCGCTCCGTGCGGACCCGAAAGAGAGTCCGCTCCAGAAGCTCGCGGAGCGCCGCGAATGTGAACGGTTTGGCCAGATAATCGTCCATTCCGGCGGCAAGACAGCGATTACGGTCGTCTTCCATGGCGTTGGCGGTCACGGCTACGATGGGGGTGTGCATCGCTGCTCCCTGGCGGCGGCGCATCTCCCGGGTCGCCTGGTAGCCGTCCATGACGGGCATGGAACAATCCATGAACACCAGGTCGAAGAACTCCTTCTCGAACCGCTCCAGCGCTTCGACCCCATTCGCCGCGACCGTCACCTCGCACCCCATTTTCCGGAGCATTCCCTGGGCAACCGCCTGGTTTACCCGGTTGTCCTCCACGAGAAGCACCCTGGCCTTGAGTTCCGGAACGGGAGGAAGGGCACTCCGGCGCCTTCTCCGATGGCCTCCGCTTCGTTCCGCACTTCCACCGCTCTCTGTATCGGCTCTGTTTCGCAAAAGCCGTACCAGAGTGCTGTGGAGCAGGGAGGAACGAACGGGTTTGACGAGACAGACCCGGGTGTTCTCCTGCTCCCGGGTCATCCGGATTTTGTAGGCCATGGAGGCGAGCAGGATCACCGCAGGAGGCGCAGAGAGTGCAGTCTCCTGAAGTGCCCTCACCAGCGCGTCGCCTCCCGAAGGGGGGATGTCCTGGTCCACCACGAGCACGTCGACGGGAAGCCCCTTCTTCTCCGCCTCCCGGAGAGCCGCGCTCGCCTCATCCGCCGAGAACGCACTTTCACAGGACATTCCCCACCATCGCAGATACTCCTCCAGGACGAACACACCGAGGAAATCGGGGCGCACCACGAGCGCCCGCTTTCCGAGGAGTTCCGGCGTTTCTTTCTTCGCGTCGTCGCTCCTTTCATCCAGAGGGAGGGGAAGGAGCACTGTGAAGACACTCCCCTCCCTCTCCCGGCTCGACACGAAGATGGTTCCTCCCATCTGCTCCACGAGATTTCGGCTGATCGACAGTCCGAGCCCAGTGCCGGAGTGGCTTTTCGAGGCAGAGGAGTCTCCCTGAATAAATTTTTCGAAGACGTGACGCTGCGCCTCCATGGACATGCCGATGCCCGTGTCGGAAACGGTGAGACGGAACACGCCGTGTCCCTCGCTCCGCTCCGGACAGCTCACATGGAGGAACACGTACCCTTTTTCAGTGAACTTGATGGCGTTTCCGAGCAGATTGACCAGTACTTGGCGGATACGTCCCGGATCTCCCTGAACACGGCGTGGCGCAGCGGGATCGAAGAAGACGAAGAGGCCGAGGCGCTTCTCCTCCGCTTTCGCGGAGAAGAGCTGTCCAACCCCTTCGACAAGGACGGAAAAATCGAAGGGAAAACGGTGGAGTTCCATCTTTCCCGCCTCGATCTTCGACAGGTCGAGAATATCGTTCAGAATCTCCTGGAGGGAAGCGGCGGATTCCCGAATGGTCTCGATCTGATCGCGCTGCTCCACATCGAGTTCGGACATGAGCACCAGTTCCGCCATCCCAATGATACCGTTCATGGGAGTGCGGATTTCGTGGGACATGTTCGCCAGAAATTCGTCCTTCGCCCGATTCGCCGCCTCCGCCTCGGAGGCGAGACGTCTCGCCAGCGCCTCCGCGCGCTTACGCTCCGCGATTTCCTGGAGAAGCACTCGGTTCGCCCGGGCAAGATCTTCAGTCCGCTCCGTCACTCGCATCTCAAGCTGGTCCCGATACTCCGAAAGTGCCGCTTCGGAGCATTCGAGATTGTCGATCTTTCTCCGAAGTTCCTCGTTCAAGTTCCGGACCATTTGGTACAGCTCCAGGTTTTGCAGTACGCTTGCCGTACTGTTGAGCACTCCTAAAAAAAACGCGAGGGACATGTCCAGCGCCTCTTCCGGCATCGCTTCCAGAACGCCCATGAAAACACCCATGGTACGGTTCGCCGCCGAGACGGCGGAAAGGAGCAGGAGAGTTTTGCCGTCCTCGGCGGCCACGATGAGCGGCTTCCTCCGGTCCACGAGCCAGGCGAAGGTACGGTTCTCGATGAGACATTCCTTTTCCCGTTCCAGAAAGGTCATCGCGTCCGGAGGATCCGCAAAGGCACAAACGATCTCCGAACCACCCTCGGCGAAAAGGAAAAAGGCGACGGCCCTAAGAGGCAGAAGCGCTCGGATCCGCGAGACCGCCTCGGAGAGTACCGCCTCCGCACCGCCCTCCCTGTCCACGATCATAGAGTAGTCCGTGATCCTCGTGGCCGCTCCGAGAACGTTGAGAACGGCCTTCCGCTCCTTTTCGAGCCTCCGGACCCGCTCCCTCAGATGGGATACCCGTCTCCACCTCGGAGAAGTTCTTCTTTCGGACATGCTTCATTCCTCCCCGGGAAAGCCTCTCCGGGCACTCCTCACCGCACCCTCGGACGGGATCACATCAAATGCGGCGACGCTCCGAAGGAATCACCCGATCCGTTCCCAACCATCGAGATCACCCCAGGTACACGCTCCTCCCGCAAAGGTGAAACGGACCTTGACGTGCAGAAGCTCTTCCTGAGGCATGGCGAAGAGATCGTCCTCGAGAACGGCAAAATCCGCCAGGCACCCCGGCGCGAGCCGCCCCAGGTCCTTTTCGCGACCGACCGCCCGGGCAGGGGTGGTGGTGAACATGTGGAGCGTCTGGTCCAGACCAAGCTTCTGGTCCGGCAGGAAACCACCCTCGGGATTGCCCGCGTCGTCGGTGCGGTTCACCGCAGCCCAGACGCCTCGCCAGGGATTCAGGGATTCCACCGGGCTGTCGCTGGATGCGGAAAGCGGAATTCCCGCCTCCAGGAGCGTGCGCCAGGCATAGCTCCAATTTACCCGGACAAGACCGAGACGGAGGGGAGCAATGCCCAGATCACTCGGTACGAAGGAGGGTTGCACGTCCCCGAAGACGGGCAGCGCGGCGAGGCGCGCCACCTGATCCGGACGACACACCTGAAGATGGTTGATGCGGTAGGGATAAGGTAGAGGGGGCCACGAAGCGGATTCCACCGCCGCCAGAGCATCCAGGGCCTGGTCCAGAGCGGCGTCCCCAATGGTGTGGATCAGGGTCTGCAATCCCCGAGCCCGAGCCTCCCGAAGCAGCCCGATGAGATGTTCCAGGCTGTGGTTCAGAAGCCCTCTGTTGTCCGGATCGTCCGCGTAAGGCTCGGAGAGCGCCGCCGTGCGGGCGCCGATGGTACCGTCGAGATAGAGCTTGTACCCCTGAAAGGTGACCCATCCGTCGCCGAAGCCGCTCCGCAGAGGAGGCACGGGAAACTTGTCGTGATAGGAGAAGACCCGCACGGGGAGCTTGTTCTTTCGGAAGAGTCCCTGATAGAGGTCAAGTCCCTCTTCCATGCCGTAGTAGTCCGCGCCGCAGGGATGGATAGAGGTGACGCCATAGCTCGCGAGTTCCCTGCAAGCGTCGCCCAGGAGTTCCTCCATGCGCCCGCCGCCGAAGAGCTCCGCCTTCATGGTCTCCAGGAGGGGAAAGGCCGCTTCCTCGAGCAGGACGCCATCGTGGTCGCTCTCCGGAGAGCCGATGAGCCCGCCCCGCAGAAGAGCCCTGCCGTTCGCCACGTTCACGTGGGTGCATATCCGCTGCAACACCACGGGCTGGGAAAGTCCGAGGCCGTCCAAGTCCCAACGATTCGGCATGCGGGGATCGTTCCACCGGGCGTTGTTGAACTTCACTCCGTAGATCCACCTGTCGGGGGGACAGGTGGCGGCGGCGTTCCTGATCCGCTCCAGAAGATCTCTCAACGAAACCGCATCCTCGAGATCGAGGGCGAAGCGTTGTTTGGCGTACATGTTCAAGTGCAGGTGCCCGTCGGTTATTCCCGGGACGACCGACTCCCCCGACAGGTCGAGGGAACGCGCATCCCTCGCGGAGGGATGTCGCTCGATCTCATCGGTGGTACCCACCGCAACAATTCTCTCCCCGAGGACGAGCATCTCCTCCGCCCGGGGGCATCCGGCCTCGCCGGTCCATAGTCTTCCTCCCCGGATCCGTAAAGCGCGCATCGTTCTTCCTCCCTCTCCGTCGCTGTTTTTGAAAGACTTGTGCGGCATTTTCGGAAGAAATATGTTCTTCTTTACGCTCCATGGTGCCTCAAAAGAGGCAGCACCGCAAGCACTTCCGCAAAAAAGGCCATGGCGAGAGACACGCTCTTTTCGAAGCCCTCATCCCCCTTTGCATCTCCTCTCAAAATCTCCTCCGGAACCGTGGTTGTGCTCGCCTTCTTCAGAAACAGGAAGCAGCCGCTCCTTTCCATTCACAGGGACGAACCGGCCCTTCCCCCACCATTCTCTCTCCTTTCGCAGCGCTGTCCGGAACTGCCGTTTTGTCCACCTCTGCCGGATTGAGACAACAACCGCTTCTACTCTGTACTTTGTTCCAGAGAAAAACCACGCTGCGCGTGACCGAGGACATTTTCCCTATCCCGTTCCAGGGGTGACATTATCACTGTCTCGTAACAAGCAAAAAAACCGGCATTGACTTTCTCGCGATTTTTTGATAAATTTCAGCACCATAAATGTTGATCATTTCTGCACCGTACAAGAGAGGGGTTGTGTACGTGTTTCGTCTTTCCGCAGGACAAGGAAACGCGTCTTTTTATTTTTACTTTTGGTACGCCACCTGAGGGCTCCCACCTGAAACGGTCGGTGCAAAGGCGGACGTGCCGAACGAAACTCAGGCCGGGTAGCCCGAAGGAAAGGGCTCCCGGCCTTCCTTTTTTCTCGGCCCCACACCACACGGAAGAAGAAGGAGACGACGTGATGTCCACAGAACACATTTCCGAAAAAAGAGCCTACGGACAACTCACCGAAGAGGTGCTGGAGGAGATCAGGGGAATCCTCGGCGAGAAGAACGTCTCCCTGGATCCGGAGAAACGGCAAACCTACTCCTTCGACCAGGTACCGAGGGGACATTGGGAGAACACATTTCTCTCCGACGTAGTGGTTTTTCCCGAGACGACGGAGCAGATTGCGGCCCTGCTCGCCCTCGCAAATCGCCTGCGCATTCCCGTGACACCCCGGGGAGCCGGCACGGGGCTCTCGGGAGGCGCCATTCCCCTGCACGGAGGCATCGTCCTCTCCACGGAGAAGATGAATCGCATCCTGGAGCTGGACGAGGACAACCTCACCATCACGGTCGAACCCGGGGTGGTGACCGCGGAGATCACGAAGGCCGCCCGCACTGCGGGGCTTCTCTACGCGGGAGATCCCTGCAGCGGTGATGCCTCTTTCATCGGAGGCAACGTGGCGGAGAACGCCGGAGGCAACAAGGTGGTGAAGTACGGCTCCACGGGAGCCTCGGTGCTGGCCCTCGAAGTGGTTCTCGCCGACGGTTCCGTCACCTGGTTCGGCGGCAAACGCCGCAAGGACGTGACAGGCTACGACTTCGTCCATCTCCTCGCCGGTTCCGAGGGAACCCTCGGGATCATCACGAAGATCATCCTCCGCCTCCTTCCCCTGCCGACGAAAGTAGTGGATCTTCTCGTTCCCTTTCCCGACACCGACACGGCGGTCGCTTTCGTCCCACGGATCATGATCGAGGGAAAGGTCATCCCCGCCTCCATCGAGTTTCTGGACCGCAGCGCCATCCGTCTCGTGGAGGACTATCTCAGTACCCGTCTTCCCCACGGTAATGCGGGAGCCCATCTCATCATCCAGCTCGAGGGCAACGACCCCGAAACACTCGCGGACGAATACGAGCGCATCGGAGAACTCTGCTTCCGCCACGGTGCGATGGAGGTCTTCGTGGCAGACAACCGGAACGTGCGGGACAAGCTCTGGAAGGCCAGGAAGGCCGTCGGCGAGGCCATGGTGGCGGGATTCGTCCAGAGCGCCCTGGAGGATGTGGTGGTTCCCACGAGCGCGGTTCCGGAGCTGATGCGCGAGGCGACGCGCATCACGGAGACGCACGGCGTGGAGGGAATCAATTTCGGCCACATCGGAGACGGAAACATGCACGTCAACTTCGTCATCCGAAAACCCCGTTCGGACTGGCACGAGGTGATGGACCGGGCACTCCGCGACCTTTACCGCACGGTGCGCCGCCTTGGAGGGACCCTGTCGGGAGAACACGGCATCGGCCTGAAACGGAGGAAATACATGGAGGAGGTGATGGATACGGCCCAGATCGCACTGATCCGTCGCGTGAAACAGGCGTTCGATCCCAACAACATCCTCAATCCGGGAAAGATCGTGCCCGACGTGTAGAAAAAAGGCGAGTCGAGCGGAGTATGCGGAGCAACACCGTTCAAAAGTCCTCCGCGGTGCGGGAAACGGGGTTCTCTTCCGAGGCTGCGACAACCGTCGTTTTTTCGAGGAAGAGAAGTGAAAAGGATTCCAAGTTCGAGAAGAGAGCGGGAGGTTTCAAGATGAGCGTGCAGTTGACCATTCTCGTAGGCTACGTCATTCTTCTTTCATTCATATCCTGGATCGCCACGCGGATCCAGCGAAGCGGCAAGGGCGGTGCGCTGGACTATCTCCTGGCGGGACGACACCTCCCCACTCCTCTCGTGGCGGCCATGCTGACCGGCCTTGCCATCGGCGGTGCCTCCACCGTGGGCGTCGCGGAAAACGCCTACGTGCGCGGCCTTTCCGCCGGCTGGTATAACGCGGCCTGGGGAGCCGCGGGTATCCTCGCGGGGCTCTTCGCGGCAAAACATTTCCGGAAGATGAACGTCAGAACCGTTCCGGAAATGATGGGGCGCATGTTCGGGCAGGGAGCGCGCACCGTCGGCGTGATCGCCCAGCTCCTCATCCTCATGGTCATCACGGCCCTGCAGTACGTGGCGGGCGGAGCAATCCTCACGGCCCTCCTGCCGGACATCTTCACCTTCCAGACGGGTATGTTCGCCTCGGCCCTCATCTTCATCTTCATCACCGTGGTCGGCGGCTACTGGGCCGGAGGGCTCACCAACGTGGTCAACGTCATCGTCATCTACGTGGGCATCTTCGCCGCACTTCACGGCAGCAGCGCCTCCTTCGGCGGATGGGACACCATCATCGCCGCGCTCCCCGCGGGCAAACCCTGGTTCGACTGGACCTCCGGCGTCGGCACCGCGGTAGTCACCGCCTGGATGGTGGTCATGATCACCCAGGGCTTCTCCGTCCAGGCCATCAACCAGATCGCCTTCGCCGCCAAGGACGAAAAGACCGCCCGCAACGGCTTCATTCTCGGCGGCATTCTCATTCTCCCCGCGGGCTTCCTCTGCGCTCTCTTCGGCATCATCGCCGCGTCCCAGTTCCCGGGCCTCGAAAAACCGGCCCTCGCCCTTCCCTCCATCGCGGCACACATCAGCCCTCTCGTGGGAGGACTCTTCCTCGCCTCTCTCTGGGCGGCGGACATCTCCACCGCGGTGGGACTCCTTCTCGGAAGCTCCACGCTGATCGTGGAGGACATCTGGAAACGCTTCTTCCCGGGAACGATCGCCCCCGATCGGGAAGTGTTCGTCTCCCGCATGGTCGTCCTCGCCGTGAGCATCTGCACCTTCCTCATGGCCCTCACGGTCCGGGGCATTCTCGTCACCATCACCACCGCGCTGGCCATCACCGCCTCCTTCACGCTGCTCATTCTCGCCGGCATCTACACGCCTGGTCTCTGCAAGCGCATTGCGGGCTTCTGGACCATTTCGGCCTCCATTCTCGTGTGGCTCGCATGGACCTTCGTTCCCGCCATCCGGGTGGTTCCCCACCTGGCCTACCTCGAATGGCCCGTCTGTCTCGCCGTGTTCCTCCTCTGCGCGGTCCTCGGCAAGGAACCCGCCAAGAGCCTTCTCGTATCCGAGACGGCCTAACGGCGAAACCGACCCGAACGAAGTCGCTCTTCCGAACGCCGCCCCGGGGGGCCAGCGGGAACCGCCCGCACACCTCCGGGGCGGCATGCGGTACGCCCCCGCCGGGATCCGGGAGAAGGCTTTGCGGAAAACCCGGAAAGACGCTACCATCCTGAATGGACCCGATCCGAATCGACGACAGAAAGCGAGATGTAGTCCATGAGTGTTCGCATCACCTACAAAGAACTGCTGCAGTATACCCGGGAGGTCCTCAGGGCCTTCGGCTACTCCGAGGAGAGGGCAGAGCTCACCGCCCGCATCCTGGTGGAGGCGGACGCCCGGGGCGTCGCATCCCACGGCGTGGCGAGGCTCGCCTTCTACGAGGCCAATCTCCGGGGAGGACACGCAAAGCTCGACGCGGAACCGGTCATCGTGCACGAAACACCGGTTTCGCTCGTGGTGGACGGAAATCAGGGAATCGGAGCCTACGTGGCGGACTTTTCCATGCAACACGTGCTCCGGAAGGCCGAGGCGACGGGGACCTGCTTCTGCGCCGTGCGCAACTCCAACCACTACGGGATGGCCGGGCTCTGGGCGGAAATGGCGGCGGAGCGCAACATGGTGGGCATGGCTTTCACGAACACGAGACCCTGTGCCATCGCCACTTTTGGGAAACAGCACGTCCTCGGGACGAACCCCATCGCCGTGGCCATCCCCGCCGGAAAGGGAAGGCCCTGCTTCCTGCTCGACATGGCCACCACCGTGGTGGCTCACGGCAAGGTCGAGGTCTGCCACCGCAGAAACAAACCCATGCCTCTGGGGTGGGCCGTGGACGCCGAGGGGAAGGGTACCACCGACGCCACCGCCGTGGTGAATCTCTTCCGGCAAGAGGGAGAAGACATGCTTGGGGGACATCTGCTGCTCGGCGGCGAGGGGGAGGAACTGGGAGGCCACAAGGGATACGGGCTGGCGCTTCTGGTGGAACTCCTCTGCTCAGGGCTCTCCATGGGCACCTGGAGCGCCCACACCTTCAACGACCAGGGAGCCTGCATCACCCATTTCTTCGGTGCCTTCCGGCTGGACCTCTTCGGAAACGGGGACAGCATCGCGGAACACGTGGGAGGCATTCTCGAGGAAATCCGAAGGGGAAAACGGGTGGAGGGACAGGATCGGATCTACATCCACGGGGAGAAGGAGACGGAACGCCGGGCCAAGGCACTCGCCGAGGGATTCGAGCTGGACGACGCGACGGAAACCCTGCTCGGCACGTACGCGGAGCGTTACGGACTGACACCGCCTCGCTTCCTTTCCTGAAAAATCGTTTTCCGCGCCGGGAGTTCGCGGCGGGATCCCGGCGCGGAGACGTCTTTCGCGCATGCCCGGGGCATCTTTCCGCGCTCCCCCTGGAGTGTCCGACCAGCGTGGAAAAGAACCGCCCTTTCAGCCTCCGGAACACGTCGGCGGTATCACCCCCGGATGACCTTTTTCACGCCCCGGGCGGTAAACCACGCGGCACTCCGCTCCACCTGATCCCCCTGAAGCACGACCACTCCCTCCTCGACCCTGGATCCGCATCCCAACCCCTTTCGGAGCGCACAGGCGAGCCCTTCCGCGAGAGGAACGGGAACTCCCTCGACCACGGTCACGGTCTTACCTCCCCGCCCCTTCCGCTCCCGGCGAAGGACAACTCTGGGGAGGGTGCTCAGATCGGAAAACCCGCCCTCGTCACCGCGGACGGAGGACACGCCGTTTTTCGAAGAAACCGCGCCATCGGCGGTACAGGAGGCGTCCTCCCCCGGAGGGTCGGTCCGGGAACCGCCCGGCTCGCCGAAGGCGAGAGCAAAGGGATTCGGAAGGGGTTCGTCATGACCGGCAGAAGATTTGTCCGTTCTCTTCGACATGGCTGTCTCCCTCCTGCGTTGCTTCCGCGTCCGGCTCAGGACAGGTCGAGGCATCTGGCGATGTAGAGACCGGCCGCCTGAAGATCGACGATGCGGCAATTCCCTCCGCTCTCTTTCACCAGCACCTTCGGCTGCAGAAGATTTCCATCGCCCGTGAGCGCCACGGTCCCCACGGTGCCGTCGGAGAGTTCCACCACCGTGCTGGGCGGATAGATGCCCACGCCGGAGAGCAGAACGTTGCAGATCCCGGGATCGAATCCGGTTCCGCTGTTCGCCAGAATGATGCTCAGCGCCTTTTTGGCCGATACGGGCTCCTTGTAGACCCGCTTCGTGGTGAGGGCGTCGAAGACGTCGGCGACACCGACGAGCCGTGCGAGAAGGGGGATCTTTTCCCCCTTCAGCCCCTGGGGGTAACCCGACCCGTCCCAGCGTTCGTGATGACTCAGAATGCCCGAGAGCACAAGGGAATCCTCGACACCGGATTCCTTCGCGAGAGTGAAGCTCAGCTCCGCGTGGGTCTTGACGAGATCGAACTCTTCGTCGGTGAGGCGCTCCGGCTTGTTCAGAATCTCCCGGGGAATCCTCGCCTTTCCGATGTCGTGGAGAAGTCCCGTCGTGACAGCGGTCTTCGTGATGTCGTAGGCCAGCCCCCTGGAGCGCTGAACGCATTTCGCCAGATAGCCCGCGAGAAGCCCCACGTTCAGCGAATGGACATAGGTGTACTCGTCCGCGTCGTGGGCGACGCCGAGGGAGAGAAGCACCTGAGAAGATTTGTGAATCTCCTCGCTGAGCATGCGTCCCGCATCCTCGATCTCCTCCCGGGGAAAGGTCTTGGCATCGTTTCCCGAGAGCGCCCGATGCACGCCGGAGAGGCGATCCAAGACCTTGCCGCTCACTTCCCGGTCGATCTGGCGCACCGACGGATCGATGTGATCGAGGAGCGTGGTCATCTCCTCCACGGTGACCTGGGCTTCGAATTCGAGCTTGATCTCCCGGACGCCCCAGGAACGCAGTGCTCCCGTGATAATCTCCGCCTTTCTGGCGAAATTCTTCAGGGGGCGTCCTCGGGAGACGATGAGAATGCCGTCCTCGGGAGAGACGATATCGTTCACGAGCACCGCCTCGGGATAGCGGAACATCTCCTCTACAGGAACCGTTTTGGCATAGGTATTTCGTTCTTTCACGACCTTCACCTCCGCGCAAGCCCGCTCCTGGTGACGGAAAGCCGGCCTGATGGGAAGGCGCAGGAATGCTCCCCCGCGTCTTTTGCCCGCAAGCATATCGCATTGCTGCATCCTTCGCAAACACGGTAAGCGTTGGTTTTTTCGGCGCGCCTCGGAGAAAGTCTACAATGCCGCAGGAGTACCATGGGCCGATGGACTGTTTCCGAGCCTGCCCGAGCGACAAAAAGCGGACAAGCACCTTCCGGGTGCATGGACGAGATTTTTTCCGGCGGGCTTGGCGGATGTCGAGAGGAATTCCGCGGCACTAGAGGTGCGGGAGCAAACGATGTAGGATACATACATATGGGAAGCTCTGAAAAAACACCACGTCGCCCTCGGGAAAACGCGATGCGATCGAAAATCGAGAGAGGGCGATTCCTACTTGATCAGGGTTTCCTATGATTTTCCCCGATAGAGGAGGAACTTCCATGACATCCGCAACGACCCGACGTCCCCCTCTACCCCTTCTCCTCGCCGCCTATGCGGCCATCTATCTTATCTGGGGCTCCACCTATCTGGCCATCCGTTTCGCCGTGGAGACCATCCCCCCCTTCCTGGGAGGAGGCGTCCGCTTTCTCGCCGCTGGAGGACTTCTTTACCTGTTCGCGCTCACCAGGACCCCCGAGAGACCGACACGGCACGGCTGGAAACAGGCCTTCAAGGTGGGAGGGATCATGCTCGTCGGTGGATACGGAGGAGTGATGTGGGCGGAACAGGTGGTCCCCTCGGGGCTGACGGCGCTCATTATCACCGTGGAACCTCTGTGGTTCGTCCTGTTCGACTGGCTCATCTTCAAATCCGGGCGTCCGGGAAAGATCGAAAGCCTGGGGCTTCTCCTCGGCTTCGCCGGCACCATCGCCCTCGTCCTTTCCGAGGGCGGCGGGACTTCGGCGGCTTCCGGAGACGGAGACCTGCTTCTCGGCATGGCAGTCATTCTGGGAAGCACCGTGTGCTGGACCTTCGGCTCCCTCTACTCCCGAAAGGCCCGGATCGCCACGTCGGATCTTCTGGGCATCGCGATGGAAATGCTCGCCGGAGGCGTGTCGCTTTCCGCCATCGGCTTTCTCGCGGGAGAAGCCTTCCGGGTTCGTCCTGAGGCAATGACGGCGAAATCTCTCTGGGCGCTGCTCTACCTCGTGATCTTCGGCTCCCTCGTGGCCTTCACCGCCTTTCTCTGGCTGATGAAAGTGGAGAAAGCCTCCCGCGTCGCCACACACACCTTCGTGAATCCTCTGGTGGCGCTCTTTCTCGGCTGGCTCCTCGCAGGCGAGAGCATCACGGGAACGATGCTCATCGCCGCCGGAGCGATCATCCTTTCGGTGGTGCTCATCACCACCGCTCGAACGCGCAAGGAAAGTCCCCCGGATGCGGACGAGGTCGTCGCGGCACCTCTCGCCGCGGTCTCGTCAGAAGAGGGGAACGCCGCCGGATGACGTCGCGTCCCGAAGAATCTCCGAGATGACCGCGTCCGACGCCCCGGGAAAGCCCGCTTCGAGCGCCTTTTCCCGCATGCGGTCGAGACGCCCCTCCTCCCGGACCAGGTCGGTCAGAAGGCGCATCACGTCCTCGGACGTGGCGGCGAGAACGCCCGCGCCACATCGCTCGAGATACGTGGCATTGTAGACTTCCTGGTAGGGAATCGGGCTGACGAGGATCATGGGGACCCCGACGCTCAGGGCTTCACTCACTGTAAGCCCTCCGGGCTTCGTGACGAGAAGATCCGCCTCCGCCAGATACTCCTCCAGATTCTCCACGAAACCGAACGCACGGAACGAACACCCCTCTCGGGGACGGTATCCTTCGAGTCTCCCCATGAGGTCCCTGTTCCTCCCCGCCACGACAGTGACATCCGCGGGCGTTCCCAACCGGCGGAGGTCGTCAAGGATGTTCAACGCCAGGGAATCGGAGATGCCGCTCGTCACGAAGAGAATCGAGAGGGGGGAACCTGCGTCGCGGCGGAGCTGCCGCGACGCAGCGGCGCGCTCCCGGGCTTCCCGGTATTTTTTGAGGACGGGAATGCCCGTCAGGGAAATGCGCTCTCGTGGAACACCAAGCCCGCACAGATCCTCGACGACGATGGGGCTGGCTGCGAAATAGCGGTCCACGCCGGGACTCATCCACATCCTGTGCAGAGCGAAATCGGTGACCACCGTGTAGATCCGCCCCAGGTAGAGCCCTTCTTCCTTCATGCGGGAGAGCACATTTGCCGGGAAGAAGTGCGTGCACACGCAGATCTCGGGCTCGTTCTCCCGGACATAGCCGAGAAAACGCTTCACGTTCTCCAGGCTGATCCGCTCCACGAAACGGAGCATGAGACTCTTGTCCCGATCCTGATCCGTGAGTTCATACATGATTTTACAGGCCAAGTGAGCGTGTTCGCTGATAAACTTGTAGACATCGCTGTAGGACCACTTGAACAGGTCGTTGGAAAAATCAATGAGATCCAGAACGACGTTGGGAATCCGCCTGTCGTCGAGAGCTTCCCGGAGTGCCCTCGCGGCCATGCGGTGTCCGTTTCCCGCCGTCACGTGAAGCAAGTGAACGGGTTTCATGGACCTTCCTCCAAAAGAGATCCCGGCGCCCAAACGTCAGTGCTGCCGCCGGGCTCCGGGAAGAATCAAAACAGCTCCCGCAATGGTGCACAACACCATCAGGGTCGTGAGAATCAGCATAAGCCTCATTATCCATCCTCCCCCTTCGAGGTCAAGTTTCAGAAAGGTAACGGCAGAACGGGGCGCCCCCGCCGGGGAAAGCCTTCGATAACTCCGAACGTCCCCTCCGGATCCGTCACCACCCTGTGCGGAAGAAGGACGGAGATGAGGACGGCCCGGCCGAAAACAAACATACCATGCTCCCGTCGTGACGTGATGGGAGACCAAACGGAACGTGTGCCTTTTTCCATCACACCGCAAAGGCGTTTCTCCAGCGGAAATGCATCCGGGAAAAGACATCCCCTATGACATGGACCATACGCCTCGCAGACGTTTTCCGCATACGGAAGTCTCCCTAGCCTCTCCTACGTATTTTCACCGATTTCTCCAGGTGACTTTCGAAAGCGCGGCAAAAGGGCGATTTATGCTTGACTTTTTTCTTCACGAGATAAATAATGTCAGTATAAAATGCAACCCTGGAGGTGCATGCAGTGGATAAGTCTCGTTTTCTCTACGAGGGCAAGGCAAAGAAAATGTACCTGACGGACGATCCGGAAACGCTCCTTCTCGAATACAAGAACGACCTCACCGCGTTCAACGCTCTGAAAAAGGACTCTCTCGAAGGCAAGGGAACCTACACCAACCGGATCAGCGCCCATCTTCTCCGCTACCTCTCCGAAAAGGGCATCCCCAACCACTTCATCGAACTTCTCGACGACAGACACCAGCTCGTGCGACGAGTGACCATCCTCCCCCTGGAGGTAGTGGTGCGCAACGTCACCACGGGCTCCCTCTGCAAGCGCCTCGGCATCGCCGAGGGCATGACGCTTCCCCGGCCCCTCATCGAGTTCTACCTCAAGGACGACGCTCTGGGCGATCCCCTGGTCACCGAGGATCACGCCCTTCTCTTCGGCTGGGCGTCGGAAGAGGATCTGAGAAAGATCAAGGAGACCGCCACCCGGGTGAACGAACTTCTGAAGGCACTCTTCGAGAGCAGAGGAATTCTCCTGGTGGACTTCAAGCTCGAGTTCGGAAAGACCGCGGACGGAACGCTCATCCTCGCCGACGAGATCTCCCCCGACACTTGCCGCTTCTGGGACCGCGCTTCGGGAGATCGCCTCGACAAGGACCGCTTCCGCAAGGACCTCGGCAACGTTCTCGAAGCCTACGAGACCATCTGGAACCGCCTCTCGGGAGAGGGGAGGGCCTGATGCGCCACCGTGCCGAAATCATCGTGACGCTGAAAAGCGGCGTCCTGGACATCCAGGGCAAGGCGGTCTTCCAGTCCCTGCAACAGCTCGGCTATGGAGAACTGGAGGACGTCCGGGTGGGCAAGGTGATCCACCTCCTCCTTGACGCCCCAACCCCCGAAAAGGCACGGGAACTCGCCCGAGGCATGTGCGAAGACCTCCTCGTGAACGAACTCATCGAGGAATATCGGATCTCCCTGGAGGCGGCGGAGCAATGAACGTCTCCGTCGTCGTCTTTCCCGGAAGCAACTGCGACCAGGACGCGGTGAGGGCCCTCGCGTCCTTCACGGGGCGCCCCGTCGCGCAGGTTTGGCACGGAGATCCGGCACTTCCCGCCGCGACGGACCTGGTTATCCTTCCGGGAGGATTCTCCTACGGGGACTATCTCCGCACCGGCGCCATGGCCGCCCGCTCGCCCATCATGGAGGCCGTCCGCCGCTACGCCTATGCGGGCGGGCTGGTGCTCGGCATCTGCAACGGTTTCCAGATCCTCACCGAGGCACGCCTCCTTCCGGGGGCACTCCTGCCGAACAAGACGCTGACCTTCGTCTGCAAGCCCTGCACACTCCGGGTGGAGCGGACGGACACGCCTTTCACCGGAGCGTTCCGCCCGAAGCAGGTGGTGCAGTTTCCCATCGCCCACCACGAGGGACTCTTCTATCTTCCCGAAGAGGAGCTGAACGGACTGGAACAGCGCGGACAGGTGGTCTTCCGCTACGCCTCGCCGGAGGGATCCGTCGCGCCCGAGGCGAGCCCCAACGGCTCGCTCCGCAACATCGCGGGTATCGTCAACGAGCGGGGCAACGTGCTCGGGCTCATGCCCCATCCGGAGCGTGCGAGCGACCCGGTTCTGGGAGGACGGGACGGCCTCCTCGTGTGGCAGTCCGTCGCGAACTGGATCGAAGGGGGTCATTGACGTGGATTTCCGTACCGTCGGCTTGACGGAGAACGAATACAAGACGATTCTTCGGGAACTGGGGCGCACTCCCAACGAGACAGAGCTGCGCCTCTTCGGCGTCATGTGGTCCGAACACTGCAGCTACAAATCCACCCGCCCCCTGCTGCGCCTCTTCCCCACCGAGGGGAAGGCAGTCGTCCAGGGGCCGGGGGAGAACGCGGGCGTCGTGGACCTCGGAGAGGGCTTCGGGCTCGCCTTCAAGGTAGAGAGCCACAACCACCCCTCCGCGGTGGAGCCTTACCAGGGCGCCGCAACGGGCGTGGGGGGCATCATCCGGGACATTCTCGCCATGGGGGCGCGCCCCGTGGCATCCATGGACGGTCTCTTCTTCGGTGATCCGGAGTTGCGGAAGACCAAAGCGCTCCGGCAGGGCATCGTGGCGGGCATCGGCGGCTACGGCAACGCCGTGGGCGTTCCCACCGTGGGAGGCAAGACGGTCTACGACGAGGCCTACACGGAAAATCCCCTCGTGAACGCCTTCTGCGCCGGAGTCGTCCGCCTGGAGGACATGGTGCGCTCCGACACGGCGCAACCGGGCAGGCTCGTGGTGCTTCTGGGGGCAAAGACAGGAAGGGACGGCATCGCCGGAGCGGCCTTCGCGTCGGTGGAACTGGCGGAGGACACCAGCGCCAGTCGCCCCCAGGTACAGATCGGAGACCCCTTCGCGGAGAAGCTCCTCATCGAATGCTGCCTGGAGCTTCTGGAGAAACGCCTCATCGATTCCATGCAGGACATGGGCGCCGCGGGAATCATCTCCTCCTCCAGCGAGATCGCCGCCAAGAGCGGCGTGGGCATGGTGCTGGACCTGGACCGCGTCCCCCTTCGGGAAAAGGGCATGACCCCCTGGGAGATCGCCCTTTCGGAATCCCAGGAGCGAATGCTTCTCGTCGTAAATCCGGACCGCATGGAACAGGTTTTTCAGGTAGCGGCAAAATGGGGACTGGACTGCACGGTCTTCGGTGAGACCACCGGGGACGGCCGCTTCGTCATGAAGGCCGGAGGCGTGACGGTGGTGGATCTTCCTCCAGCCTTCATCGGAGGCAACGCCCCCATCATCCACTGGCCCTCCCGCGAACCACGAGACCTGGAGGAGCGGCAGCGGCTCAAGGTGGAGGAACTTTCCCCGCCGAAGGATCTCGGCGCCGTTCTCCGCTCGCTTCTGGAAGACCCCAATCTGGGGAACAAGGCCTGGATCAGCGAGCAGTACGACTCCATGGTCCAGACCAACACGGTGCTCGGGCCGGGAGGCCCGGTGAGCGTTCTTCGCGTTCTCCGCGGAGACAGATCTCCGGTCTTCGTCGCCTTCTCCATGGAGGCCGACCCCTGGAAGTGCCGCACCGATCCCAGAGGCGGCGGCGCGGAGACGCTGGCCCGCTCCCTGCGCTCCCTCTCGGTCTGCGGAGCGGACCTCCTTGGATGGACGAACTGCCTCAACTTCCCTTCGCCCCAGGATCCGGAGGTCTTCTGGGAGATGCGGGAGTGCGTCCAGGGCATGGCGGACGCCGCAAGGGCGTTTTCCTGCCCGGTTGTCTCGGGGAACGTGAGCCTCTACAACGAAACCCCCCAGAGGAAAATCCTTCCCACTCCTCTCGTGGTCGCCGCAGGACTCCTTTCCGATCTCGACGGATTTCTTCCGTGGAGCCGCTGGCGTGAGGGGGACCACCTCTTTCTCGCGGGAATGCCCAGTGCCGCTCTGGGGGCGAGCCGCTACCTCCTGCGCACCTTCGGCCTGCTGCGAGGAAAGACGCTTTCCTTCGACGCCGGGGCGGAACAGGATTTCGCCGCTCGGGCACGCCGCACCGCAAAAGAAGGGGCCGCCCGGAGTGCCCGCGCCCTTGCGGGAGGAGGCCTCGCCGTGGCCCTCGCCAAGGAGGCTATGGAGTCCGGCATCGGCGCTCGCCTGGATGTGCAGATTCCCACGCGGCCCGATGTCTTCCTCTTCGGAGAGGGAGGTCCCAGAGCACTCTACGCGGTGCCATCCGTGTCCCTTCCACTCTTCCGCAACATCTGGCGCGGCTTCCCTCTCACGGAACTGGGCGTGGCCACGGGGAACATCCTCGACGTGAAGCGGGGTTTCTCCCTCTCTCTCGCGGAACTTCGCGACAGCTGGAGGCGATGAGCCGTGTGCGGCGTCTTCGGAGCCTTTTCCACCACATCGAGACCCGTTCTGGAGGACATCTATCTCGGCCTCTACGCGCTGCAGCACCGCGGCCAGGAATCGGCGGGCATCGCCTGGTTCGATGGCCGTGAACTCTCCACCGCGAAGGGCATGGGGCTCGTCCACGAGGCCCTTCGCCAGGAGGAACTCGCCAGAACTCCCGCCTCGGTCGGGGTGGGACACGTGCGCTATTCCACCGCGGGAGGATCCTTCTTCGCCAACGCCCAACCCTTGACCGCCACCTACGCCAGGGGGCACGTGGCCATCGCCCACAACGGCAATCTCACCAACGCGGACGGAATCCGGGCGTATCTCCAGGGACGGGGAGCGATCTTTCACTCCACGTCGGACACGGAGGTCATCCTCCATCTCATGGCACACCAGGCGCACAAACCCTCGTTGGATGCGCTCCTCTCAGCCCTGCTCCGCCTTCGGGGGGCCTACAGCCTGGCGGTTCTCCTGGACGGTCGCCTCGTTGCCGCCCGGGATCCCTGGGGATTCCGTCCTCTCGTGCTGGGCCGACGGGAGGACGTCTTCTACGTCGCGTCGGAGAGCTGCGCTCTGGACATCGTGGGCGCCGAGTTCGTCCGGGACGTCGCTCCCGGAGAGGTGGTGCTCATCGGCGACGAGGGGTTCCGCTCCCTCTCAATCTCGCACAAGGCGAAGCGTTGCTACTCCTGCGCCTTCGAATACGTCTACTTCGCCCGCCCGGACAGCGTCATCGACGGCATCTCCGTCTACGAGACACGAAAGCGCCTCGGCAACTATCTGGCGAGACGGACTCCCGTCGCGAAGGCGGATTTCGTGGTGGGCATGCCCGACAGCGGTACCCCCGCAGCCATCGGCTTCGCCCAGGAGGCGGGCATTCCCTACGAGAAGGCCATCACCAGAAACCGCTACGTGGGGCGCACCTTCATCCAGCCCACCCAACGGGTTCGGGAACTCGGCGTTCGGATCAAACTGAACCCCATCGAGGCCTGCATCGCCGGAAGAGAGTTGGTGGTGGTGGACGATTCCCTCGTGCGGGGCACCACCTCCCAGCGGATCATCTCCATGATCCGCGAGGCATCTCCGAAGGGAGTGCACCTCCGCATCGCCTCCCCACCCGTGCGTTTCCCCTGCTACTACGGCATCGACACTCCCACCAGCGAGGAACTCGCCGCGGCCAGACTGGACAGACAGGCCCTGGAGCGTCTCGTCGGCGCGGACACGCTGGCCTATCTCTCCCGAGAGGACCTGCTCGCCGCCATCGGCAAGCCCGAGAATTCCGTCTGCACCGCCTGTTTCTGCGGCGACTACATGGACGAGGAGAACGGCCTCGACCTGGAGATCTCCTGAACAGAGCAGGGACCGACTTCGCAAGGAAGGGAAGGACGAACATGGACGACTACGCGTTCCCCCGCTCCCGCGTCGCGGGGGAGGAAACGTCCGGCAAGGAGAGTGCTCTGCGCTACGAGAGCGCTGGCGTGAGCATCGACAGAGGAAACGCCTGGGTAGGCGTGATCCGCTCCCTCGTGGAGCGCGGGGGAAAGGATCCCCGCGTCGCCGGAGGCATCGGAGGCTTCTCCGGGCTGTTCCGCATCGGCGGAGGAAAACTTCTCGCGGCCTGCTGCGACGGAGTGGGAACAAAGCTGGAAATCGCCCGGGAGGTCGGCAACCTCCGCGGACTCGGCCAGGACCTGGTGGCCATGAACGTGAACGACCTCGTCACCTGCGGCGCCGTGCCGCTCTTCTTTCTCGACTACATCGCCTGCGGCTTTCTCGATTCAGAGCGCTACGCCGAAGTGGTCGAGGATATCGTGAACGCCTGCGCCGCCTCGGACTGTGTTCTTCTGGGCGGCGAGACGGCGGAGATGCCCGGCGTCTATCCCCGGGAGGGATTTGACCTGGCGGGATTCGCCGTGGGCATGGTGGAGGAGGAGCGCCTGGTGGACGGCTCAGGCGTGGCATCCGGCGATCTTCTCGTGGCGCTGCCGAGTTCCGGGCTGCACAGCAACGGCTTCAGCCTCGTCCGCAGGGCCGTCGAAAAAGCGGGACTCTCTCTCGCCGCAACTCCTCCTGGACTCGATGAACCGCTGGGACAGGCGTTGCTTCGCCCCACCAAGCTCTACGTCCGGGAGGCCCTCGCTGCGGCCCGTACCGGTGTGGTGAAGGCCATGGCTCATATCACGGGAGGCGGCCTGGAGGAGAACGTGAACAGGGTCCTCGGGAAATACCGAGCCGCCGTGGACTACGGCTCCTGGAAGCGGCCGGCGGTGTTTTCCCTTCTCGCCTCCCTCGGCATCGCCGAGGAGGAGATGCGCCGGGTCTTCAACCTCGGTGCGGGATTCGTCTTCGTCGTCTCCCCCGATGATGAGGCGGATCTCCGGAAGACCCTCGCCTCCTTCCGGACCTCCGCGGGAGATCCCTTCGTCCTCGGCGAGGTCGTCCAGCAAGGTGCGGCGTGATGATGCCCTCGCGGATCGCCCTCTTCATCTCCGGAAGGGGATCGAACATGACCGCCATCGCTGAACACATCCGGGACGGCAGCCTTTCCGCGGAGATCGCCTTCGTCGCCGCCGACCGGGAGGGAGCGCCGGGCATCGAGACGGCCCGAACCCTCGGCCTTCCCACCGTTGTCTGCTCCTATGCCGAACTGGGCCGGGAGCGGGCCGAGCGAGCGCTCGCCGCGGCAGTGCACGAACACCTCGCCTCGTGGATCGTCCTCGCGGGTTTCATGCGGGTCCTCTCCGCATCCTTCGTCCACGAGTTCGCGGAGAGAATCGTGAACATCCACCCTTCCCTCCTTCCCGCCTTTCCGGGGAGCGAGGCCATTCGCCAGGCCTGGGACTACGGCGTGAAGGTCACGGGAGTGACGGTCCATCTCGTGGACGAACGAGTCGATCACGGCCCCATTCTCGCCCAGGCGGCGGTACCCATAGAGGAGAACGACACTCCGGCCCGCCTCGAGGAGCGCATCCACTGCGTGGAGCACGATCTGTACTGGCGCTGCCTTAAAGATCTCCTGGAAGGACGTTTCACAAAGACAGGAAGGAGGCGCATGCGCCGTGAACACCCGTAGAGCACTTCTCTCTGTATGGAACAAGGAAGGGATCGTCCCCTTCGCACGAACCCTCGCCGACATGGGCTGGGAGATCGTCTCCAGCTCAGGAACCGCAAAGGCCCTCGCCGAAGCGGGCATCGCCTGTACCGAAGTGGCGGATCTCACCGGTTATCCCCATCTTCTCGGCGGACGCGTGAAGACCCTGCACCCCGCCATCGCCGGAGGCATCCTCGCCCGGAGGAACCTTCCCGCGGACATGGCGGACGTGAACGCCCACGGAATCCCCCTTCTGGACATGGTGGTCTGCAATCTCTATCCCTTCGAGGAGGTGGCCCGGAGCGGCGCCGACCTGGCGGAACTTCTGGAGCACATCGACATCGGAGGCATCACCCTCCTCCGGGCGGCGGCGAAAAACTATCTCCACGTGGTGGTCGTCCCCTGCCCCGGCGACTACGAGACCGTGCTCAACGAACTCCGCGCCGAGGGAAACGTGACCTCCGCCACAAGGCAGCGCCTCGCCCTGTCGGCCTTTGCCGCCACATCCCTCTACGACGCTACCATCGTCCAGGGGCTCCAGGCGGAACTCGGCACAGCGAGCGGCCCGGAGGAACCGGTGCGCGTCCTCGGTCTTCGCGCCGCCCAGGAACTCCGTTACGGCGAAAACCCTCACCAGCGGGCAACCCTGCTTCTGCCGCCCCTGTCGGACCTTCCCTGGGAGCAATTGGGAGGAAAGCCGTTGTCGTACAACAACATCCTCGACCTCGACGCAGCTCTCCGGGGCAGCGCTCTTCTCGCGGACACCTGTGCCGCTCTCGTGGTGAAGCACACTACCCCCTGCGGAGCCGCCACCGGAAAAACGCCCTCCGAAGCCTTCCTCAGAGCCCGGGAGTGCGATCCCGTCTCCGCCTTCGGTGGCATCGTGGGCTTCACTCGTAGGGCGGACCTGGCCACGTGCCACACTCTTGCGGAACAGTTCCTGGAGATCGTCGTGGCCCCCGACTACGACGAGGAGGGGCTGGACCTTCTCAGAAAGAGCCGCCCCAATCTCCGCGTGCTCCGCTGGAAGGGCGGCCGAGTCTTCCCCGTGGAGTTCCGGAGCACCTGGAGCGGCATGCTGCTTCAGGACGACGCGCTTCCCGAACTGCCCACGCCCTCGGGCGGCGAATGGATCGGTACCCCCCGCCCAGACCTCTGGGAGGACCTGCTCTTCGGCTGGAAAATCGCGGCGCTGAGCAAGAGCAACGCCATCGCCATCGTCTCGGGCGGCTGCACCCTCGGCATCGGACGGGGCTTCACCAGCCGTGTGGACGCAGTGGACTGGGCGGTGAAACAGGCGGGAGAGCAAAGCCGGGGAGCGGTTCTCGCCTCAGACGCCTTCTTCCCCTTTCCGGACGGTGTGGAGCACGCCGCCGCCGCGGGTATCGCGGCGATCATCCAACCCGGAGGCTCCCTGCGAGACGAGGACGTGGCCGAGGCCGCCCGCAAGGCCGGAGTCTCCATGTTCCTCAGCGGACGGCGAACCTTCCGCCATTGAGTTTCAAACCCATCCAAGGAGGACGACCATGAAGATATTACTTCTCGGTGGCGGGGCCAGGGAACATGCGCTGGCAATGGCCCTGCGGGCAAGCCCTCTCACGGAGGCGCTTCACTGCGCACCAGGCAACGCGGGCATTGCCTCCCTCGCGACGCTTCACGGCGTGGACATCACGGATGCCGAAGGAGTCACGGCCCTCGCGGAGGCACTTTCCGCCGACCTCGTCGTCATCGGTCCCGAGGCACCCCTCGTGGCGGGAGTGGCGGACGCCCTCCGGAAAAAGGAGTTCGCCGTCTTCGGTCCCGGAGCAGCGGGGGCGCGTCTCGAAGGAAGCAAGGTCTTCGCCAAGCGTTTCATGGAGCGCCACGGCATTCCCACGGCACCATTCGCGGTCTGCACCACCCTCGACGAGGCGAAAAAGGCCCTCGCGGCACGCAGGGCGCCCTTCGTCGTCAAGGCGGACGGACTCGCCGCAGGAAAGGGCGCATTCCTCCCCGATTCGGCGGGAGAGGCCGAGCGGATCTGCCGGGCGCTTCTCGAAGAGCGTGTCCTCGGCGACGCGGGAGCACAAATCGTGGTGGAGGACCATCTGCCGGGATGGGAGGTCACGGTCCTCGCCGTGACGGACGGCAAAACGATCCGCATCCTTCCTCTCAGCCAGGACCACAAACGCGCCTGCGACGGAGACCGGGGACCGAACACGGGGGGCATGGGCGCCTACACGCCGGTCCCCCAGGCAACGCCGGCCCTGCTCGAGAAAATCCGGACCCAGGTCCTCGAACCCACGGTGAGGGGGCTCGCCGAGGAGGGCATTCCCTTTTGCGGCGTCCTCTACGCGGGCATCATGGTCGTGCAGGGGAATCCCCTGCTTCTGGAGTACAACGTACGCTTCGGCGATCCCGAGGCACAGGTGGTGCTTCCCGCACTTCGGGTGGACTGGGCGAAGGTCTTCGCCGCCTGTTGCCGGGGCGAGCTGCACCGCATCGCCTGGCCCGGGGAGCAGAAGGCCGCCGTGGGCGTCGTCCTCGCCTCGGGGGGCTACCCCGACGCCTACACGAAGGGCTATCCCATCTCGGGCATCGACGCGGCAGAACGGGAAGGCGTCACGGTCTTTCACGCGGGAACAGTCTTCGGAAACGCGGGCGTCGAGACCGCGGGAGGACGGGTGCTCACCGTGGTGGGCGTGGCGGAGTCGCTCCGCGAGGCCCGGCAGCGCGCCTATGCGGGGGTGGAGAAGATCTTCTTCAAGGATGTCCACTTCCGGCGGGACATCGCCTCCAAGGCGCTTTCCGCACCTCTCGTCGGCATCGTCCTGGGCTCGGCTTCGGACGCGCCCCTCGCGAAGGAGATCGCCAAGACTTTCGACGAGCTTCACATCGACTACGAGGTCACCGTCTCCTCCGCCCACCGGACTCCCGACGCCGTCGCCGCCTACGCACGAAACGCCGCTCCCCGGGGTTTGAAGGCGATCATCGCCGTGGCGGGACTTTCCGCAGCTTTGCCGGGAGTACTTGCGGCCCACACCGCACTTCCCGTGGTGGGGGTCCCCGTTGCGTCGGGAACCCTCGGCGGCATGGACGCGCTCCTCGCAGTGGCTCAGATGCCTCCGGGCGTCCCCGTGGCCTCCATGGGCATCAACGGTGGACGCAACGCGGCGCTCTTCACCGTGAGAATACTGGCCCTGCAGGACCGCGACACGGCGACGCGCCTCGACGCATGGATCGCCGAGGCGGCACGGGGAGTGGCCTTCTCGCGGGAGAAGCTCGCGCCCCTGCCGCTGGCGCCGGAGGCGGCCTTTTCTTCGGACGGAGAGGACGCGTAGACAGTGTCCGTACATCACCCCTGGCACATGTGGTCCACCGTCCTCCGGGAGACCTACGGCGCCAGGGTGCACAAGATCTCCCTCGATCTCGGAGCCGGCTGTCCCCACCGAGAGGGGCTCCAACGGAAGGGGTGCATCTTCTGTGATGCCCGGGGCGGCGGAAGCGGCGCCGCCCTCTCGGGAATCTCCCTGGCGGAACAGGTCCGAAAAGGGGCCGAGACTTGTCTGCGCCGCTTCGGTGCCACCAGGGCGATCCTCTACTTTCAGAGCTATTCCGCCACATTCCTCCCCCTGGAGGAGCTGCGCCGTCGCGTGGAGGAGGCACTGGCGGAGGCGTCCCGGGCCATCACCGTTGTGGGCGTGGCCGTGGGCACACGCCCCGACCTCGTTCCCGAGAGCGTGCTCGATTTTCTGGCCTCCCTTGCGGAGCGCCCCGTCCTCCAAAAGGACACCGTCCGGGGCAACACGGAAGGAACCTGTCCTCCCTTCCCGGAAACGCTTCAAATCTGGCTCGAACTGGGAGTCCAGACCACCGACCCCGCAGGGCTCGCCTGGCTCAACCGCGGACACGACCTAGGGGCCGTCGAAGACGCCTTTTCCCGCGCCCGACAAAGAGGACTACACCTCTGCGCCCACCTCGTCGCGGGCATCCCCGGCGAGGCACAAGACCAGCTCGAACGTTCCGCTCGTTTCGTGACCCGCCTCGGCGCGGAGGCCGTCAAGTTCCATCCGCTGCACGTCCTCCGGGACACCGAACTGGAGCGGCTCTACCGCGAGGGGACCTTCACCCCACTCTCCCTTGACGACTACTGCCGATGCCTCGTCGGCGCCCTCTTCGCCCTTCCCGAGGGGACAATCGTCCAGCGCCTCACCGCCGATGCCCACCCACCCCGGCTCATCGCCCCGGAATGGATCGCCCGCAAGAACGACGTCCTCGCCCGGCTGGAGGACATGATCGCCCGAAGGACACCGCAGCCGTAGATGGGAATTGCACAATTTCTTCCTTCGTGATACTTCTTTCGTGATGCTTCTTTTCCGGAAGAGAGACCGTGCCCGTCGGCTCGGAGTTCCACGGGACCGCCTCTTTCAAGACCTGTGACGCTCCCGATGTTCCGGTACAGGTTTCGGTCCGGCGGCATATCGGCTCCTTCTTTCGCCGAAGGAAGCACACGCTCGCAGAGGGAGGGAACGAAAGATGACCATCAAAGTTTTTGTATCCGGCGCATCGGGCAACGTGGGGCG
This sequence comes from Aminiphilus circumscriptus DSM 16581, assembly GCF_000526375.1. Taxonomy (NCBI): domain Bacteria; kingdom Thermotogati; phylum Synergistota; class Synergistia; order Synergistales; family Aminiphilaceae; genus Aminiphilus; species Aminiphilus circumscriptus. The sequence continues at coordinate 481,762 of NZ_JAFY01000007.1, read as the reverse complement.
CAGTCTCGTCCGCGCCCTGGCGGTCTCGGAGGATCTGCGACTCGCGGGAGGATGGTGTCGCGAGGCGGGGAAGGATCTGGGCACGCTGGCGGGCATCGAGCCCCTGGGCATCACCGCGTCGGGGGATCTCGCAAAGGGGCTGGAGACGGCAAAACCAGACCTCGTCATCGACTTCACCTCTGCGACGATTCTCATGAAAAATCTGGAGTGCTACGCCGAGCGAGGGCTCATCGCAGTGGTAGGCACCACGGGGCTCGACGACGAGAACATGGCCCGGGTGGAACGCCTTGTCGCGGAGAAACGCCTCCGCTGGGCGGTGATCCCCAACTTCGGCCTCGGCATCAACCTGGTCCTGGACTTCCTCGAAAAGGCCCGGAAGTTCTACCCCTACGTGACCATCCTGGATCGTCATCCGGCGACTATGGCCAACGCCCCGAGCGGCACGGCGGCCATGCTGGCGAAACACGCCGCCGCCACGGGATCCCTGGGAGAGGTTCAGAGCCGCGAGATCTTCAAGAGCGTGCTCGGCGGCAACATCGACGGCGTTCCCGTCCACTCCGAGCGCCTTCCCGTTCCGGGAGGCCATTCGGAACACGAGATCACCCTCGCCCGCAAGGATGAGATCATCCGCATTGAGGTTCGGGACTTCTCGAGCGACGTCTACGTGGACGGCGTTTTTCTCGTGGCGCGCACGCTCCCGACCCTGCCCCCGGGAACACTGCTCCGCAGCCTACGCGAGGTGAGCTGACCGAACACATCGCCCACGAAAGGGGTTGCCGCCGGAGCACTTCTTCTCCGGAACATTCCGGAAACCCCCGTAAAACGAAAAATGAGCAGACGCTCCCGGGCACAATCCCGGGAGCGTCTGCGTTCGTTCCGGAGGTGACTGTGAAGAGTATCCTGTCCGTTCCTCCCGAATCCAGGCCTTCTTCGATTCTCCGGTGCCTGAGACCTCGATTCTTTCGGAAGCTCTTTCGCAACGGGAAACCTGTGCCGTTCGGACCTCTAAGATATCGGAGGCGTCTCCGGAGATTGCCTCCAGAGATGGTTCCGACATCTTCTCCGACAGGAAAGACGGAGGCGGGACTCTCCTATTTGCCCCCCACAGCGTTGTTCAGAGGAACAGTCTCCTCGGCGGAGACCTTCATCCCCGGGAGCAGCTGCAGCGCGCCGAGGTCGGCGGGATGCTCCTGTCGCCAGGTCACCACGGGCAGCCCCCAGATCTTGATGAAGCCCACCGCGGCATCGTGGTCGAAGGCATCTCCCTCGGAATAGGTGGCGAGATCTTCCTTGTAGAGGGCGTTCGGCGACTTGACCCCCACCACCACGGCCTGCCCTTTGTAGAGGCGCAGCCGCACGACGCCGTTCACGTACTGGTTCACGTGGTCGAAGAAGACGTCCAGGGCTTCTTTGTAGGGGGAGAACCAGTTCGCCTCGTAGGTCATCTTGGCATACTGCTGTTCCATGGCGACCTTCCCCTGGAGCACGTCTTTCGAGAGCGTAAGCGTTTCGAGAGCCTTGTGGGCGGAGATCAGAACATGGGCGCCGGGGCATTCGTACACTTCACGGCTCTTGAAGCCCACGAGGCGATCCTCGAGCATGTCGATCCGTCCCACGCCGTAGTCACCGGCGATCTTGTTGAGCTTTTTGATGAGGGTGGGACCGTCGAGCGTTTCTCCATCCAGCGCCACGGGAATTCCCTTCTCGAAGGTCACCTCCAGATATAGGGGCGTGTCCGGAGTATCCCAAGGATCCTTGGTGAGGGTGAAGGCGTCGGAGGGAGGCTCGTTCCAGGGGTTTTCGAGAATACCGCACTCGATGGAACGACCCCAGAGGTTCTCGTCGATGCTGTACACACCGGACCCCTCCGCGGGAACGGGAATGCCGTGCTCCGCCGCGTAGGCAATCTCCGCGTCCCGGGAGAAATGCCAGTCCCGGACGGGGGCGATGACCTTCAGGTCGGGATGGTTCGCCTTGGCGCACACCTCGAAGCGGACCTGATCCTGCCCCTTGCCAGTACAGCCGTGAGCGACCGCAACAGCATTTTCTTCCTTGGCGATCCAGGCCAGGTACTTGGCGATGAGAGGACGGGAGAGTGCGGAGTTGAGGGGGTAGGTCCCCTGGTACATGGCATTCGCCTTCAGGGCGGGCCAGACAAAATCAGAGACGAACTCGGAGGTGAGATCCATCACGTAGGCGTTACACGCACCGGTCTTGAGGGCCTTGTCCTTTGCTACCTCGAGGTTCACGCTCTGACCGACGTCCGCCGTGAAGGTCACCACGTCGTATCCCTGGTCCTTGAGCCATGCGATTGCCACGGAGGTGTCGAGCCCTCCACTGTAGGCCAGAACGACCTTTCCCTTGTATTCCTCACATTTGGGCATTGCCATTGCCTTTTTGCTGCACGTCATTGTCGTCTCCTCCTTTGTAATTGTTGGGCACATCGTCCCGAATTCCGTTTTTTCGACTCGAAGTTCGCCAGGATAAAAAAAATGCCCGTCCCTCATAACAAGGGACGGGCATTAACCCGCGGTACCACCCTACTTGGAAGAAGCGTTGCCGATTCTTCCCTCTCGACGCCCTATAACGGAGGCTTCCGTGCTCCTACTTGGACTTTCGTCCTTTCTTCGGAGCGGGCTCGGAGGTTCTCTTCAGCCGTGTTCGCCGGGAAACGCTCTCAGCCTAAGGCGCTTCCTCTCTGGCGACGAGACGACGACCTACTCTCCCCGTCATCACCCGATTCTGGGAAATGAAGGCGGTCACAGGTCTTATGCGTCTAGCTCGCCGGAAGCCATGCAGAGCGTTCACAGCAATCCTCCTCGAAACTAAGTTGTGGAAGATTGTATCACGGAAGCGGCAATTGTCAACCCTGATTTTTCCTCGCGCCTACGGATACGAAGGCGGGCGTCATGGAGGAGGGAGGGCGTTTCGCGATTTCTCCTCGCGCCTACGGATACGAAACATGTCACGGGCTTTCCGGAAAAGGGCGGTTTCGGTGCAACCATGGGTTCTTTTCTCTCGTCTTTTCTCTCGGGGGACATGGCTGCCCCGGAGACAAAGCGCGTTGCACACATGCTTCGGAGGGCTCCCGCACAATCCGGCAGAAGGGGCGTGGTCGCCCCGGAGACAAAACGCGTTGCGCTTCCAGGGAACGGGAAAACATTCTCCGCTTCATTGCCCCATACTCGGATGACATTTTAACGAGGACGGAGGAAGCGCACAAAAGTCCAAAGCAGCGGAACGGGGTGTCACAGAAATACCAACGGTACGAGGACGGCTCGCCCCGACACTCTCGGACGTTGCGCAGTGTCTGAGATGCGATCTCTCCGGCTGATCGCCCCCCCGACGCCTCTGGGCATTACCGGGAGAGCTTCATGTCTCCGTCGCGAATGAGACCCCGTCGCCGGAGAACGGCGGCGAAGACCAGGGTGAGAACCGTGGGAAAAAGAAAATGAAGCAGGAGAATGCCAGGCCAGGCCCCGGCACCCATGACGTCCAGCGTCGCGAGCTGTCCCACGAGGCCGCTGGTGCCCATGCCCGCTCCGATACGGCTGTTCTCCATGTGGAAGAGCACCGTCGCAACGGGACCGAGGCACGCTCCGGCCAGTGTAGGCGGCACCCAGATCCAGGGGTTGCGCACGATGTTGGGCATCTGTAGCATGGATGTGCCGAGCCCCTGGGAAAGAAGCCCTCCCACGCCGTTCTCGCGGTAACTCTGCACTGCGAAGCCGATCATCTGGCAGGCGCACCCCACGGTAGCAGCGCCCGCGGCGAGCCCGGAAAGGCCGAGGGAGATGGAGAGAGCGGCGCTGCTGATGGGAAGCGTGAGAATCATGCCCATGAGAACCGCCACGAGAATGCCCATGGGAAGAGGATGGAGCTGGGTGGCCAGATTGACCGCATCGCCGAGAAGCGCCATGCCCTTTGCCACGACAGGACCGGCGGTGATGCCCACCAGTCCTCCGACAAGGATGGTGCAGGCGGGAACGAGGACGATGTCCACCCCGGTCCGCCCGGCGATACGACGGGCGAACTCAGCGCCGGCAAGGGACGCCACGAGAGCTCCCACGGGCTCCCCGATCTGGAAGACGATTCCGGATGCTCCCGGCGTCACTGTTCCAGCGCCGATCGCTCCCGCCGCGATGGCCGCGAAGAGCCCGAGAGGAGGCACCTTGACGCTGAAGGCGACCCCGGCGCCGATGGCCGGTCCCATGAGGTATTGGGCCACCGTGCCGAAACGCAGAAGCTGCTCCACCCCGAGAAGTGTGCCAAGCTGCTTGAGAATCAGCCCGATGATGAGGGACGAGAACAACCCCAGGGCCATTCCGTTCAACACGTTCACCAGGTACTCCCGAAACGCGACTGTTCTCTCTTTGGGCCGGTTCATGGCAACGCATCCTCTCGTGGACAGGGTTCGCAAAATGACTTTACAAGTGTCTTGTCACCTAGCGTTCCGCCACTATACCAGCCTCGTCGCTTTCGATCAAGTATCCCGCCTTGCGCAGGGCGGCGCGGATCCGTTCGAAGATCTTTCCGTCCCGGACCTCCACATGGTGCAGATGGAGCCCGTCCGTGAGCGCGGAGAGGGGCGTGACGCCCTCCCCGCGAACCTTCTCCATGAACTCCGCCACGTCCGCCCGGGAGGCGAGCATGAGGGCGCCCGTCATCTCACCGTAAAGAGGGTGCTCCACCACCACATCGAGGACCTTGCCTCCGTTGTCCACGATGAGGCAGAGTTCCTCCTCCATGGCGTCGTTCGTCCTGTGGCGCGTCACGAGAAGGCGCACCTCTCCTTGTGGCGCCGCGTCGCCGAGAAGCGCGTACCCCTGGGGCGTCGAGAGGACAGGAACGCCCGCGGCGCGGAGGATCGCCATGTCCTGCACGATGACCTGACGGCTCACACCGAAACGGAGGGCCAGATCGCTTCCCTTGTGGTTGGACGCATCCCGGAACAGGAGAGCCAGGATCTCCTTGCGGCGGTCCTCCCCCCTGAGAGGCATGGTCAACGCCCTCCTTCCGATCCTGCATCGTGCAGCAGCGCATCCACAGCCCGGAGCTCCTCCGTGATGGCTCTTCGGGAGACCGCGTGAGCCAGACCGTCGAGCGGTGTCGGTTCGGCGTTCACGATGGCGAGAAAGGCTCCGGAGGCCCTGGCGAGACGGGGGTACCAGTTGGCGGGGGACACCGTGAGGGACGAGCCAAGGACCAGGAAGAGCCCTCCCGAAGCAGCCGCTTCCTCCGCCTCCTCCATGGCCCGTTCGGGCAGGTTCTCGCCGAAGAGGACTACGTTGGGCCGGAGCGCTCCGCCGCAGTCGGGGCACTCGTGTCGCTTCAGAAAGAGTTCCGCCCCGTATTCCTGCCGGCACCGGGAACAGCGAAGACTGCGCAGGTCGCCGTGCAAAGGAATGACGTTCCGCGAACCGGCCATTCCATGCAGGCCGTCCACGTTTTGGGTAATGACGCACCGAACGATGCCCCGCCGCTCCCATTCCGCCAGGATATGGTGCCCCCGGTTGGGTTGCACCGCGAGGAGCGTTTCGATGCGCCACCGGTAAAATTCTCGGAACGCCTCGGGATTTCGCTCCAGAGCCCACAGCGTGGCGAACTCCCTCGGATCCCGGTCCTTCCACAGCCCCTGGGGAGACCGGAAATCCGGCAGGCCCGACTCGGTGCTCATGCCAGCTCCGGTGAAGACCGTGATGCCCTCGCCCCGAAGAATCCGCTCCGCCAGCACCGTCGCGAAGGTCCGTTCCGAATCGCCCTGTTTCTGTTCCCGTTCCTGTCGCGCATTCGCCATACGGAACCTCCCTTCTTTCGGGGCGCTTCCGAAACAGATCCGACAAGAGGAAATTGGCCGGAACCGCACGGAGGGAATTGCCCCTCGAAAAACCCTCTGCCTCAGCGTATTATGTTATACAAAGAATACTCGTAACACGTCCATATTCATTCCCGCTCGCGCAGTCCGAAACACTCGACGCGGCTCTGGAGGCCGACACATGACCTGGTTTATCGAGATCGCCAAACTCTTCGCCTTCGGGATTCCTGGCTGGTTTCTCCTTGAAAGGCTGCGGATGCCTGCCGCTCCCATCGTGGGAGCCATGTTCTCCGCGGGAGCGCTCACCATGCTCGGCGCGGGACATGTCGTCGCTCCACCGCTCTTCAACGTTCTCCTCCAGATCCTTCTGGGGCTTTTCATCGGCTTTCGGGTTACCCCGGAAACACGTCAGGTGCTCCGCATCATGGGAAAACCAGCCATGCTCGTGAGCATCTGGTGGCTTGTCGCCGCACTGCTCACGGGAGCGCTGCTCTACCGGTTTACTTCCCTCGACCTCGCAACGGCACTGCTCTCCTCCGTTCCGGGGGGTGTGGCGGAAATGAGTCTCCTCTCCCTCTCTCTGGGAGGCAATCCCGCCATGGTGGCGCTGCTCCAATCCCTGCGCCTCGCCTCGGTGCTCTTCTGCGTTCCCCTTCTGACACCCTACGTACAGCGCCGCTTCGGCGGCGGAGCGAATACCTCGCACTGTTCCCCGGAAAAGAAACCTGCGAGGCGGGAAGCGAAAGGGGCATCCACGAGAAACGGCGGAACGACACCCCCTCTCGCTGCGGGCGGTCGTCTCCTCTCGGTGTCGGTGGCCGCGGCGGGGGGAGCGCTCTTCTCCTTCCTCCACGTCCCCGCCGGAGCGTTTCTCGGAGCCTTTCTCTCCACGGGAATTCTGGGATTCTTCGGCATTCGCCTTGCGGAATTACCCCCGAAGCTCCGCACGGTCGCCCAAATCGGCCTCGGAGCGATCATCGGAAGCCGCTTCGACATGCAGATGCTCCGCTCCCTGGGAAATCTGCTCCTGCCCATCCTTTTCACCACAGTGTTCATGCTCCTCTGGGGGTTCGTGCTGGCCTTCCTCCTGTACAGACTCACCCGCTGGAACATCATGACCTGCTTCGTCTCCACCTGCGCGGGTGGGCTCTCCCAGATGGGCATCATCGCCGAGGATATCGGCGCGGATCCCGTGGCCGTGAGCATCCTCCACCTGATCCGCCTCTTCACGATTCTGATCGTCATGCCCCCGCTTTTCAAGTGGCTGCTGCTCTCCTAGCGCTCAGCCTCCCAAAACTCGTCGCGGAAACGCCCGCATCCGGGGCGATCCCGCTCAGAACCGCACTGCCAGAAAACGTCCCCTTCCAGCATGTCCCAGAAATGTCCCGTCGGCGAAGACGAGTTCTCCCCGGGAGAGAGTGGCGCAGACCTTTCCCGTTACGGCAAGCCCTTCGTAGGGGGAGAAATCGGTCCGCATGTGCAGCGTCTTCGCGGAGAGGGTCCATGTCTCGTGGGGGTCGAGGACGACCAGGTCCGCGTCGGCTCCGGGGAGAAGGGACCCCTTGTGCGGATAAAGGCCGTTGATGCGTGCGGGCGCCTCCGCGAGAAGCCGGACCAGCGCCGGAAGAGAAAGGTGTCCTTTGACGACGCCTTCGGAGTGAAGCAGGGGAAGGAGCGTCTCCACGCCGGGAAGACCATAGGGAAGGTTCCGGAACGATCCTTTCCAGCACTTCTGCTCCCGGGTGAAGGGACAGTGATCGGTGGCGACCATGTCCAGCTCTCCCGACGCCAGGGCCTTCCAGAGCGCCTCTCGGTCCATCGCCGTCCTCAGGGCGGGCGCGGCGGAGTAGAGGTGCCCCTCCTCCGTTGCATAAACCTTCTCCGTAAGGAGCAGATACTGAGGACAGGTCTCGGCGGTGAGAGAAACGCCGCGCCGCCGGGCCTGCCGCACCTCCTCCACGCCGTCCCGGGAACTCACGTGGACGATGTGCACCCGTGTCCCCGTCCGGGCGGCGATCCAGGCCACGTCATGGATCGCCGCGGCTTCGCACGAGGCAGGACGAGTCCGGGCGAGAGAGACCATGCACTCCTCCTCCGGCGAAAGTTCCTCCTGGAGGGAGGTCACGATCTCCTCGTCCTCCGCGTGAACCAGGGCGAGAGCGTTCACGCCGGAGAGGACGCCGAAGGCGTCGAGCAGGCGCCCCCTGTCGGTGCGCCGCCCCGAGGCACCGTAGGCGGTGAAAAACTTGAAGCTCCGGACGCCCATTTCCAGGGCCTCCCGGATTTCTCCGGCCCTGGAGCGTTGCCATCCGACGATCTCTCCGTGCAGCGCGTAATCCGTCACGGAGGCGCGGGCCGCCTCCAGGCGGACCCGGATGTCCTCGGCAAGAGTGGTCTCGGCACTCCCCACGGTGAAATCCACCAGGGTGGTCACACCACCGCAGAGCGCCGCCCGCGTTCCCGAGGCGAAATCGTCGCTCGACCGGAATTTTCCCACGGGAAGATCGAGGTGGACGTGGGCGTCGATACAGCCGGGAAGGACGAGTCTGTCCTCCGCGTCAAGAACCCGCCGCCCCTCCAGTCCCTCTCCGACGGCGGCGATGGATTCGCCGCAAATCGCCACGTCGGCCCGAAAGCAGTGCCGAGACGTGACCACCGTACCACCCTTGACGACCAGATCGAACATGAGGACACCTCCCGAGAATCGTTGCCTTTCCGGCGCCTCCCACTGCCTCCCTCTCTTCCGAGGCAAGGACGTTACGACGTTGGAATCTCCCGAAACACCGCAAAACCTGTCTTTCCTCCCAAAGTTGTGACTGCGACACCTGGACTTTACCGAGGCACCACAGAAATGGAACATGCTTCCTTCACCCCAAGCCATGGGAGCGTTGGTTCTCAGGTGCGCCACAATCACGAACAGAGACGAGCGCAGCCCCTCCGTCCATTCTACGTGCCCCTTGTCCAAGGTCCGTGGTCCCGAGAGTTCGGAAAAACCCAAACCCCGAAAAAAGGGTGAGGAACGGAGAGGAACATGAACGCGAGGGAAAAACGCTAGATTCCCATGACCTTCACGATCACCCGCTTCTTCCGCTGCCCATCGCACTCGAGATAGAAGAGGCTCTCCCAGGGGCCGAGGTCGAGCCGTCCCTCGGTGATGGGGACGAGCGCCTGGTGATGCACGAGAATGCGCTTCAGATGAGCGTCCCCGTTGTCCTCGCCGGTCCTGTGGTGACGGTAGTCCCGTCGGGCCGGAGCGAGCGTTTCGAGCCACTCCCAAATGTCCTCGTGGAGCCCGGGCTCGTCGTCGTTCACGAGAATTGCCGCCGTGATGTGCATAGCCGAAACCAGAACCATGCCCTCCCGGATGCCGCTCCGCTCCACCACGCGCTCCACATCCTGGGTGATGCGCAGAATCTCCCGGCGCTCCTTCGTCGAAAACCAGAGATATTCCGTATGTGCTCTCATGCCGTTCCTCCCACGTCGTTTCCGTTCTTGCCTCCGGGAACGGACACTCCGTTCCGGTCGCACTCTTCGGCGATCCAGCGAATCCGCTCGCCGCTGATGATCTCCTCTTCCTGGAGGATCCGGGACACCTCGTGGAGCGCCGTCTCGTGTTTCCGGAGAATATCGAGGCTTCTCTCCTGAGATTCCTTGACGAGCTGCCGGATCTCCTCGTCGATGCAGGCGATAGTCTCGGGGCTCAGGTCACTCCGCCCTCCTGCCATGCCCTGAAGGTACATGCCCGCCGGCGCGGCATAGCGCACCGGCCCCAGCCGGGAGGACATGCCGAACTCCGTGACCATCCGCCGCGCCACCTCGGTGACCCGCTCCAGATCGTTCGCGGCGCCCGTGGTGGCCTCGCCGAAGACCAGAAGCTCCGCCGCCCGCCCCCCAAGCATGACCGCCATGCGGGAGCGGAGTTCCTCCTCGCCGATGAGGTACCGGTCCTCCTCGGGCATCTGCATGGTATATCCCAGCGCGCCCTTCGCGGTGGGGATGATGCTCACTTTGTGCACCGGATCGGTGTGGGGAAGGTAATGGGCGGCGAGGGCATGCCCCGCCTCGTGGTAGGCCACCTTGCGCCGCACCTCCCCCGAGAGAGGAGTCTTGCGCTGGAGTCCCGCCACGACGCGCTCGATGGCGAGGTCGAAATCGGCCATGGTGACGCTCTCCCCCTTGCGGCGCACCGCGAGAAGGGACGCCTCGTTGGCGATGTTCGCAAGGTCGGCCCCGGAGAAGCCCGGGGTGACCTTAGCGAGCCGTTCCAGGCTGACGTCCTGGTCCAGGGGCATTTCCCGGGTGTGGATGCGGAGAATCTCAAGGCGCCCCGACTCGGAAGGGAGCACCACCTGCACCTGCCGGTCGAACCGCCCCGGCCTGAGCAGTGCCTGGTCCAGGATTTCCGGGCGGTTCGTGGCGGCCATGATGACCACTCCCGTGTTGGGAGCGAAACCGTCCATCTCCGCAAGGAGCTGATTCAGCGTGTTCTCCCGCTCGCTGTTGCCGCCCACGGCGGCGACGGAGGAGCGGGCCTGGCCGATGGCGTCGATCTCGTCGATGAAAATGATGCAGGGAGCCTTGCGCTTGGCCTGCTCGAAGAGATCCCGCACCCGTGCGGCCCCGACGCCGACGAACATCTCCACGAAGCTCGATCCGGTGAGAAAGAAAAAGGGAACTCCCGCCTCTCCCGCAGTTGCCTTGGCGAGAAGCGTCTTTCCCGTTCCGGGAGGCCCAACGAGCAGGACGCCCTTGGGCAACTTGGCCCCAAGGCGGTTAAACCGGGAGGGTTCCTTGAGATAGTCGATGATCTCCCGCAGCTCCACCTCCGCCTCCCCCACGCCACCCACGTTGGAGAACTTGATGCCCGTCAGCTCTCCGTGGATCTCCTGGGCCTTGCTCTTGCCGATGGACATGACCCCCGCGCCGCCTTCGGACATGCGCTTGTAGAAGAAGTACCAGATCACGAGAAGCGGCAGGAAAGGCAGCACCCAGCCAAGAAGGGCCTCTACAAGTCCCTTTGCCTGGCTCTGGGCTTCGAAGGGAACTTTCGCTTTGAGGAGCCGCTCCACGATTTGCGGGTCATCCACGCGCACCGCGTTCCGGAGTCCCGTCTTGCCGGTGCTCTCGTTTCTGAGATTGAAAAGAATTCTGTCGCCGCCAATGGAGACGTGCTCCACCTTGCCCGCTTCGAGATCCCTCAGGAAATCGCTGTAGGTCACTTCGGTCTCGCTGATGAAGAGAGGGCGGAAAATCAGGTCGTTGAAAAGCCAAACGACCAGCAGGGCTATCAGCATATACCCCATGGAGAATTTCATCTGTTTCTGCTTCCGTTTCGGATCCACGTTCCCACCTCCCCTCTTTGCCGGACCTTTTTTCTTTCTCTTTTCCCCGCTGCGCCTCTTGACTCTACATGGAGGGGACACTTCAACCGCAACAGAGACTCTTCCGAGTGGGTCATCCTAGGCATGTTCGAGCCTTCCGTTGCGAAAGCCGCACGCACCCACCTCGACTCCTCCCGGTTCACGCTCCGGAAGTCCTTCCCTTGAAGTCGAAAACTCCCGAAGAAACTGCCGCGTCGTTCCGAAAAACGCCCTGGTGGACGTCTTTTGGGGGCTGGCCCCGCTTCGTTGCGTTCACAGTGACCCCCTTTGCCTCGGAAGAACCTCTGTGCACACCATCCTGCACGCGATTCGGAGGATCCTGGCGGATTTTTTCCCGAGTTCACGGAACGACGGTGCCGGACCAGCCCGAATATTCCACGTCCCTTTCGAGACAAGGTCAGAACTTGACGGGCACGGCCTGGAAGGTCGGTTTGTCCGGCAACGGAGCGGCAACGGAGGGTTTCCGGAAGAACGCCTCCAGCTCAAGCGTCTCCGGACAGAAATAGAGGAGCTGCGCGGTATGGGTGGAATACAGGTCTCCCTGGTCCCGATTGCCCGGCTTGCCCGTGCTCGAATAGGATGCGACGGCCTTCAGCTCCGTCCCCGTCACCAGTTCCCCCGCGAGGCGGAGCTGCGTCGCCATAGAGCTCCAACGCATGGCGTTCGTGGGAAAAGGCGTGTGGTTGTCCGTGTTTCCCAGGAGAATGAAGGAGTTGACCGCCGCGATGGACTCGTCGATTCCCCAGGCGATGCCAGGATTGAAACCCGGGTTCGTCTCGGAGCCGACGGTGCGCACCCGTCTGGAGACGTTCGTACCAGGGCCCCGGAAGTTGTTCTCCAGCACCCGCGCCTCCCGTCCGTCCGCGAGAAAGATCAGGTGGTTCACCGTGTAGCTTCTCTGGGGATTTCTCATGTCGTCCGCTACGTCGCCGAGCGCTGCGGCGTTCTCCACGGCGCGCCGCAGATCGAAGGTGTAGGAGCGGCATCCCGTGTAGCTGTACTCGCTTCCCGTCTGGGAATCGAGGACAGCCGCGAAGACTCCCCGGCTGTTGAAGCCCGTGAGCATGCCGAGCATTCCCACGTACCCCACCATGGCGTAGGAGCGGGTACCGTTCTTCACGACGGTCACGGCGTTCACCCGGGAGAGCTGTTCCTGGCTTCCGGAAAACCATTCCAGGCTGCGGACGAGCTGGGTCTTTCCCGTGACAGAGCGGTTTCCCCACACGGCGAGGACGTTGCAGGCCGTGGCCCGAGCCACGTCGGGAACGAGATTGAGGAGGAAGAACTCGTCCACGGAAAGACGGCCGTCGCCGAGCTTGTTCTCCGTGATGAGGTTGTCCGCGAAGCCCTCCAGTTCCTCCAGGTAGGTGGCATCCAGGTTCTTTCGGATCTCCTCGGCACGGGAGAGGAAGAGCTGGTAGAGGAAGTCCGTCTTCTCCGCCAATTCGGCGAGGTAGGAGTCAAGGGCCGATTCGTACCCAGGCACAGTGACGAGCACCTTTCTTCCGTACTCCTGCCCCACCTCGAAGGGAGAAAAACCCTCGTTGTAGTTCAGCACGATCTCATAGTAGTTCCCCTTGTTGGTCACCGACACCGCCCTGTCCGCCGGATGCGGAGCGCTTCCGCCCCCGCCGCCTCCGCCGCACCCGCCGAGGAGAAATAGAGACAGGCCGCAAAAGAGCCCAAGAAACCACATTTTCGATGACGTTTTCACAGTTCCACTCCCTCCTTGATTTTCCCTTCGACTTTCCGGGGCACACCGCTGCTTCCGCAGAGCGCCGACGCACCTCCGCAGACAGAAGGTGCTTGGCGCGCCGGAGAAGTGTTTCGCCGAGTCAGTTACGGGAACCACTATCGAAGGTCATTATACCGTAGTATAGTTGGAAGAGTCGGGGAAAAAACAACGAGAAAAATCCGAACCAGCCGCACTCGGCGAATTCGAGCACCCGTGAACAGATCCCCGCGTTTCTTCCAGTGCACGCTTCGACCCTGAACAACCGACATTCGGCACAATGGCAATACGCCGGAAAGCAAGAAGGAGGACTCTCTCATGCGTTGTGATCTGTGCAAGGAAAAACCCTGTGCCGAAGGGAACCCCTGCGTTCCCAAGGAAAGCCGCTCCCTCTACCTGGACCCGGAATCGGCGCGTATTCTCGCCGTGGGCGCCGAGGTGGAGGCGAAATACTACGGCATGCTCTGCCGCCTGGACGAGATTCTCGAGTTCTCCCGTCGCATGGGCGTTTCCCGCATCGGCCTCGCCTTCTGCGTGGGACTGGCCGAAGAAGCCGCCGTGGTGGGAGAGATTTTCGCCCGGGAGTTCACCCTTCACTCGGTGTGTTGCAAGGTGGGAGGCGTCAGCAAAAAGGAACTGGGCGTCGTGGGGGCGCCCTGGCTCGGCGAGGCCTCGTGCAATCCAGCCCAGCAGGCAAAGGTCCTCGCCGAGGCGGACTGCGAGCTTGCAGTGCTCCTCGGACTCTGCGTCGGTCACGACATGCTCTTCCACAAGAACTGGACCCGCCCCGTGACGACCCTTGCCGTCAAGGACCGCAAGCTCGGACACAATCCCCTCGCCGCGATCTACTGTCCCTATCTGCGGAAGCACCTGGGCAAAAAACCCCGGGAGCGTACCGAGGCGGATTTCTCCTGATCCAGCGCTCTGTTTCGGTTTCCGGGAGACAGGAGAGCAAGAGCCGATTCCCGAAACGTCACTTTTAGGAAAGCCCTGAATAAAGACCTTTCGCTTTCCCTTGACTCGGGTCGCATCAGGCTCTGCGAGGCGCCCTGCGGGGCTGACGTAGCCTTATTCAGAGATTCCTTAGGCGGAAGAACCGCTTCTTCCCCGTCCCAGACGAATCGCCTCTTCCGCCGCCATTTTCTCCTTTTCATCCTCTGTCCGGAACCGTCGCTTTTTTTCGCTCCCTTCAGACGCAAAAAAACACCCTGCCGTCCGTACCTTCCCGAACACCGACCCATGCCAGCGTCTGCTACGGGCACTGTGCGCCGAAACCAACGAGGCGTGGCTGGGGTCCAGCCGCTACCGCAACATGGGACTGTTGATCGGACACAAAAAGGCATTCCTGGACAAGTGCGGCTCATCGTCGCAGGCGACCGCCGAACACCATGAAAACCTTCTTGCGCAGACGTGACACACAACGAAAACATCGTGCCTCCAGGCCCGGAAAAACACCGCTCCCCTCCTCATCCACGAAGAATGGTAGATAGTATTTGCCCTGTTCCGTCACACACACCCCGTATCGCCCTTGACGACCTAGGTGCTTTCCTGTAAAACTTGCGTCAGGAATGCTTTTTCCCGTCTCGTTGCGCAAACGCGCTGCACGATGCCGCAATGCAAACATCTGTGTGTGCAAAAAGGCTTCTCTGCGAAGGCGCTCCGAAACGGAAACGAACGATTTTTCCCGCTTGCCTCTGCGGGAAAGGATCGTGGAAGACAGATGATGGGGGACGGTACGGGAGGGAATCCGGAAGGAGACCACACCTTCCCGCGAAAATTTTCCCCGAAAGAACGCCGAACCACCGCTATCTCCCCTCGACAAAACACGGAAAGGAGGGACATTTCATGAGACGAACACCGTTTCTTCCCTCTCCCCCACCTCCGAAGGGCATGACTGCGACACGGGCGAAGTACCGCCGGAACAGTCTCGTCTGACCCTCGGATCATTTCTCGTCTCTCCGAAGGAAGAAGAAGGGCCGCAGTGTTTTCTGCGGCGCAGTTCCCCCGAAGATTCACTGCGGGAACTATTGGTGGTGTGTCCCTGATTGTCCCGTCACCGCTTCTCTTTCCGTTCGTCTTTTGAGGCAAGCCGGTCGCCCCTACGGGTTCGACGGGTACCGCTGTTCCGATGCGGTACTTCAAAATGCTTTTTATCGTCGAAACGAGGAGTTGATCGTCGTGTCCCGCATCACATCACTCGTGGGGCTCATCGTCTCCGCACTGCTGCTCATGCTCGGCGTGGGCATGATCATGTCCGTTCTTCCCGGAAAAACCATGATCGCCGCCGGATCCACCCATGCCGTGGGTTATCTCGCCTCCGCCTTCGCCGTTTCCTATGTGGCACTCCAGGTTCCCGTGGGCATGCTCGCCGACCGGTTGGGCTTCAAGCCCTTTCTCGCCGGAGGATACCTCCTCTGCGCCGGTGCGGGACTGCTCTATTGGAGCGGCACGTCCCTGTCCTTCCTCTTCGCGGGACGCCTTCTCCAGGGAGCGGGAGAAGTGCCCATCTGGGCACTGGGGCCGGCGCTGTTCGCCGCCCTCTTTCCCGACATGCGGGGAAAGGTCGTGGGACTCTACAACGCGGCCATTCACCTTGGACTCACCGCAGGGCCCTTCGCGGGGCTTCTTCTGAGCAGGGCCGCCGGAGAGGACTCCCTCTTCCTGGTCTTCGCGCTGCTGAGCGGCCTGGGAGCACTGCTCGTGCTCGTCACGATCCGCAACACGGGCCGGGGGCAGCAGACTGCGAAAACGCCGAAACCGAGCCTCGCGGTGCTCCGCAGGATCGTCGCGTCCCGAAGCGTCGCTCCCGCGCTGGCGGGCATCGCCCTCTACGGGGCCGGATACGGCCTCTTCATCACCCACATTCCCGGAGATTTCATCGCCGTCCGGGGGTTCTCCCCGGAGGGAATGGGCGTGTATTTCACGCTCTTTTATGCCACCATCAGCCTTACCCAGCTCGTGAGCGGTCCTCTCTGCGACCGGTTCGGCACCCGGCGCTTCATGATCGGCGGCTGTCTTCTCGCCGCTGCGGGAATCGGTGGTTTTCCCTTCCTCGGCGACGCCGCCGCCTTGTGCGCGCTCGGCGCCTCAGGAACGGGACTGGGCATCTTCTACCTGGCTTCCCTGGCCTTCGTCAACGAAACCGTTCCCGAGGAGATCCGGGGCGGCATCGCCGGAACCTACTTCTTCTTCTGGGGAGCCGGCTATTTCCTCGGCCCCCTGCTCTTCGGAAAGGCCGTACAGTACGGACAGGAAACCGGAGCCTTCGAAACCTTCGCGCTCCTTCTCGCCCTGGCCGCTCTGGTGCTCCTTCTCTCGGGAAGATCACTTCCGGACGAGCACGTGTTCGCGGGAGCAGCGGAGACGGAACAGGCGGAATAGGCAGGCAAAACGACCGGCAAAGAGACAGACAACGCGTTATAGAGAACAAGAACGCTCCAGACGAATGCCCTGCGGCCTCCTCCGCGCACAGGCTCCCTTGAAAAAACACCTGCAGCCGCAGGGTATTCGTCCAAGGCGTGCCCGAAAGAAAGACGTCAGCTTGAGGACTTTTTCGGAGGAGTTTGAGGCGTGTCCTCGACTCGTCGTAATCCGATCGTGTAGAAAGCGACGCAGACCATGGCAGGAAAGGCACGAGCGCACTTGTCACACCGCGCCGAAATCCGGCAAGAGTATTCGCATTGGGCATTGAGCATTGAGCGAGAACAAAGGAGGGAACCACGATGAAGGGAAAAGTCGTCGTCGTCACGGGAGGAGGCCAGGGAATCGGCCGATGCATCGCCCAAATGTTCGCCGAAGCGGGCATGGGAGTGGTCATTGCCGAAAAGGACGTGGAGGCGGGAAGCACCGCCCAGGAAGAGCTGGCCCCCCGGGGAGAAACAGTCTTTCTGGAGACCGACCTGTGCGATGAGAATTCCGTGCGGACCATGGTCGCTTCCTGCCTGGAACGGTTCGGCCGCATCGACGTGCTGGTGAACAACGCGGGGATCATGTGCGAGAAACCGCTGGAACAACTCTCGCTCCAGGAATGGAACCTCGTGCTCGCCACAAACCTCACCGGGGCCTTTCTCTGCGCCAGGGAGTGCGCCCCTTCGCTCCGGGCGAACCGGGGAAGCATCGTGAACATCGCCTCCACGAGAGCCCACATGTCAGAGCCGCACACGGAGTCCTACGCCGCCTCGAAGGGAGGACTCGTGGCGCTGACCCACGCTCTAGCCGTGAGCCTGGGGCCGGAAGTGCGCGTGAACGCCGTCAGCCCTGGCTGGATCGAGGTGCGAGATTGGAAAAAACCCTCTCTAAGGGAGGAACCGATCCTCACTCCGGAGGACCATCTGCAGCATCCCGCAGGACGAGTGGGACGCCCCGAGGACGTGGCGGCCCTCGTGCTTTTTCTCGCCTCCTCCCGGAGCGGCTTCGTGACGGGACAGGAATTTCTCGTCGATGGCGGCATGACCAGAAAGATGATCTACCGCTGAGAACATTCCGAAACACGTTTCCCGAAACGGCCGTGCACACCGGGGCAGGCTACTTCGGGGAAGTGATTTTGTCCACCAACCGTGGCCCCGGACTAAGCGGCAAACGTCGCCCCGAAGAATTCGGGGCTCGCGTTCCCGTTGGAACTGTGACAACGAATGCAATTGTAATTAACGACAATGTACTCGAAGACCGTCCGGAGCATGGTTTCGCACGTCTGGAGTCGGTTGCCGTGGATGGATTCGACCTTAAGGAATCTCTGAATAAGGCTACGTCAGCCCCGCAGAGCGCCTCGCAGAGCCTGATGCGACCCGAGTCAAGGGAAAGCGAAAGGTCTTTCTTCAGAGCTTCCCCAACGCTTTCGTGGTGCTAGGGGCGCCGGAGGGTGGCGACGCACTCCACGTGGGCGGTCTGGGGGAACATGTCGAAGAGGCGGAGCCGCAGGAAGCGAAAGCCTCCCTGGGTGAGGAGGGCCAGGTCCCGGAAGAGTGTGGCGGGCTTGCAGGAGACGTAGACGAGATTCCGGGGGGCAAGGCGGAGCAGGTTCCGGACGACCTCTTCGTCGCAGCCGCCCCGGGGCGGATCCAGCACGACGGTGTCGAAGCCGCCGGGAAGGGCGTCCCGCAGGAAGGCCCCGGCGTCGGCCGCCGTAAAAAGGACGTTGTCCAGTCCGAGGGCGCGCATGTTTTCCCGGCCGTTCTCCACGGAGCGCGTCCACTCCTCCACGGCGGTCACGGTCTCGGCCCGGTCGGCGAGAAAGGCCGTCAGGGTCCCCGCTCCGGCGTACAGCTCCAGGATTCGCCGTCCCTCCAGGGCCTGCACTTCTTCGGCCACGTGGGCGTAGAGTTGTTCTGCCTGGAGGGTGTTCACCTGGGAGAAGGAGGTGAGGTCGAAGGAGAAGAGGCGGTCGCCGAGGCCCTCGATGAAGCGCTCGCCCCCCGCGTAGGAAAGGGTGTCGCCGCCCCAGATGACGTTCCCTCGCCGGTCGTTGACGTGCACCGCCACCCGGGCCTCTTCGTCCAGCTCCCGAAGGGCGGGAGTGAGAACCCGGCGGATCCACGCCTCCTGCCGCGCATCGGGACGGGTGCGGCACACGAGGATCGCGGCGAGGCATCCCGACCGGGTGCCCCGGCGCAGCACGAGATGGCGCAGGTGACCCCGGTGGGTCTTTTCGTCGTAACCATCGAAGGGGGCTTGCGGCAGAAGGTCCCGGAGGGTTCCGTAGAGGGCCTCCAGGGTCTCGTCGAGGACGGGGCATCGGTCCACGGGGACCACCTCGTGGGAGCCACGGCGGTAGAAGCCGGTACGGAGGGCTCCCCTCCCCCGGACGACGGGAAAGGCGGCCTTGTTCCGGTAGTGCAGGGCAAGGGGGCTTTTGCGGCATTCCGGAACGTCCTCCTCGGAGGCGAGGTGGCCGATGCGGCGCATCGCCTGGAGGGCAAGGTTCCGCTTGAGTTCGAGCTGGAGCGGCTCCGAGGCGTGCTGCAACTGGCATCCCCCACAGCGCGCAAACCAGGGGCAGCAGGGCGTCACCCGGGAGGGGTGCGCCTCGTCGAGGCCGGTCACGTCTCCGACGGCGTACTGTTTTTTCACCTCCGCGATCCGGACATGGACGGTCTCCCCGGGAAGCGCCCCGGGAAGAAACAGCACGAAGCCGCCGTCGAGACGGGCGATGCCCTCGCCGCGGCTGTTCATGTCCTCAACGCGCAGTGCCGTGAGCGCCGATCCCCTGGAAAGTTCCCGCATGCGCTTCCTCCCCGTACATCCCGGCACAAAAGATCCGAGGGGCGGTGGTCGCCCACCGCCCCTTTTCTTGATGTTCTTTCGCGCACATCCACCGGTCCGCACACGCTCCGGCGACACGCCCCCGCAGGGAGCGCCGCCGCGAAACCCCGAAGTCCCGAAAGTTCCGCATGCTGCGGAAAAAAGGTGGATCCTAGAGGAAAACCCCTCTCATGCGCACTGCGTCGGCGACCCGCTTGATGGCGACCATGAAGGCGGCCCTGCGCATTTTGACGCCGTTCGCCGTGCTGTAGTCCCAGACGCGGTGGAAGTTGTCCCGCATGATCCGGAGAAGGCGGTCGTTGTACTCTTCCTCGGACCAGAAGAAGCCGCCCAGGTTTTGGCACCACTCGAAATACGAGCCGATGACACCGCCGCTGTTGGCGAGGAAGTCAGGCACGACGAGGGTGCCCTTCTTGTCGAGGATCTCGTCGCCCTCGGGAGTGACGGGGCCGTTGGCTCCCTCGATGATGAACTTGGCCTGCACCTTGTCGGCGTTCTTGCCGTTGATGGCGCCCTCGAGCGCGCAGGGGAGCAGGACGTCCACGGGGAGGAAGAGCAGGTCCTCACCGGCGAGCTTCTGCATGCCCTCCTGCTGGTACCCTTCGAGGAGCTTCTTGGGGTGGGAGCTGACGAAGTCGAAGCACTTCTGGATGTCCAGACCTGCGGGGCAGTAGTAGGCGCCGGTAATGTCGCTGATGGCCACGACCTTCGCGCCGGCCTTCACCATGGTGAGAGCCGCGTAGGTACCGACGTTACCGAAGCCCTGGATGGCCACGGTGGCACCCTCGACGGGCTTGCCGGAGACCTTGAGGACCTCCATGGCGCAGGTGGCGACGCCGAGGCCCGTCGCGGCGGTTCTGCCCTTGGATCCCCAGAGGGAGATGGGCTTGCCGGTGAAGATGGCGGGCTCGAGCTGGTTCCGCATTTTGCTGATGGTGTCCATGAACCAGATCATCTCGGGACCGCCGGTGTTCACGTCCGGCGCAGGCACGTCGGTCCAGGTGCCGACCACGGGCTCGATCCGCGCGGCGAAGGTTCTCGTGAGCCGCTCCCGCTCCTTCTGGGAGTAGTCCAGAGGGTTGAAGGACACACCGCCCTTGCCGCCGCCGTAGGGAATCCCCGCGAGGGAACACTTCCAGGTCATCATCATGGCGAGGGCCTCGCACTCGTCGAGACACACGTCAGGATGGAACCGAATGCCGCCCTTCGAGGGACCGAGAGCCGTGGAATGCTGCACTCTGTAGCCGTCGAAAACTTTCACGGAGCCGTCGTCCATCTCGACGGGGATGGAAACACACGTTCTGCGCTCGGAATGGCTCAGGATCTCCACAAGTCCCTCGTCCAGCCGCATTTCCTCCGCGGCAGCGTAGAAGTTCCGAAGAGCCGTATCGAGCAACACATTCGTTGACGTCCGTTTCTGGATCGCCATGAGGTACCCCTCCTTGCTTGTCTCGTTGGTTCCTTTCTCTCCATACCGCACCCACAACGCAAAACCGTGCCCCCTGTTCCGAGACACGGAGTTTCTCACATGCGTACCAGCTCGTACCCAGCCTCAAAGGCTTTGGAGTTCAGCTCCTCCGTTCCCTTGGGAACCCGGGCGAGAATGGCACTCCGGATCGACTCGGGGTTGTAAAGCCCCTTCTTCTCCAGAACCTTGGCCGCAGCACCAAGGGCAACCATATTGACCACGATCTCCTTGCCGAGTTTCTCCCGGGCGGTGCGCACGATGGGGAGATGCAGAATCTCCGCATCCACCGAGGGAAGATCGGTGACGAAGAAGTCGTCCAGGATAACGATACCACCAGGCGCCGTGTCCTTCACATACTCATCGCAGGCCTTCTGGGTGAGCGCCACCTGGAGGTTCGGCGCCATGGCCTTAGGATAATCGATTTCGCCCCGGGAAACCACCACTTCCGATTTCGAGGAGCCCCCACGCGCTTCGGGACCATAGGCCTGGCTCTGCACGGCGTTGATTCCCTCGTGAAGAACCGCCGCCTCGCCGAGAATGACCGCCGCGAGGATAACCCCCTGCCCCCCCGAACCGGCCACGCGGATTTCGTAACGCTCGCTCATGTCGCTACCCCCTCACCTTGGCGATGAGTTTATCGTACTGCTCTGTGTATTCGGGAATGTCCTTGTTGACGAACTCGCCGGTGATGATCTTGCCCACCAGCTCTTCCGGGGACATTTGGTCCGCCTTGGCCTTGGCGACACTCGCCTGCTTGAAGAAGTTCAGGTTGTCCACGGGGGTACTCCGCTTGTTCTTCCGTCCGAACTGAGTGTGGCAGTGAGTGACGATCTCGATCACGGAGAAGCCCTTGTGCTGGATTCCCTTCTTGATGTACTGCTCGCACAGAGCTGGCTGGGCGATGGTGGCCCGGGCGACGTAGGTGGCCCCGGCTCCCGCGGCAAGGTTGCAGATGTCGAAGGGGGGATCGATGGCGCCGTAGGGAGCGGTGGTCGCCCTGGCTCCCGGAGGCGTCGTGGGCGAGGCCTGCCCGCCCGTCATACCGTAAATGTTGTTGTTCATGACGATGGCGGTGATGCCGATGTTTCTGCGGCAGGCGTGGATAAAGTGGTTGCCGCCGATGGCGGTGCAGTCCCCGTCTCCCATGACGTCAATGACGGTCAGTTCGGGCTTGGCGAGCTTGATCCCCGTGGCGAACCCGAGGGAGCGGCCGTGGGTGGTGTGCACCGTGCAGGCGTTGATGTAGCCGGGCATACGGCTGGAGCAGCCGATTCCCGACGCGATGACCGTCTCCTCGGGCTTCTTGTCGAGCGCGACGAGAGAGCGGAGCAGGGCGTGCATGACAATTCCGTGTCCGCATCCGGGACACCAGATATGGGGGAAAAAGCGCGCCCGAAGCCATTTCATGACTTCTTCCCGAGGCATGATCAGGCCACCTCCTCAATCTTGGAGAGAATCTCCACGGGTTTGAAAAGCTCTCCGTTCACCAGGTTCTGGCGGACGACCCGTTCCTTGCCGACGACCCGCTCGACTTCAAGGACCATCTGGCCGCAGTTGAGCTCGGGAACGAGGATGGTCTTGACGCGGGAGGCGATGGCCTCCAGCTCCTTGTCCGGGAAGGGCCAGAGCGTGACGGGCCGGAAGTGCCCGACCTTGATTCCCTTCTTTCGGGCCATGCGCACGGCGCTCAGGGCGGTGCGGGCCACGCTGCCGTAGGAGAGCACCAGCACGTCCGCATCCTTCACGGACTCCGTATCGTACTTGACGATGTCGTCCCGGAAGCGGTCGATCTTCCGCATGAGGCGCAGCATCTTCTTCTCTATTTCCGCGGCGTTGTTCGTGGGAAATCCCCAATCGTTGTGGGTGAGACCCGTCACATGCCAGCGGTACCCGTCTCCCATGCCTGCCATGGGGGGGATGTCGTCCTGTTCGTCCGCCCGGTAGGGCACGAATTCATCGGGGGAAACCGTGGGGCGCTTGCGGTCCACGAGCACAAGGGTGTCTTCCTCGGGAACGATGACTTTTTCGCGCATGTGGCCAAGCACTTCGTCGTTCATGATGAGCACGGGCTGCCGGAAGCGTTCCGCCATGTTGAACGCCTCGACGGTGATTTCGTAGCACTCCTGCACGGAGGACGGTGCGTAGGCGATAGTGCCGTGGTCGCCGTGGGAGCCCCAGCGGGCCTGCATGACGTCCTGCTGGGATATTTTCGTGGGAAGTCCCGTGGAGGGACCGCCGCGCATGACGTCCACCACCACGAGGGGGATCTCCGCCATGTAGGCCAGGCCCAGGTTTTCCTGCTTCAGGGAGAAGCCGGGACCAGAGGTGGCAGTCATGGACTTGACGCCCGCGATGGAGGCACCGATGGCCGCGGCGATGCCGGCGATCTCGTCTTCCATTTGGATGAACTTACCGCCGAGGCGGGGCAGTTCCTCCGCCATCACCTCCGCGATTTCCGTCGAGGGCGTAATGGGATAGCCGCCGAAGAATCTGCATCCCGCAGCGATGGCTCCCATGGCGATGCCCATGTTCCCCTGCCAAAATGCGATCTTAGGCATCCTGTTCACGCTCCTTCACCGTAATGGCAAGATCCGGACAGATATTCTCACACTGTCTGCATCCGATGCAGTCGTCCATTCTCACCGGCTCGCACTTCACACGGTCGTCGAGTTCGAGAACGTTCTTCGGACAGACGGCGATGCAGAGTCCGCATCCCTTGCACCATCCTTTGTTGATGAGTACGTCGAACTGCTTGCTCACGAAATGCACCATCCTCCCTTTAGAGACTCAGCCAAGATGCACCACCGGCATTATGACACCTTGCGCACAAGGTTTCAAGCACAAAGTTCGCGAATGAACCATATTCGCAATAATTGTACAGTCATATTCGAAATTTTCCATCGTTTTTTCAGGTTCCAGGCGACACGCGAACTCCAAAAAAGCGAGGGGGGATACGCTTCCCCCCTCGCGGGCTTTTCCCTCCGCAGGATTTCTCCCTACACCACCGCGGGCTCCAGGATCAGTTCTCCCTTCGCGAAGCGGCGATAGTGCAGCATGTCGATGGGAATCGACGTCTTGCCGGTGAGGATGTCCTCGGCGAGAAGCTGGCCCGTGATAGGACCGAACATGAACCCGTGGCCGGAGAAACCGCAGGAATAGTAGAAGCCCTTCACCTCGTCGGCCTGGCCGAGAATGGGCTGCTTGTCCGGAGTCATGTTGTACATGCCGGACCATTGCCGCACCACCCGGATGCCCTTCGTCCGGGGAAGCAGTTTCGTGAAGGTCTTCGACATATGCTCCAGGAAGTTCCAGGTAGCTTTGTTCTCGTAGTCCTCGGGATGCCCCTCGGGGCTGCACCCGCCGATGATGGAACCGTGGGGGCGCTGCTGGATATAATAGTTTCCGGAGAAGCTCATCAGCATGGGCGGGCAGACGCCGAACTCCACCGGCTCGGTGATGAGGATCTCGTGGCGCTCGGAGAAGTTGGGGATCTCGATGCCCACCATCTTGGAGATGTGCTGGGAGTAAGGTCCCGCGGCATCGACCACGACGGGGGTGTCGATGGTTCCCTTTGTGGTGGCAACCTGGGTCACCCTGCCGTTTGCGACGGTGATGCCCGTGCACTTGGTGAACTTGTGGAAGACCACGCCGAGGCGTTTCGCCGCCTCCTGGTAGGCGAAGGTAGTGAGGAAGGGGTCCGCGTGTCCGTCGCGCTGGTGGAAGGTGAAACCCACCGCGTCCTCGGCCCACAGGGCGGGGCAGATTTCGTAGGCCTCTTCCTTGGTGACCGTCCGGGTCTTGATGCCCAGGCTGTTCTGCAGGACCATGCTCTGCCTGAGCCGCTCGTACTCGCTCTCCTTGTAGGCAACCATGAGATAACCGCACTGGTTGAGCCCGATATCCATGCCCAGCTCGTCACTGAGCTGTTCGAAGAGGTCGAGGGCGGCGCCTCCGAGGCGGCAGTTCATCTCCGTGCCCCACTGGGCACGGATGCCTGCGCCGCACCGTCCGGTGGAACCGGAGGAGACGGTGTTCATCTCCAGAACCACCACGTTCTTCATGCCCATCTTGGCGAGATTGTAGGCGATGGCGCACCCCTGGATGCCCCCGCCGACGATGACCGCATCCGCGTGTGTTTTCCAGCTCATCGCTCGTCGCCTCCTTCCGCCAGCAGAGCGAGCTTGACGGGTTTTGCCGGGGGACGGATGGTTCCGGGAGGAATCTCCGCGTAGGGGGTTCCGGTGATCTTGGCGATCTCCCGGAGGATGATCTCACGGCAACCCCGGCCCTGGCACGGACCCATCCCCACACGGAGAACGCGCTTCAGTTCGTCGAAGGTATCGTATCCCTTGCCGATCCATTCCCGGATCTCTTCCATGGTCACTTCCTCGCAACGGCAGACGATGACTTCCTTCTCCATGTCTCACACCACCTTCACGGCCCGGACTTCCGAGACGAGTTCTCTCGGTACGGCCACGGAGACGACGTAGGTCCTGTCCTTCCACGGCTGGGTGACGTTCACGACCTGGGTGCGGTGCACTTCGTCGCCCTGGCGGTTCAGACACGCGACGGTCTGCCCTTTCTCGGGGACGGGAAGCATTTCGTAGGGGAGTTTCAACAGGGCTTCCTTCTCTCCCCAGGTAAGGTCCGCGACGAAGCAGGCGAGGCCGGGGCACTTGGCGACGCACAGGGCGCAGCCGGTGCATTTGCTGTAGTCGATCCGGGGGGTGTCGTTGATGTCCTCGAAGGGGATGACTGCGCCGGTGGGGCAGCTGGTGGCGCAGGGGTTGCACGGGATGCGCTGGGGGCACTCGATGAGGACGAGGCCGTTCTTCTTGGTCTCCCAAAGCTCTTTGGGGGGAAGGACGGCGCCGGGGCGCTCTCCGGTGAGGATGCCGCTGTTGAAGGTCTTCTCGTTGTCGGTCATGGGGCTATTCCTCCCATTTCTGGACGCCGGCGGCGCTGACGCCGATGCGGATCTTTTCGCCGACTTCTCCGGCGCGGAGGTCGGCAAGGCGTTCGCTGTAGTGGGCAAACCGCTCTTTGCGTTCTTCGGGGGTGCCGTGTCCGCAGGCTCCGGCTGCGCCGAGTCCGGCGATGCGGCCTTCGACCATGGCGGAGGAGGCTTCTTCGATTCCTGCGGCGTCTCCGGCTATCCAGATGTCGGGATGGCTGGTCCGCATGGAGGGGTCGCGAAGGGCGACGTGTCCGCAGAGCTGGGGAATGAATTTCATGGCGCATCCGGCCTGCCACAGGAGTTCGCAGGTGGGGGCGAGCCCGACGGCCATGCAGATGATGTCGCAGTCGATGGTGGTGCGTTTGCCGCCGGGGGTGCAGTCGGGGGCGAGGTTCTCGATGATGGCGCCGGTGACGGTGCGTTCACCGAGGGCTTCGACGATGGTGTGCTGGAGGTAGATGGGCACGCCGAGACGGCGGATCTTGGCGGCGTGGACCCAGTATCCGCCGACTTTGGGCATGAATTCGACGACGCCGCACACCTGGACTCCGGCCTGAAGGAGCTGGTAACTGACGATGAGGCCGATGTTGCCGGCTCCGACCATGAGGACGCGGTCGCCGGGGGTGACGCCGTAGACGTTCATGAGGGTCTGGACGGCTCCGGCTCCGTAGACGCCGGGAAGGTCGTTGCCGGGGAAGGGGATGAGCCGTTCCTGGGCTCCGGTGGCGACGACGATTTTCTTGGGCCGTATCCGGAAGTATTTCTCTTCTCCGATCATGCAGGTGACGATGCCGTCCTCGGGGTAGTAGCCGGTGGCGGTGCAGTCGGAGAGGATTTCGATGCGGTCGGCGTTTTTCCTGAGGTCGTCGAAGAGGATGTCGGCGATCTTGTACCCGCGGGTTCCGGCGTATTCGTCCTTGGAACCGAAGAATTTATGGGTCTGTTTGATGAGCTGGCCTCCGAGCTTCAAGTCGCTGTCGACGACGGTGACCTGCGCTCCGAGGGTGGCGGCTTCGATGGCGGCGGAGAGGCCGGCGGGGCCGCCTCCGATGACGAGGATTTCCGTGGTCCGCACGCTCAAACCCTCCTTTCCTCTTCGCTGCGCACTTCGCCGCGGCCGCGCTGGGTTTCGACGCTCATGCCCTCGCGAAGGGGGATGATGCAGGTCCGCACGTTCGGAACTCCGTCCACGACCATGAAGCAGGACGAGCATTTGCCGATGGCGCAGAAGAATCCCCGGGGACGCTTCATCTCCGGCGTCTCACGGTAGATCCGCACGCCTCCGGCGTGAAGCGCCATGGCGATGGGTTCTCCTTCGAAGCCTTCCATCTCGCTGCCGTCGAAGGTGAAACGCACTTTCTTCTTCTTCCCATGCTCGAAATCGAGTATGGGATGTTCCTGGATGAGTCGCATTGCCATTGCCACCCCTCCCCAAAAAGTATATGATATCTTCCCCACAATGACCGCGTTCTCGAAACTCTCCGGTCACCTCCTTGGAATGGGACCAAATTCAGAACAGTCGCAAAAAACCTTTCCGAATCCACAGGGACACCCACTGCTGAATTCAATCTGATGTACAGAGTAAAGTATACCGTATATATCAGAGATATGCCAGATCCATTTTCCTTCCTTTTCTCCCCTTTCGGCTCCGTCGGAGAGGGGAGCTCCGGAAATCACCACGAAAGCGAGATGTTTCGCAAACATACTTGCAAAAGCGGGGACATCTCACGAAAATTCTCCGCGGAACCGTACCGCAACCGGAGAGGAGTCGCAGAGGCACTGGAGAAGTTTTCTTGAGAACCGCGAAAATTCCCGCAAGATCGGGAAGGTGCTAAGGTGCTGTGGAAAACTTATGGAATCTCTGAATAGGGCTACGCCAGCCCCACAGGGCGCCTCGCAGAGCCTGACGCGACCCGAGTCAAAGGAAAGCGAAAGGTCTTTCTTCAGAGCTTCCTTATGAAAATCCTCACGACAATGCGGCGCTGGAGCGCGGAATCTCCCGGCGGATGGTGCTCCTGGAACGCCCGATCCGGAAAGCGATCTCCTGCTGGGATACTCCGATTCGCAGGCCGATGACGATGATCTCGCGCTCGTCTCTGGCAAGATGGTGGTGGCTCATGGCCGGTTCCTCCCCGCTAGTTGGCTGTTATGGTGACTCCATCTTAGCGAAGGGCTTGCCATGGGCCTCCCTGTTTTTTTCTTGGGGGACTGTTCCTTAGCCCTTGTTGCGTTTGAAGTGTAAATCCACTCCCCAAAATGGCGAAGATGTCGCGACAATGCCGCCAATACTGCGGGCGGCGGCGGAACTTTCCGCAGAGTCGGGAAAGCCCCGTGAAGAACCTGCGAAAATCCCGAAAAATTCCGGCGGAACAGGGAAAGTTATCCGGAGGGACCGCGAAAATCTCCCAATTACATTGGGAGGTTCTTTGAAACCCCTCCGGCACTGCACTGTGCAGGATTTCCGGAAAGCCCTTCCGGAGTTCCGGAGAAGGCGGCGAAAATTCTTGCGAAAGAAACGACGATTCTCAAAAATCCTTGCGAAAAGAGAATATCGATGCCCGATGGCACCCCTTCCGGTGTTCCCATTGCATGCACCGGAAATTCTCGCTGAAGAGAAACGATGCCGCCCGACGTTACCTGAAAAAACGAGGACTCCGCGTCCAACCATGGGGAACATCGCTGCCCGATGGCACCCCTTTCGATGTTCCCATTGCCGGAAATCCCTTGCGGAAGAGAAACAGGATCGATCGAAGCAGGCTCCGGAGATGCCCGCATGTCCTCAGCCGATGTCCGCACCCCGGAGATAGTCCAGGCGGACCTCCTGTGGTGCGAGGGACTTCTCTCCGGAAAACTCGCCGAGAAGGGCCACGGTGCTGCCCGGAAGGACCGTTGCGGACAGCAGGGAGATCTCCGGCCCCAGGGCGGCGGCGAGGTGCTCCATTCCTACACCGACGAGCATCTTTCGGCAAGCGTGCTCCGCCAGGAAGCGGGCGACCTCCTCTTCGGCGAGGACCGTGGGCTCCAGCACCGACTCCGCCGGAAGAGCCGGAACGTTCGGTGCGCCCGGCGCACCCGGAGGTACGACGGCATTCGGCAACGCGGCGTCGCCCGGAGAAACGGCGGCGAAACGGTAGGCGGCGAGGTAGTACTGCCCCTTCCGGGCCCGCAGGTAGGGTACCACGAGGAACTCCGGCACGGGGAACGCCATGGCCAGGACCTTCAGGGTGGACATGGGGGCGATCCGAACACCCAGCCCCTCCGCGAGGGCCGATGCGTAAGCGACGCCCACGCGCGCACCCGTAAAAGCCCCAGGTCCGGTGGTCACGGCGATAAGATCCACGTCGGAGAGGGTAGCCTCCACATTCCGGAGGAGCTGTTCCACGAGAAAGGGCAACAGGGCGGATTGGCGCCGCCCCAGATCGAGAGAGATGTCCCCCAGAGGGGCTCCGTCTTCACAGCAACCGACGCTCGTCCACCTTGTGCAGCAGTCGATGCCCAGAACCAGGCTCATGGCGTTTCGCCTCCTTCTCCGGGCCGTGCTCCACCCGCGTTGTTCGTTCCGGCGTTCGTGCCGAAGAGGGTCGCACCCGGGCCGTTCGTGCCGGAAAGGTCCATGTCCTCTTTTACCGCTCCGAGGCTCCGCCGGGCCCGCTCTCCCAGAGCTGTACAGTGGATGCGCCGCCGCGCGGGAAAAGACTTGGTTCCTCCCCCTCCCTCTTCGCCCTCGTCGAAGGCAAAGACGAGGCGCCACTGCTCCTCTCCGGCAACGTCCGTCCAGCGGTCCGCCCATTCCACCAGAAGAATGGCCCCGGCCCGAAGCGCCTCCTCCAGGTCGCGGAGGACCGGATCGCCGGAGGAAATGCGGTAGAGATCGGCGTGCACGAGGAGGGGGTCTCCTTTGTATTCGTTCACCAAGGTGAAGGAGGGACTTCGCACGCCGCGCCTGCCGAAGTGCTCCGCGAAGAAGCGCACGAACTGGGTTTTCCCCGCGCCGAGGTCGCCCTCGAGGAGAATGACGAGCCCCGGAAAGCTCCGGGCGGCGCAGGCCCGGGCGAGACGCGCCGTCTCCTCGGGAGATGCGGCGACAAAAAGAAAGGAATCAACGGAGGAGGTGTCTCCAGAGTAGGACGAAACGCCCCCCCCGGAGCAGAGGCCCTCCCGGGATAGTTGCGCGCCTTGGGGCATGATGTTTCGCGTCACTTTTTGTTTTTCCTCCCAGCCAGCAAAATCATGAGAAGCGTCCCCGAGGCGAGTCCCCCGAGAACAAGGAACGACGGTCCGAGGGGCCATTCGCGGTGCTGTATCTTTATCA
Organism: Aminiphilus circumscriptus DSM 16581; assembly: GCF_000526375.1. NCBI lineage: Bacteria > Thermotogati > Synergistota > Synergistia > Synergistales > Aminiphilaceae > Aminiphilus > Aminiphilus circumscriptus. The sequence continues at coordinate 451,839 of NZ_JAFY01000007.1, read as the reverse complement.
TGAGAAGGAAGAGGAGCACCGCGGAAAAGGTCACGAGATGCCACTTGAGCCCCCGAATCCGGCTCCGTTCAGTGAGGCGCTCCTCCTCATCCCAGTCTACACGGTGTTTCCGCTTCTTTTGTCGCTCTTTTTCCAGTCTTTCCATGGCGTACCTCCTCAATGACACCGGGAAGAGCCTCCGCGATCTCCGAGGCGAGAAGCCCTTCCTCGCCCCGTTCCGCCGCCAGGCGCTCCCCCGCGGCGCCGTGAAGCCAGCAGGCCACTCCCGCAGCGTCTCCCGGCGCAAGCCCCCGGGCCAGCAGCCCCGCGAGAACGCCCCCAAGCACGTCCCCAGAGCCTGGAACAGCAAGGCCAGGCGAGCCCGCAGCGATGACGAGGGTCGTTCCCGGCGCACCGGGCACCTGGAGCGTGTTCGCTCTCCGCGCACCCGCCGCGGCGGAGATTTCCGGCATCGGCGGCACGTCCGATGTGCCGGGCGTCGGCGTCTCCCGCGTTTCGGAGGCCGCTGGAAGATCGGACATGCCCGGAACGCCGAGGATATTCGGTATATCCGGCAAATGGACTAGCGTGTGTGGCCCCTTGAGCACCGCACACCCCAGGGCTTCTCCGAGACGACGGACCGCATCGAGGCGGGCGGCGGCCACGTCGGTGCTCCGAAGGCCGAGTAGACGGGCGCACTCTCCCTCGTGGGGGGTCACGACGGCGTCAGCCCGAAAAGGAATGCCTCCGGAGGGATCCGCCAGGGCGAAGAGGGCGTCCGCGTCGAACACCACCGGGGTGGTCCAGGTGCGCCAGAGCTTCCGCACGCAAGCCAGGGTTTCGGGATCTCTTCCGAGCCCGGGGCCGGCCAGGAGCACCTCCGCCCGGGATTTCCAGTTCTCCAGCACCGCAAAGGTCCCCGGGCCGTGCCGCGTTCCCGGAACCGGTTCGAGCACCGCCTCGGGAAGGGCCGCGGCGCAGCGGTCCGCGATGGCCTCGGGTACGACGAGGACAACGAGTCCCGACCCGGAGCGCAGTGCTCCCAAAGCGGCGAGCAGGGGCGCGCCGGAATAGTTCGCCGAACCGCCCAGAACGAGCACCGTCCCCTGCCTCCCCTTGTGGGTGTCCCTCCGACGAAAGGGAAAGAACCGTCGCACATCCTCTGCGTCGAAGAGGACCGCGTCGGTCCCCCGGGGCAGCACCGCCGCCGGGGGAACGCCGATGGGAATCACCCGCACCTCTCCCGCGGCATCCGCTCCGGGAAAGATGAAGAGCCCCCGCTTGGGGGCGAGAAAGGTGGCAGTCGCCACGGCGGAGACGTGGGGTTCGTGGGCCGCTCCCGTGTCAGCATCAATGCCGCTGGGTAGGTCGAGGGCGAAGACCGGGACGGCACTGGTCCCGGCGAGAGCGACGAGCCGGGCCGCCTGTCCCCGGGGAGCGCCGGTGCTTCCCGTTCCGAGAAGAGCGTCCACGAGCACGTCCGCCCGGGACAGCTCCTCCAGGAGATGCGCGTCCGAACAGGCTGCGGCGCAGCGGAGATCCCCCCCGAGCAGGCGAAGCGCATCGAGGTTGCTCCGTGCGTCTCCCCGGTAGTTTTCAGGGTCCGCGACGAGGAAGACCCGGCAGGAAAGGCCATCCAGAAGGGCGTGACGTGCGAGGACAAAACCGTCCCCGCCGTTGTTTCCCGCCCCGGCGAGGACCACCAGGCGCCGCGCCCTGGGAAAGCGCTCCCGGAGAAACCGGTACGCCCCGGCTCCGGCATTCTCCATGAGCACCATTCCGGCAAGGCCGTACTCCTCCGAGGCCCGGAGATCCGCCTCCCGGATGGCCCGGGAGGAAAACAGAGGCATCATGGACATCCGCTCCTCTCTCGCAAAGAACCTGGTGACGCCACGGAAACAAACCAATGTGGAGAACACCGCCACCGGGGCGAAAAACACCACGAGAACGCCAACGTAGGGGTGAACCAAGCACTCTGGTGTGAAAATTCCGCGCCAATGCCGCTCAAAAGTCGGGCTGTGGGGCCGATCCCGGGACGGAAAGCCGCACCGACACTCCTCCCCCTTGTTCTCCTTCTATCCTTCCAACACCACCATGGCCACCGCGTAGTCTCCGTCGTGGCTGACGCTCACCCAGCACCTGTCGGCGCCGATGCGGGCGAGCAGATCCTGCGCAGGAGGGGTGAGCAGGAGCACGGGGCCGGTGTCGGTCCGCCGGAGACGCACGTTGCGGAGCCCCGTCGCGGCAAGGCCCCATCCTCCGGCCTTGGCGAAGGACTCCTTCGCCGCGAAGGCCGCGGCGAGGTGTTTCGCGGGGTCGCTGCGCTCCATGGCATAGCGGATCTCCTCCTCCGAGAAGACCTTCTCAAGAAACCGCGGATTCTCCATGGAGCGACGCAGGCGCGACACGCCGCACAGGTCCACTCCGATTCCTCTGATCATCGCATTGCTACCCCTTCCGCCCCTCTTCCGCCGGACGGCCGACTGCCTCCGTCCCGCCGTCTTCTTCTGTTCCGAAGAGAAACCGGAGGAGGCTGAATCGCAGCCGAAAGACACGCAAAGCAAACCATATCGAACACGACTTCGGACCCAGGCCCGGAACCAGCCACCCAGTACCGCCCGAACGCACCGGACATTCCGGACGCGCCGGGCGCACCAAGGAAAAACGGAAAAACCGGTGGACCGGCTCCGCTGCGCGGCTTCATCGCCCACTGTCGAGAGCGCCTCCGTCGGAGGATGGCCTCGTGCTTTTCCTCACACATTATAGTCCGTTCCGGGGACGTGACGAAGGGAAAAACGCGAAAAAGCGAAAAACGGCAGAGGAAACGACACACAGCATGTACCACGCGGCGCGGAAGAACCGCGAAAGAGCATAGGCACTCCCGCCGTAACGTGCGGCACCCCGCCGGGAGAGTACGTTGCCGGACATGCCCAGCCGGAGAAAAAACAAAGACTCCTTCCCCGCGCCGAAAGGCGAAAGAAGGAGTCACTTCTTGCATATGGTGGGTGGTATAGGACTCGAACCTATGACCTCTTCCGCGTCAAGGAAGCGTTCTTCCTCTGAACTAACCACCCGCAAGCGCAAAGGAATTGTACCCGCCCTACCGGAGGTTGTCAACCATCCGGAGCCATTCGGACATTCCGGTTGCTGCGGCCACAGTGACGCTTCGGGACTCGTGCGCCTCCGCACGAGTCAGGGTACCATGCGGTCCGACCCAAGGGCCGGTGAGCTCGCGGACTTATGGACCGTCTGGCGTTTCACGCGGGTTTTGCCGCGGGGAGGGGCATACCGTATTTCTCCGCGAATTCACCGGTCCAGTTCTTGTGTCTGCCGTCACGCCCGGAGCCTGTCACGACCGCCTGAAAGACTTCCTGTACGCTGATGGCAATGACGCGGGAACGGATCTCCGGAGGAAGCATCGCAACGAGAAAGGGAAAGAGGCCCCGGTCCCCGTCGGGGCCTCTGCAGCAGAAGGTGGGATTTCGCTCGTCGTGCAGAAGGACGAACACGCCGTTCCGGTGCAGGGCAAAGAGCACTTCGCGGAAAAACTGGTAATAGACGGACAGGGGACAAACCGGGCTCGCCGACCACGCCGGGGTGAGGATGCCGTGACTCTGAAGCAGCGGCCAATAGGTGCGGCCGATGTGATGCAGGTAACAGAGCGAGAAACGCTCCGCAGGGTTTCTGCCGTCGCAGTCCCCTCGCTTGAAAACCGAGCATCCGCCAAACTCCCGCTCGACAAACTTGGCTTCGACGAACAGGTCGGGAGACGACCCGTCGGAAACGACCAGGTCGACGGATGTAGGTTGGCCGTACGCTTCGTTGAACACGGTTCGGTCCTCGATCTCAAAGTGCGCCGAAACGGCATCGCCACCCCATGCCGCGCCTTTTGCCGCAAGCACGCTTCGGATCGGTTCGAAGTCGTTTTCGAGGACCAACGGACCGACGAGGTTGAAGAGCATGGCCTGGCTGCTTAAACCGTGATGCAGGTAGTGATGGAGAGGAAAACCGCTCCCTTGTTCCGCCCGGCGCTCCCTCTCCCGGCGGATGTATGCGGCGACGTTTCCGAGAATGATGTTGGACGGCCACTGTTCCCAGTCGGCCAGAATGAAGGGGTATTTTTTCCGCACCGGATATCCCCTGGCCCGGAAAAAGGCGGCGGCGCGACCGCGAAGCTCCGACTCGAAATCCTCGTGCCGGGGATACGGCCAGGAAGTGGCTCTGTTGCGACCACTAGTCTGCATTGCTCCACGCTCCTTCAGGGGATTCCCGCGCAGGAGTTCGATGGAGGGCGAAGGGGCGCGATGCGGCCACACGCCAGACTCTGCCGAAGACATTCCCGCACGGATATAGTACCACGGGCATGGAGACGAGAGAGCGAGCCACCGCTCCCCCACTTTCAGAGCTTTGACCCGGGATTTCAGCAGAGATTTCGCGGAGGGCGAAGGACGACGGCCTCGTCGGACAGGTCCCGGTCCCGAGAGGGCGAAGGGCAGGAAACGCGGAACGGTTTGTTCCGCGCTCTCTGCCCCGCGCTGATCACACGGTCCTAGCGAGGGGTGTCGTCAACCGTCCGGACCCATTCGAACATACCGATTGCCGCGGCCACGGCGGCGTTGAGGGAACCCGTGCGTCCCCGCATGGGGATGAAGCGCAGGAAGTCACAGGTCTCCGCCACGAGGCGGGAGAGGCCGGTCTCTTCTTCGCCCACCACGAGGGCCAGGCGGGAGGGGCAGGCGTCACCTTTCCAGAGGGAGTCGGGGCCTTCCGCGTGGAGGCCGAGCACCCACAGTCCCTGTTCTTTAAGGAATTCCAGGGCGGCGACGAGGTTGGTCACGCCCACGAGGGGGATGCGCAGGGCGGCGCCGGAGCTGACTTTCGCGACGGTGCCAGTGGGAAGGGCACCCCGCCGCCGGGGCAGGATCACCGCCAGGGCTCCCGCCACTTCGGCGGAGCGGATGATGGAGCCCAGGTTGTGTGGGTCCTTCAGGTGGTCGAGGACGACCACGAGGGCGGGGGCGTTCTTCTCCCGGAGGAGCGGCAGGAGGGTTTCGATGTCCCGCAGTTCCGCCGGGGCGGCCTGGGCGACGAGTCCCTGGTGGTTGGCTCCTGGGCAAAGCCGCTCCAGGGCATCCGCCTCCAGGAAGAGGAAGGGAATGCTTGCGGCTTTGCAGAATTCGGTGACCCGGGCGGCGAGACGGGGGTCGCTCCCCTTGCGGAGGTAGACTTTGAGGACTTTTTCGGGGGTCTCCTCCAGGAGGGAGAGCACGGCGTGCCGCCCCCAGTAGAAGGAGTCGTCGGTCTGTCCCTGCGGGGGCTGCGCGTCCGCGGGCCGTGGAGGCTGAGGCTTCCGGGGCCGGAACTGCCGGTCGCTGGAGTGGTCGGCACGATTCTCGGAACGCCCGCCGCTGCTGGAACCGGGATGCCCGGAGGTTCGGCGCTCGTTGCCGATATCGCGGTTGCTCCCCTCGCGGTTGTCAGGGCGGCCGGAGGTTCCGGGGCGGTCACGGTCACCGGGGCGGTCACGGTTTTCGGGACGTTCAGAGCGGTCGCCGCCCTCGCGGTTGCCGGGGCGCCCGGTTCCGAAGCGTCCGGGGGACCGGCGGTCGTTTCCACTGCTCTTGCGATTTCCGCCGCTTCCGCGGCGCTTATCCGACCCGTTCATGAGCCACCGTCCTCTGGCGCAGTTCGCCGAAGTAGCTCCGGAGATATCCGGAGGTGTATCCCTTTCCCGACGCGGCGAGTTCCTCGGGGGTTCCCGCGGCGACGATGCGGCCGCCGCCTTCGCCGCCTTCGGGGCCGAGGTCGATGAGATGGTCCGCGGAGACGAGCACGTCCAGGTTGTGCTCGATGAGCAGCACGGTGTTACCCTGGTCCACGAGGCGGTGGAGGAGGTGGAGGAGTTTCTCCACGTCCCGGAAGTGGAGCCCCGTGGTGGGCTCGTCGAGCAGGTAGAGGGTCTCGCCGCTGAAGCGCTTTGCCAGTTCGGTGGCGAGCTTCACCCGCTGGGCCTCGCCTCCGGAGAGGGTGGGAGCCTGCTGCCCGAGCCGGATGTAGCCGAGCCCGGCCTCCCGGAGAACGCCGAGTTTTCCCGCGATGCGAGGGAGATCCTGAAAGAGGTCGAGGGCCTCCTCCACGGTCATGTCGAGCACGTCCGCGATGGATCTGCCCCGGTAGCGCACTTCCAGGGTCTCCCGGTTGTAGCGTTTTCCCCGGCAGACGTCGCAGGGGACGTACACGTCCGGAAGGAAGAGCATGGAGACTTTGGTCACGCCGTCGCCCTTGCAGGCCTCGCAGCGGCCCCCCCGGTGTCCCGGGACGTTGAAGCTGAAGCGCCCCGGTCCGTAACCCCGGAGCTTGGCCTCGGGAAGCGCAGAGAAGAGTTCCCGGATGGCGGTGAACACCCCCGTGTAGGTGGCGGGGTTGGAGCGGGGGGTTCTGCCGATGGGGCTCTGGTCCACGAGGACGACGTTGCGCAGTTCCTCGTAGCCCTCGATGGTGCGGTGTCTGCCCGGGCGCTCCCGGAAGGAGGCGTCGAGGCGTTGCCGGAGTCCGCGGTAGAGCACGTCGTGCATGAAGGTGCTCTTGCCGGAGCCGGAGACGCCGGTGAGACACGTGAGGACGCCCAGGGGAATGGAGACATCCAGGTCCTTTAGGTTGTGCTCTTCCGCGCCGAACACCTGGAGGACCCCCCGGGCTGTGCGCCGGCCCCCCGCGGGGAGAACGGCACCGCAGATTTCTCCTTTGAGGTAGGGGCCGGTGAGGCAGCGGGGTTCCCGGGCGATCTCCTCAGGCGTCCCTGCGGCGACGATGTGGCCGCCGTGCTCGCCCGCGCCGGGCCCCATCTCGACGAGGTACTCCGCGGCGAGCATGGTCTCCCGGTCGTGCTCCACGATGAGCACGGTGTTGCCCAAGTCGCGGATTTCCTCCAGGGTCTTGAGCAGGCGCCCCGTGTCCCGGGGGTGCAGGCCGATGGTGGGCTCGTCGAGCACATAGAGCACGCCCGAGAGTTTGGAGCCGATTTGGGTGGCGAGGCGGATCCGCTGGCTCTCGCCGCCGCTCAGGGTGTCGGAGCGCCGGGAGAGGGAGAGGTACTCGGCTCCCACGTCCACGAGGAAGCCGACGCGTTTCTTGAGTTCCTCCAGCACTTGGTGGGCCACGGCGCTGGCGTTTTCGGGAAGGTTGAGTTCTGAGACGGCCCGATAGAGGTCGGACACGGGCATGCGCACCATGTCGCCGATGCCGTAGGGACCGACCTTGATGGCGAGAGCCTCGGGGCGAAGGCGCAGGCCACCGCAGGCGTCGCAGATTTTCTCGGAGCGGAACCGGGCGAGTTCTTCCTTCACGGCGTCGGACTCGGTCTCCTCCCAGCGGCGCTCGAGCCAGGGGAGGAGCCCTTCGTAGCGCCCCATGTACTGCTGCTCCACGCCGCGCTCGTTGTAGGTCATGGGGACTTTGTCGGGGTGTCCCTGGAGGATGTGGGTGCGAATCTCCTCGGGAAGTTTCTCGAATGGGCCGGCAAGATCCCACCCCAGGGCCTCGGCGAGGTGTCCCAGGCGCCGGAGCATGTAGTGCTGCGGTCCGTTCCAGGGCAGCAGGGCACCCTCGGCGATGCTGCGGTTGGGGACCACCGCCAGCTCGGGGGGGAAGAACTCGTGGCTTCCGAGGCCCATGCAGGCGGGGCAGGCGCCGTAGGGGTTGTTGAAGGAGAAGAGCCGGGGGTCGATCTCGGGGAAGGCCGTGTCGCAGTGGGGGCACACATAATTCTCCGTGAGGAGCCGCTCTTCTCCCCCCTCGATGACGAGGAGGACGAAGCCGGCGCTCTCCGCGAGGGCGGTCTCCACCGCCTCGGCGAGGCGGTCGCGCTTGTCCGCCCGGGCGGTGAGCCTGTCCACCACGATCTCCACGACGTGCTTCTTGTTCTTCTCCAGGGAGATCTCCTCTTCGAGCCAGTAGACGACGCCGTCCACCCGGGCCCGGAGGAATCCCTTCTGGCGAATCTGCTGGAAGAGGTTACGGTGTTCCCCCTTTTTGCTCCGCACCACCGGGGAGAGGATCTCGATCTTTTTCTCCGGGTAGTCCCGGAGGATGAGGTCCACGATCTGGTCCAGGGAATACCGGGCGAGGGGCTCGCCGCAGTCGGGACAAGTGGGCACGCCGACTCTGCCGAAGAGGAGGCGCAGGTGGTCGTAGATTTCCGTGACGGTGCCCACGGTGGACCGGGGGTTGTGGGAGCGCCCCTTCTGCTCGATGGAGATGGCCGGGGAGAGCCCGGCGATGTCCTCCACATCGGGCTTGCTCTGCATGCCGAGAAACTGCCGCGCATAGGCCGAGAGAGATTCGATGTAGCGCCGCTGCCCCTCGGCGTAGATGGTGTCGAACGCCAGGGAGGACTTGCCGGAGCCGGACGGCCCGGTGATGACCACGAGGCGGTTCTTGGGAATGGAGACGGAGATGTTCTTCAGGTTATGTTCTTTTGCGCCCCTTACGACGATGTGGGTTTGCGACACGAGTTGTTACACCTCCACGCAGGTCCAGAAGGCGGTCGCGAAGCTTTGCCGCCTTTTCGAAATCGAGTTTTTCCACCGCTTCCCACATGAGCTTTTCGAGCATGGCCTCCGTCGCCTCGGGAGAGGCGGCTCCGGCAGCGTCGGCGGAGCCGTCGAGGACCGCTTCCTCCGTCAGGCCCGGGGGCAAAAGACTTGCCACGTCCTTGCGGATGCTCCGGGGAGTGATGCCGTGTTCCTGATTATAGGCTTCCTGGATGGCCCGACGCCGGTCGGTCTCTTCCACGGCCCGACGGATGCTCTCGGTGATCTCGTCGGCATAGAGGATGACCGTGCCGCCGATGTTGCGGGCGGCCCTGCCGATGATCTGCACCAGGGATCTGGTGGAACGCAGGAAGCCCTCGCGATCGGCGTCGAGAATGGCCACGAGGGAGACCTCCGGAAGGTCGATGCCCTCCCGGAGGAGGTTGATGCCCACGAGGACGTCGATGGTGCCCTCGCGGATCTCCCGCAGCAGGTCCGCTCGCTCGAAGGCGTCCAGCTCGGAGTGGATGTATTTTCCCTTTATGCCCAGCTCCACCAGGTATTCCGCGAAGTCCTCGGCGGAGCGTTTGGTGAGGGTGGTCACAAGGGCGCGCTCTCCCCGTGCGACGACGTCCCGCAGGCGGTCCAGCAGGTCATCCACCTGGGTCTTCGCGGGAAGCACCAGCACTTTGGGGTCCACCACACCCGTGGGGCGGACAATCTGCTCCACCACCCGATCGGAGTGCTCCAGCTCCCAGTCGCCGGGAGTGGCGGAGACGAAGATAACCTGGTGCATGAATCCGGAGAACTCCTCCCAGGTGAGGGGGCGGTTGTCCAGGGCGGTGGGAAGGCGGAATCCGTGCTCCACAAGGGTTTCCTTCCGCGCCCGATCGCCGTTGTACATGCCACGGATCTGGGGGATGGTCATGTGCGATTCGTCGATGACCATGATGAAGTCCCGGGGAAAGAAGTCGAGAAGGGTTCCCGGTTGTTCGCCGGTCCGTCTGCCGTCGAGATAGACCGAGTAGTTCTCGATGCCCGAGCAGTAGCCCACTTCGGAGAGCATCTCCAGGTCGTAGCGGGTCCGCTGGGCGAGGCGGTGGGCCTCCACGATCCGTCCGGCCCCGTTGAGTTCCGCCACGCGCCGGTCCAGATCGGCCCGGATGGCTCCAAGGGCGCCCTCGATTGCCTCGCGGCTGGTGACGTAGTGCTGGGCGGGGAAAATGGAGGCCCGGAGCTTGGAGACCACCTGCCCTCCCGAGACGGGGTCGATTTCGTCGATGCGCTCGATCTCTTCATCGAAGAAGCAGATGCGCAGCGCCGTGTCGCTGTAGGCGGGGTACAGCTCCACCACGTCGCCCCGGACGCGGAAGTTGCCTCGCTCCAGGGTGAAGTCGTTCCGCTCGTAGTAGTTCTCCAGGAGGCGCTCCAAAAAGTGCCGCCGGTCCATGTGGTCCCCCACGGCGAAGGAGAACACCGCGTCCTCGTAGTTCTTGCGCTGTCCCAGGCCGTAGATGCAGGAGACGCTGGCCACGACGATGACGTCCCGCCGCTCCAGCAGGGCCTTGGTGGTGGCAAGGCGGAGTTTTTCGATGCGCTCGTTGATGGAGGCGTCCTTTTCGATGTAGAGGTCCTGGGCGGGGACATAGGCCTCGGGCTGGTAGTAGTCGTAGTAGCTGACGAAGTAGTGCACGGCGTTGTCGGGAAAGAAGAGTTTGAATTCGCTGTAGAGCTGGGCCGCAAGGGTCTTGTTGTGGGCCAGCACGAGCACGGGGCGGTTCAGCTGCGCCGCAACATTGGCGATAGTGAAGGTTTTGCCGCTTCCGGTGACGCCCAGCAGGGTCTGGAAGCGGGCTCCGCCTTCGAGCCCGTCCAGAAGCTCCCCGATGGCCTTGGGCTGGTCCCCCGAGGGAGGCCAGGGTGCCCGAAGCGAGAACGTGTCCTGCATGATCGAGTCCTTTCGGGATCAAAATCCTTTCGGAATGGTGGGTTCCGGGAGAACGCGCCTGCGGAAGCGGTGCCCCCAGGAACGGCATATCTCTCGCAAACGGCGGGGTTCGGGAAAACGCGTTTTCGGGAGGAATCGCGCCGGAGCCGAAAGTGTCTCCGGTTCCGGCGCGGGCTCGGGAATTCCTCCGGCGGCGGCGCGCCGCAGGTGCGGTGGCACGTCCGATGCCTGTCACGTTCCGCCGTCTGCCGGGTTCTGCTGTCACACTGCGATGCCGCGCTGCGACGTCCTCTTTCGCTGCCGTGCTGCCGCGGGTGTTTCACGGCGCGGCGGCGTTCCGATGCGGCATTCCGGGGAGCGCATTGCGATGCCGCAGTTCCTTTCAGGGCGCGGCGCGGCGGATCAGGCGGTCTCCAATGGTGGCCCGTCCAGGGAGGGGACGCCCCCGGCAGCGTCGGGACGCCGGTCGGCCTTGGCCTTGGCGGGGTCGGCGGGGGTCTCGCCGGGCTGCTCCTGGGCGGCCTTCACCGGGGGCACGTAGGTGCCGTCGATGATGGCGTCAAGGTCCTCCGCCTCGATGATCTCCTGTTCCAGCAGGGTGTCGGCGATGCGCACGAGGAGGTCCTTCTTCTCCAGGAGAAGGGTCCGCACCTCGTCGTAGCAGCCGTCGATGATGGAGCGCACTTCCTGGTCGATGGCGAAGGCGATCTCCTCACTGTAGTTGCGGTCGTCCACGATGTCCCGGCCGAGGAAGACTTCGTGCTGTTTTCTGCCCAGGGTGACCGGGCCGAGTTTCTCGCTCATGCCCAGCTCGGTGATCATCTGTCGGGCCGTCTGGGTGGCGCGCTCCAGGTCGTTCTGCGCTCCCGAGGTGACGTCGCCGAACTGGATCTCCTCAGCGACGCGGCCTCCCAGAAGCCCTTTGATGCGGTTGAAGAGTTCCTTCTTGGAGATGAGGAACCGGTCCTCCTCGGGGATCTGGAGCGTGTATCCCAGGGCGCGGTGTCCCCGGGGGATGATGGAGATCTTGTGCACCCGGTCGGAGCCGGGCACGAACTTGGCCACCAGGGCATGCCCCGCCTCGTGGTAGGCGATGATCTCCTTTTCTTTCCTGCTGATGAGCCTGCTCTTGCGCTCGGGGCCGGCAATGACGCGGTCGATGGCCTCTTCGAGCTCGTCCATTCCGACGGCGGGCTTGTTACGCCGCGCCGCGAGGAGCGCCGCCTCGTTGACCAGGTTGGCCAGGTCGGCCCCCACGAAGCCGGGGGTGCGCCGGGCGATGATGTCCAGGTTAACACCCTCCGCGAGTTTCTTTTCCTTGGCGTGCACTTTCAGAATGGCTTCGCGCCCCTTGAGGTCGGGCCGGTCCACCACGATGTGCCGGTCGAAACGCCCCGGACGCAGTAGGGCCGGGTCGAGAATATCCGGCCGGTTCGTGGCGGCGACGAGGATGATGCCGCTTCCGGCCTCGAAGCCGTCCATCTCCACAAGGAGCTGGTTGAGGGTCTGTTCCCGTTCGTCGTGGCCTCCACCGAGCCCGGCGCCGCGCTGGCGCCCCACTGCGTCGATCTCGTCGATGAAGACGATGCAGGGCTGGTATTTCCGGGCCTGGTCGAAGAGGTCCCGCACGCGGGCGGCACCCACGCCGACGAACATCTCCACGAAGTCGGAGCCGCTGATGCTGAAGAAGGGGACGTCCGCCTCACCGGCGGCGGCCCGGGCGAGCAGGGTCTTGCCCGTGCCGGGGGGTCCCAGAAGCAGCACGCCCCGGGGGACCTTGGCGCCGAACCGGGCGAACTTGCCCGGGTCCTTGAGGTATTCGATGACCTCCTGCAGTTCTTCCTTGGCCTCGTCGCATCCGGCCACGTCGGCGAAGGTGACCTTGGGACGGTTGTCCAGGAAGAGTTTGGCCTTGCTTTTGGCGAAGTTCATGACTTTGCTGCCGCCGCCCTGCATGTGGTAGATGATGAAGATCCAGGCACCGATGAGCAGCAGCGTCGGGAAGAGGGTGGACATGAGGCTGGCCCACCAGGGTGTCTTCTGGGGGGGGAGCACTTCCACCTCCACACCCTTCTCCACGAGTTTCGGAGCCAGGTCGCCCACGCCCACGGCGTAGCTCGTGAAGGGCAGCCCGTCCGTCATGGTTCCCCGGAGTCCTTCCTCGGAGATGGTCACTTTCTGGATCTGCCCGTTCTCCACGTGGTGCAGAAAAGCGCTGTAGCTCAGTTGACGGGCTTCGAGCGGTCCCTTCGTCGGTGTGAGGAACACATTTACGATGCTCACGACCAGGACGATGAGGACCAGGTACAATCCCAGGTTCTTCACCAGTCGTTTCAAACCGAAACCACTCCCTTTCAGTCTTTTGTCTTCGGTCCGCCGTCTTCGGGCGGGGGCGCCGTCAACCGGATTTCTCTCGGGCGAGGCCGCCGGTCGGGCTTTTTTTCCGGGCGCGGGAGCGCCGTCAGTCTGTCATCTCGACCTTGTGGATGTCGGGAAGGTGCCTCCACCGCCCTCCGCAGTCGAGTCCGTAGCCGACGACGAACTCGTCGGGTATGGAGAACCCGCAAAAGCGGACCGCCACGGGGGCCTGCCGCCGCTCGGGCTTGTCGAGCAGCGCGCACGCCGCAAGCGATTCCGGCTCGCGCTCCTCAAGGATCTTGAGAAGGTAGGACAGGGTGAGCCCCGTATCGACGATGTCCTCGACCACGAGGACGTGTTTTCCCCTGATGTCCGCGTCGAGGTCCTTGAGAATCTTCACCGCTCCCGTGGTCTTCGTGGACGCGCCGTAGGACGACACGGCCATGAAGTCGAGGGATGCCTCCACCTGGGGACGCAGGGTCCGCACGAGATCCGACAGAAAGACCACGGCGCCCTTGAGGATGCCCACGACGACGAGATTCCGTCCCTCGTAGGCGGCGGACACCTCATCCCCCAATTCCCGAACGCGCTGCGCGATCTGCTCCCGAGAGAGCAGGATCTCCCCCACAGAATACGCCATTCGCACCGACGCTCCCCTCTTCTCTCGCACACGTTCTCTCCCGTGCGCCGCATGTTCCGCGCGTCTTCACGCCGCCGTCTTTCGCTCGGCCGCTCACATGTCCCCCGCATCGGAAAACGGTGCCCCGGTGGGGGCTTCCGGAAACGGAATGCGGCGCAAATGAACGGCATGCCTGCACGGCACTTCGACGGGTTATTCCGATGTTCGTTCCAGGACGACGGAGAACCTTGTTATTCTAGCATGATTCCGAAAAGAGGCGAAACAAAAGAGCTGCGCCCTTGCGGCGGAGCCATCCGCCTCCGTGGAGGGGGTGTCCGTTGCGGGGTCCGCCGAAGACGCTGACGCTTCCGGGGAAAGCGCAGGGACCGTGGCGGAAGCCGGTGTGGTCGTCGAAGCCAGGACGCAAGTCGAGGTCGCCGCCGTTGTCTCCTGCGGGGAAGACCACAGGGGAATCAGGGGCGGCAGGCCGGGAAAAAGGACGGCGGGGGTTCCGGGGCGGCACCACCAGGGCACGCGGGCTTTCTCCTCCGGGGCGAGGTCGAGGTGCTCCACGGAACGCAGAACGACGGAGACGGCGAGAGACGATCCGGCGCACGGATCGGGACACGGCGCGGAGAAGCATGCGGAGGCAGGGCACTTCTCCGAGGCGGGGCAGCCGTGGAAATGTCCTGGGGGCGCTGCTTTTCCTGGTGTCCGAAGGAGTTCCGGAAACCTGGCACTCCGGCTTTCCAAGGCTGCGGCACATTCGGGGGACGCCAGGCACTCGGAGATCTCTCCGATTTTCGGGGCCGCCAAAGTCCTCGGGTTTGCCGAAGGTGCCAAGATCTCCGAAGGTGCCGGAATTGTCGGCGTCTTCGTGGTTGTCGGGGCTACCGAAGGCGCCGAAGTTCCCAAGGCATCAAGGGTTTCCAAGGGTTCCGGAGTCTTCAGGGTCTCCGGGCTTGCCGGAGTTTGCGAAGTCTCCGGGGTTTCCAGGATCTCCAGGCTCCACCGGACACGCCATGTCCCCCAGAGGAACGCCCCCCGGGTGACCGCACGGTTCGGACGGAAGCACAGCTCCAGTTCCAGCCGCGCCTCCGGAGGCGGAACGAGCATGGACCGGTTTCCCCAGCACAGAAAGCCCCCGCCGCAGAGGAGTTCCTCCTCGCCGCTCCACTGGAAGCGCCAGGTGCCCGAGGTGCAAAGCAGCCGTTCCAGCTCTTCCAGGCGGCGCCGCGAGAGCAGGGGCAGCCCGAGGCGTTCGCCCTCGTCGCGCAGGGCGTGGCGAAGGTCGTAGCTCCCCAGCCGGCGGGCCGCGGCGACGCGCCAGACACACTTTCCGTAGGGAAGATCCACCCTCAGGGTGGGCAGCAGCGCTTCGGTGCGCCGCCGCCGGAGCGACTCCGCCTCGGCGGCGTCCTCTCCGAGGGCCGCGAGATGGGCCAAGGCGTTCTCGTTGACGGTCTTGGCCAGGTAGGGAAGCACCTCCCGGCGGAGACGGTTGCGCAGGTAGGTGGTCTCTCGGTTGGTGGCGTCCTCGCACCAGGTGATTCCGGAGTCGCGGAGCATGCGGCGCAGCGCTTCCCCGCCCAGGCGGAGCAGGGGCCGGACGAATCCGTCGCGCACTTCGGCAATGCCCGCGAGCCCACGGAGGCCCGTCCCCCGGAGGATGTGGTGCAGCACGGACTCCGCCTGATCGTCCAGGGTGTGCGCCGTGGCCACCCAGCGAGCGCCCCGGCGGCGGCGCACGTCGTCGAGGAAGGCGTAGCGGATCCGCCGCGCCGCGGCCTCGACGCTCTCGCCCTTTTCTCTGCGGCCGAGCACGTTTCCCCGCTCCATCTCGAAGGGAAGGGCGAGACGCCGCGCCCACTCCTCCACGAAGCGGGCGTCCGCCAGGGATGCTTCGCCGCGGATGCCGTGCTCCAGATGGGCCACCACAAGCCGCTGCCGGTGCCAAAGCGAGGCGAAGAGCAGGAGCAGGGCCATGGAATCGCCACCCCCGGAGACGGCCACGACGAGGGGGTCCGTGCACTGCCACCACCCCTGGCGCTTTCCCGCCTCGCGGAAGGCCCGGGCCACGTCGGGGGGAACGCGCAGGCGCGGCGCGGTGGTGGAAGTAGATGCGGGAAAAGCGCCGGATGCCGGGCCGGGATTGACGGTGAAGTCGGCGCCAGAGTCGGGATCAGGCCGCGCCATGGCAGTTCGCCTCCTTTCGGGTCATCGGTTTCTTTCTGGAAGTAGCACCCGAGGTGACGCGACCACCTCGACAGACACTACCTAAAACACTACCTAAAAGCGATAGGTCACGCGGAAAAAGCGGCCAGCAAGGCGAGAAAAGCGACTGGGGTCGGTCGTCAATTGGGATCGGTCATCATGGGGTCGGTCGTCAATAGCGGACACCAAAACATGTAAGCAGCCTACTGCTCTTTGAAAAATTGTTTCTCATAGGCAGCGACAGGGGAGAGATAACCAAGTCTCTTCTGCCGTCGCGGACGATACGAAAAAAGCGGTTCACCTCGTCGGTGAACCGCCTTGAATTCCTGGTGGCGGTGACTGGAATTGAACCAGTGACACTGCGGGTATGAACCGCATGCTCTAGCCAACTGAGCTACACCGCCGTTGGTTGCGGGGGCAGGATTTGAACCTGCGACCTTCGGGTTATGAGCCCGACGAGCTTCCTGACTGCTCCACCCCGCGATACCCTCTTGGTGCCGGGCGCGGGACTCGAACCCGCATGGATTCGCTCCCTGGGATTTTAAGTCCCATGCGTCTACCTTTCCGCCAGCCCGGCCAGCGAGGAACATTATATGCACGGTACCCCATCCCGTCAAGTCTGAATGTGGAATCGAAAGTAAAACCTTAAGGAAACCCTGAACAAGCTTCTCTAAAAATGTTCACAGCGGGAGGAAAAGAGGAAATGCCCCGCAAAGACCACGTTTCCCGCACCTTTGGCAGCGAAACGTGAGGAATTATCTCCGTCTTCCAACCCTTTTTAACCCCGGTAGCGATTTTTAGAGACACTACCCCCCTGTGGACAGGAGAAAACCTCTCGCCATGTAGAGATTGCACAGAGCGAAGAGCACGTACACGACACCGGTATTTTTGGCGAGACCTTTATAGCGCACTTTGGTGAATCCGAAGACGCATTTGACGACGTGGAAGACATGTTCAACCCGCGAACGGACTTTTGAAAGAAGACGGTTTTGCTCTTTCTCTTCTTCGGTGAGCTTTTTGTGCTTCGTGGCTCTTTTTTGGGTATAATCCACGGCGCGCGGGGCTTTCGTCCGGATCTCTTCGGTTTTGCCCATGTAGGCCGAATCTCCCCGGACTTCTTTTTCTTCTCCGTGCAGGAGTTCACCGATTCGGGTGGAGTCGTGCACGTTCGCCGGAGTGGTGACGAGACTGTGGACCTGTTTGCTTTCCTTGTCCACACCGACATGGACTTTCATACCGAAGTAGTACTGGTTGCCCTTCTTCGTGGAATGCATCTCCGGGTCGCGTTTCTTCTCCCGGTTTTTCGTCGATGAAGGAGCATGGATGATCGTGGCATCCACGATGGTTCCCTCGGAGAGTTTTAAGCCCCGGGAGGCGAGATGAAGATTCACCGCCTCGAAGAGTTTCTCTGCGAGCTTGTGGGTTTCCAGAAGATGGCGGAACTTGCAAATCGTGGTCTCGTCCGGAACGGGTTCGTTGCCGAGATCGATACGGGCGAAGCGCCGCATGGACTCCACGTCATAGAGGGCTTCTTCTACACCCCTATCGCTGAGGTTGAACCAGTTCTGGAGAAAGTGGATCCGGAGCATTCTCTCCAGCCCTATGGGAGGACGTCCTCTTCCCTCTTTCGGATAGAAGGGTTCGAGACGAGCGCAAAGCTCTTTCCAAGGAACTATCTGTTCCATTTCGGCGAGAAAGAGTTCCCGTTTGGTGGGTTTTCGGTATTTCTCGAACGAAATGGCGCTCGCGAAAGTTTTCTGTCGCTTCATCGTACCTCAGCCCCCTGGAAAGAAGGTCGCACCGGAGGAACATGGTGGCTTTGGGATTCATTTTACGGTCTCAAGGAAAAAACGGCGACATCCGCGCGGAGTTTTTCAGAGATTCCTTAAAACGGCGCCGGAAAGCGCGCCGAAAGCGGGGCCGAAAAAAGGGAGTGTCCCTGGTATCTGGATGTTTCGAAGCGTTTGCGGAAGGGTTGCGGCGCAGACAATAGTACAAACGGAGTCCCGAAAAAGCGACACTGGCAAGCGGAGCCGGAATCCGGAGGGAAACGCTTCTCGAAAAATCTCCGGGTGCACCTCCGGTGACGGGATGCGCCGAGGGCGGCGGCATTCCCTCCGAAGGCCGGTGCAGGTTCGGAGAAGATTCATAGGAAGGGGACGCTTCACAGGTACGGGACAGGTTTGGAAAAAGTCCGAAGCACATTCCGGATGCGAAAAAAAGCCCCGAAGCGGAACGCGGGTTCGTGGGGACAGGTGCAAAAAAGCCCGGAGCGTGCCCCCGGGGAAAGGGGGTGCGCCGCCTTACCCCTTGACGACGCCAAGGGGACGAAGCGAGGCGATCTTCCGGGCGATGCCCGCACGGTGCACCACCTCCACCACTTTGTCCACATCCTTGTACGCCCGGGGGGCCTCTTCGACGAGGGTTCTCTCGGAATGGGCCACCACACGGATGCCCCGTTCCTCCAGGCTCCGCCGCACTTCGGCGCCCGAGGTGACGTGTTTGGCGCCGGTGCGGCTCATCACCCGCCCCGCGCCGTGGCAGGTAGAGGCGAAACTCTCCCGGGCGGCGCGCTCCGTGCCGACGAGCACGTGGCTGCGGGTTCCCATGCTTCCGGGGATGAGCACGGGCTGTCCGGTGCGGGCGAAGTCCGGGGGCAGGGAGGAATGCCCCGGCGGAAGCGCCCGGGTGGCGCCCTTGCGGTGGACGCAGAGTTCGCGGGCGTGCCCGTCCACCCGGTGGGTCTCGATGCCCGCGATGTTGTGGCACACGTCGTAGAGGAGGGAAAGAGGCGTTTGGGGCCAGAAGCGGTTAAAAGTTTCCCGTGCGAGGGCGGCGATGAGCTGCCGGTTCGCCAGGGCAAAGTTGCCCGCGCAGCGCATGGCCCCCAGGTAGGTCCGGGCCTCATCGGAAGCGAGGGGCGCGCAGCAGAGCTGTCTGTCCGGAACGGCGATGCCGTATTTTCTCATGGCCCGGGCCATGAGCTTGATGGCGTCATCGCAGACCTGGTGCCCCAGTCCTCGGCTACCACAGTGAATCATGACGGTGACGCCGCCGGGGCGGAGGGCGAAGCGGCGCGCGGTCTCCTCGTCGAAGATCTCGTCCACCGCCTGGATCTCGATGAAGTGGTTGCCCGATCCCAGGGTGCCGAGCTGGGAGGCTCCCCGCTCCCGCGCCCTGGGCGAGACGCCGCCAGGATCGGCCCCGGCGAAGCATCCGCGCTCTTCCGTGTGCTCCAGGTCGGCCCGGTCGCCGTATCCCCTGTTCACCACCCAGCGAGCACCCTGCAGCAGCACCGCCTCCAGCTCGCGGGGCTTCAGAGAGAAGGCGCCGCCGGCGCCCACGCCGCTGGGGATGGCGACGAAGAGGGCGTGCAGCAACGGTTCCAGCTGTGGCAAAAGCTCCGTCTCGCTCAGAGGGGACACGAGGAGCCGCACGCCGCAGGCGATGTCGTACCCCACTCCTCCCGGGGAGAGGACGCCCTCTTCGGTGTCGAAGGCGGCCACGCCACCGATGGGAAAGCCGTATCCCCAGTGGATGTCCGGCATGGCGACGCTCTGCCCCACGATGCCCGGCAGGGTCGCCACGTTCGCCACCTGGGCAAGGGCGTTTTCTTCAAGGATGGTCTCCAGAATGTACTCGTCCGCGAAGAGCAGCCCGGGGACGCGCATGCCCTCCCGGGCGCTCCGGGGTAGGGTCCAGCGCAGGCCGTCGTCGCTCTGCAGCAGGGATCGCATGGGTTTTCCCTCCTCACGTCACAAGGTGATGCAGCATCGCGCCGATGCGCGGACGTCGCTCCTTCGAGCAAGATCGGATTAATGCACAAGTATTGACGGTGCAAGAGTGCGCTCATTGAAACATTTACAGAGAATACACAAATATCGACGATGCACAGGCGCGCCGATGCGCGAATGCCGTTCCCGAAATGCGGAGTCGGAGCACCGGGGCAGCATCGCCCAAAGAGCGGAAATCGTATACGGGCGGACGCGGAGTCGCCGCGGTTTCACCGAAAAGTGCCGCTGCGCTTCCGGAAGGGTTCATGCCATCGCCAGAGGCGACAAAAACACGTCAGGCCACCGGGCCGGAATGCGGGCGTCACACGTCGAAGAAGAGCCGCAGCAGTGCGGGCGGCCCCGGCATGACCAGTGCTCCGCCGTAGGTGACGGCCTTGATGCCGAGGGAGGGGGCGGGGGCGGGACGGCACTCCCCTCCACGACGAGCGAGAACGCGGTGCCAGGGGCGTCTTCGCTCTCGCACCCGGGAAAGCCGGTTGCTCCGCCAGCTCCGGCTGAACGTTCCGGGAGAACGACTCCGGCGCTGGCCCCAGGAGCGCAAACCAGGTCAGGGACGGGGGCGGAGGCTCCGTCGGTGTAGGAAATGAAAGGGGCGTCGGCAGCGCGGACGGTCAGGCGGACCGAGCGGAGGCACAGGCGCTCGCCGCGCACTTCGAGCAGAAAAAGCAGTTCGTTGAGCCACGAGACGAAAAGCTCCACCGCGTCCAGGGCCTCCACCTCGATGCGGCGCTGGGTTCCGGTTCCGGGCGCGGCGCGGGAAGCAGGCACAGCGCAGGATCCGGAGTCGGGTGCGGACACGGCGCGGGAATCAGACGCAACGCAGAAGTTGGCATCGGAGTCGGACACGGCACGGGAGGCGGCGCTAAAAAGGCACGCAACAGCAGGCTCGGGGGCAAACTCGGACGAAGAAACGTCGCGGGGTGTACATGCGGCACCAGGTAAGCCGACCTCGGGGACGGTTTTCCGGGCAGCCCCGGAGAGCGTTTCGGCAGCGCCGGAATCGGAAGCACCGCAGGGCTCGGGCGGGAAAGAAGCGTCGCTCCGCCGGGCTTCTGCCCCGAAGAGAAGGGCATAGAAAGCCCTGGCGGACTCGGCCACAAGGTCCTCCAGGGTCTCCGCCCACACTTCCAGACCGACATCCGCGGTGTGTTCCAGCTCACGCCAGGGCAAGGATTCACCTCCTTCTCATCGGGGGGTAGGTGGCGCCTCTCCGGCGCACGGCGGGCAGTCACGACAGGCCGCGAGAGCACTGCGGGCAAAAGACCGGCGACAGTCGCAAAGCCTGGCCGCGAGAAGGCGTGCGGCGGGGCGGACGATTGTCCGCAGGGCAGTCCGGCGACGGATCACACGGCAAAATTTTGCGGCAGGTCAAACGATGGGGCGCAACTCTTCGATCTCCTGCTTCACCACGGTCTGACACCCGCGGTAGCACTCCCGGAAGGCCCGGAGGAAGTGCCCCACGCCGGTGACGATCTCCTCCCGGCTGGAGGCGGAGAAGTTGAGCCGGGCGCAGCCGTGCCCCCGCTCCTCCACGGAGAAAAGCTCCCCCGGCGAGTAGGCGACGCCCTTTTCGATGGATTTGGCGAGGAGCGCTGCGGAGTTCACCTCTCGGGGAAAGCGCACCCACACGAAATAGCCGCCGTTCGGGGTGTTCCACTCCAGGCCGCCGTGCCGCCCGCCCTGCTGCAGGGCCTGCACCATGGCGTCGCGGCGGCCTGCGTATTCCTGCCGGATGGTCTGGAGGTGCGGCCGGTAGAAGCCTCCCCGGAGAAAGCCGTCAACAATCCACTGGGAGAGGCTGCAGGTAGAGAGGTCGGAGATTTTCTTCACCTGGGCCAGCCGCCGCACAATGGGACGAGGCGCGGTGATCCACCCGACGCGCAGCCCCGGAGAGAGGGATTTGGAGAAGGTGCTGATGTAGATCACGTAGTCGTTCTCGTCCAACGCCTTGAGGGTGGGAATGGGCGTTCCCTCGTACCGCAGATCGTAGAAGGGATCGTCCTCCACGATGGGCACCTGGTACCGCCCCGCCAGGTCCAGCAGGCGCCGCCGCCGGTCCACGGACATGACATACCCCGTTGGGTTCTGGAAGGTTGGGATGGTGTAGATGAACTTGGGCGCCCGCCGCTTGAGAATGCCTTCGAGCACGTCCAGGCGCATTCCCTCCTCGTCGAGGGGCACTCCCGCAATCCTGGCGCCGAGAAAGCGGAGCTGGCGCTTGCAGTTCACGTAGGTGGGGTCCTCCACCACCACCAGGTCACCGGGCTCGACGAAGGCCCGGGAGACTACATCGAGGGCCTGCTGGGAGCCCGAGAAAATGAGCACTTCGTCGGGAGTGGCGGCGATACCCCGCCCCTCCTGAAAGCTGCAGATGGCCTCCCGAAGGGATTTCAGCCCCTCGATGCAGGTGAGCCGGAGGATGTCCTGCCCGCGATCCCGGAAGAGGCGGTCCTGAATCTCCCGGATGGTCTCAAGCGGATAGAGCTGCGCATCCGCCTCGCCGCAGGAGAGGGAGACGAACCCCTCGCGATACTGCGCATCCGAGACCTGTCGCAGAAACGATTCATGCGTCTCCTCCCCGGTGTAGCGGAGGTAGCGCTCCCAATGGAGGGGGGGCTTCGTCGCCGGATGGAGCGGACAGATGGACCCATCCATTCTCTTGACCACCGTGCCCCGCCCCACGTGGGAGTCGATGAGCCCCTCCGCCTTCAGTTCCCGGTAGGCGTTGAGCACCGTGGTCCGGTTGACCCCGAGTTCCTCCGAGAGGCGGCGCTCCGGGGGCAGACGGTATCCTTCCGGTAACACGCCGGAAAAGATCATCTCCCGTATCTGGTTGCGGATCTGAAGGTAGATCGGAATGGATTTTCCCCGTTTGACATCGAGCTCCAAAACAATCCTCTCCTTTTGCCCTTCGGCCTCCCGAGCTCGCACGCCCTCACCTCGCCGCGTTGCTCCGCGCTCGTCCCGCCTGTGCGTTCCGGCCGCTTCCTCTTCGCCCTCTGTGCTCCCTGCTCCGCTCTCTGCGCTCGTTCCGCTTCCTCCCCGGCCCAATGCGTTTCAAGCTCCGGCCGCCGCACTCTCCGGCCGCTGCGCGCTTTTCTCTTGCTTCTTCCAGCGGCTTCCAGCGGCCCGATGCATTCCGCCCTTTCGTCGGCATTCCGGTTTCGGTCTTTCGGCGCTTCGGCCCTTTGCTTTCCAGCCTCTTGCGTTTCGGTCTTCTGCGCTTCAACCTCTTGCGTTCTCGGCCTTCTGCCTTTTTGTTCGGTCTTTTTGTCCTTCGGGCACTTCGGGCCGCTCTGGCACATTGGAACCGGCCAATTTTAACTATACCCGAGGAACGCCGAAAAAACAACAACCGGTCCGGTCCAATCGGGCACGACCGGAAAGAGCAGGAGATGCGGAAAGGTGGAGAGGTGAAAAGGCGAGGAGGCGGACCGGAAATCAACCGGAGGCAAGAGTATTCTGCCGGTGAGCCGCAATAAGCCGGAACAGGATCGGAGCGAGATGAGAGGGGGGACGAGGTGAGGAGAAGAGAGGAAAGAGGAGAGAAAAGGTGACGAAAGGGAGGGAAAAGGGAACGATGGCGGAGACGGCGACAGGCACGGCGGCGGCAAGTGCAACGGAAGACAAAACACCGAAGAAAGCGAAGCAGAAGAGAAGAGCGGTTCGGAAGACAAGTGCGAAGAAGAAAGCAGCGGACACGGGTGGCGGAAGATGGCGGTGGCCCGAAAGATGACGGCGAAGAAAAGAGCGGCGGCGGAAAACGAAAAAAGCCGCCCTTGCGACGGCCTGCGTTCTTTACGGACAGAAACGAACGTGGCGGAAATAAATGGTGGACCGTGCAGGAATCGAACCTGCAACCCCCTGATTAAGAGTCAGGTGCTCTGCCAGTTGAGCTAACGGTCCACATTCGACGAAAACTGGCGCGCCCGGCAGGAGTCGAACCCGCGACCGACGGATCCGAAGTCCGCCGCTCTGTCCACTGAGCTACGGGCGCAAAAAGAAATGGGGTGAACGAGGGGACTTGAACCCCCAGCCTCTGGAGCCACAGTCCAGCGCTCTAACCAATTGAGCTACGCTCACCACGCCAAAACCGACACGGAACAGACAACCGAAAAAACGCTGTACCCCTGAAAGACGGAAACGCTGCAACGTATCTTCAAAAAACATGCCGAGCACGAATACCTGCATAAGTGGCGCGCCTGAGAGGACTTGAACCTCTGACCTACGGATTAGAAGTCCGTTGCTCTATCCAGTTGAGCTACAGGCGCCCGAAAGAACATTTCGCGGCAGAGGTGATTCTACAGCAGCCTTCCGGATACGTCAAGCGCAAGGTTCCGCACCGTGACATCATCGCACTGCCGCAGGGAATGGGTGAAACACTCTTCTCTCTCGCAGGAATGAAGTCCAATAGAGCTACCGGAGGATGCTTTGGGGTCGGTCGTCAATAGCGGAAAGTTTTCCGGCCTTGTACGCTCTCACCCAGTTTTCCAGGGTCGACTTGGGCAGGGAGAGTTGACGCGATGCTTCATATGCTGTCAAGCCGCCTTCAATGATCATGTTGACGGCTTCATGCCGAAATTTTTTCGAATAGCGACCGTTCGTTGCGTTCTTTGCCATTCAGACACCTCCGTTTTGGTTGGATAGTAACTTTGGTGTCCGATATTTTCAACGTACCTCACAATTCTCGTTCCATTTCGACTTTTGCCATCCTGAGCACGATTCCAAAGGGCTTTACCCCGTGGATTGCGCTCTTGACCTTCCGGAAGGGCAGATGGCACACATCTTCGCAGTGAACAACGAGGGCAAAGGAAAAGAATCCCTGATCACCATGCTTCACTACAAGAACAAAGGGCTGTCGGTTCCCAATGCTGTCGTCTTCGGAAGCGATAAGGACATTTCCAGAAAAACCTGGACAAGAATCTCCGATGTCGCAGACAAAACATTCTCGTCCATTCCAGCGGCAAGAGAACGATTTCCCAACTATCTTCAGAAGTTGCATGCCTGAATATAGTCCTCCAACAAAAAGAGCCCCTGAAACATCCAGGGGCTCTTTTTGTTGGACTCCCGCGAAGGGGAGATCACACGCCCCCTCTTGTCTTTTTCTTCACGCGAAAACATCCTTCTGGAAGGTCAACTATGGTCATTCATAAAATTAAGGAATCTCTGAAAAACTCCGCGCGGATGTCGCCGTTTTTTCCTTGAGACCGTAAAATGAATCCCAAAGCCACCATGTTCCTCCGGTGCGACCTTCTTTCCAGGGGGCTGAGGTACGATGAAGCGACAGAAAACTTTCGCGAGCGCCATTTCGTTCGAGAAATACCGAAAACCCACCAAACGGGAACTCTTTCTCGCCGAAATGGAACAGATAGTTCCTTGGAAAGAGCTTTGCGCTCGTCTCGAACCCTTCTATCCGAAAGAGGGAAGAGGACGTCCTCCCATAGGGCTGGAGAGAATGCTCCGGATCCACTTTCTCCAGAACTGGTTCAACCTCAGCGATAGGGGTGTAGAAGAAGCCCTCTATGACGTGGAGTCCATGCGGCGCTTCGCCCGTATCGATCTCGGCAACGAACCCGTTCCGGACGAGACCACGATTTGCAAGTTCCGCCATCTTCTGGAAACCCACAAGCTCGCAGAGAAACTCTTCGAGGCGGTGAATCTTCATCTCGCCTCCCGGGGCTTAAAACTCTCCGAGGGAACCATCGTGGATGCCACGATCATCCATGCTCCTTCATCGACGAAAAACCGGGAGAAGAAACGCGACCCGGAGATGCATTCCACGAAGAAGGGCAACCAGTACTACTTCGGTATGAAAGTCCATGTCGGTGTGGACAAGGAAAGCAAACAGGTCCACAGTCTCGTCACCACTCCGGCGAACGTGCACGACTCCACCCGAATCGGTGAACTCCTGCACGGAGAAGAAAAAGAAGTCCGGGGAGATTCGGCCTACATGGGCAAAACCGAAGAGATCCGGACGAAAGCCCCGCGCGCCGTGGATTATACCCAAAAAAGAGCCACGAAGCACAAAAAGCTCACCGAAGAAGAGAAAGAGCAAAACCGTCTTCTTTCAAAAGTCCGTTCGCGGGTTGAACATGTCTTCCACGTCGTCAAATGCGTCTTCGGATTCACCAAAGTGCGCTATAAAGGTCTCGCCAAAAATACCGGTGTCGTGTACGTGCTCTTCGCTCTGTGCAATCTCTACATGGCGAGAGGTTTTCTCCTGTCCACAGGGGGGTAGTGTCTCTAAAAATCGCTACCGGGGTTAAAAAGGGTTGGAAGACGGAGATAATTCCTCACGTTTCGCTGCCAAAGGTGCGGGAAACGTGGTCTTTGCGGGGCATTTCCTCTTTTCCTCCCGCTGTGAACATTTTTAGAGAAGCTTGTTCAGGGTTTCCTTAATGATATTTCGCTCGTTTTGTGGTCATATTATCCAGTGAGGTCGAATCGCGTAGAAAAGCATGGAATGAGACGCGTAAAAGAAGGAGGTATGCTGTGTGAAAAAAAATTTAGCAATTCTGATCTTAGCTTTCCTAGCCGTAATATTTGGAGGACTTACCGCATGGGGAGGAGGGTACAAATACGACATCCTTTGTGACACCGCAAGTATCGAAGATAGGACCAGCGAAGCAAAGGAATCATTTCCGAGCTGCACAAAGGCAATAATGGCAACAGGCAGACCCGGAACACTCTTTCTCGAATTCGAGCCGAAAGCGACCTACCAGGATGAAGGTTCTCTCCAGCCACCAACGAATTTGAGAACAATGGGTTGGTTTGGTTCCATCATGCTGTATTGGAATACTCCGGAAGGCCAGGAAGACGACAATGTAGAAATCTGGGAAAGCCAGGAGGACGACCTCTCAACCGCTGAACTGATCGCAACAGTCTCCGGCAGGACTAATTCGTATGAGCGATATCTCGGGAGCTTCCAGGGTCGCTACTACTGGGTACGCGCAATCAGCAGAACCGGGCTTGTCAGTGATTGGAACTCACGATCTGGAACATACGGATACAGCGAACAGGAAAGTCATTCCGTGAAAAAAACCGACTCCGCACGTGTTTTCACCGTCTACGCGAAAAAATTCGACGGGTCTTTCGTTGAAATATACCAAACAGAAAGCGAAAACGACATCAATTGGTACTCGTTCAACATTGCACAGGACTCCGGATATGATCTTGTTCACGGCGACAACACAGTAACCGGGTACGTCGTCCTATGTTCCGAGTTGAAAGAAGCTCCGACCCCGACTGGAAGTGAATCGTATCCCGTTGCGGGAACATGGTACTACGAAGGATCAGGAACCATTAACGGATATAGTGCAAGCGACCAGGGACGCGTAACTGTCCAGACATCCGGAAACGCGGGAAGCGAAACGATCACGTACTTGTCGTTCTCCGGAACAATGAAGAACGAGGTTTCAGGACAAACCGCTCCATATTCGTATTCCATGAACGTCAATATCCCGTTCGATGGGGATTTCTCCATTACCTACGACGGCATAACTCAGACATTCACCCAAACCAGCGAACGAACCATGACCGCAACGGCAAACGGAAAGCAAAGCAGCACCGGCTACACGATTCACATGAGCTACACCGCCGACAAACAGGAAACAGCGGGAGGCAGTTCCGGCGGCGGCTGCTCCCTGGGCGTTTCCCCGCTCGCATTGTTCCTTCTGGTGCCAGTCTGGCTTCTGAAGCGATAGATGACAAGAGAGCCCAGGGATGTGCCCCTGGGCTCTCTCTTATTTTCCCATCTGGTCCTCAAACCACGCTCCCCACCACTGCATCATCTCCCGCCGCTTCTCCAGATGCTCGGCATGGTTGTAGGCGGCGCGGACGGTATTCCTCTCGATATGCACCAACTGCCTCTCGATCACATCCGGCGGCCAGCCGTTCCCGTTGAGAATCGTGCTGGCCATGGATCGAAAGCTGTGGCCAGTCAATTCCTGCTGGCTGTAGCCCATGCGTCTCAGGGCGGCATTGATTGTCATATCGCTCATGGGACGCCTGAAATCGCGGATTGATGGAAAAAGGTATCGGGATTTGCTGTTTGTGACGGGCCTCAACTCGTCCAAAACAGCAAGGGCTTGAGCTGAAAGGGGGACAATGTGAGGGCGACGCATCTTCATGCGTTCCGGAGGGATTTTCCATTCCGTTTTCGAGATCTCACTCCACTCGGCCAACCTCAGTTCGCCCGGGCGGACGAAGGTGAGGATCTGCAGTTTGACGGCACAACAAACAATCGGTGAACCGTTGAGGCTGTCGATGACCCGGAGAAGTCCGCCGATCTGCTCGGGGTTCGTCATCGTCGGAAAATGTTCCGGGTTCCCTGAAACGAGAGATTCCTTCAGGCTTGAGGTTGGGTCCATGTCAGTCCGGCCTGTGGCGACGGCATAACGCATGATCTGGCCGCAGATCTGCATGACCCTGTGGGCCGTTTCGATCCGGCCGGCGGCCTCTTCCTTTTTCGCCAAGGAGAGTATGCCACCCGTAACGATGTCGGCAACCGGTTTTTTCCCGATGAATGGGAGGATCAGTCGATCAAGTCGGGATGTGACCGTCCTGACGTGCCCATGTGTCCGACTTTTCTCCATCATCTTCAGCCATTTCTGTGCGACGGATTCAAAACTGTCGGCCCGATTTACCTGCAATCCGTTGCGTTCGAGTTCCTCGGCAAGCTGATCCCCGAGGCGTCGCGCCTCCCGTAACCCGATTTTGGGGTACTTCCCCAGGGACCGGCGGACCTCTTGGCCCTACACCTGCTTCCTCAGACGCCAATGCTTGCCTCCGCCAGGCAGGACCTCAATGTAAAGTCCCTCCGCTCCGAATCCAGAATGGAGTATCTCTTCTCCTTCGGAGCCAAACGACAAATCGTCACGTCAGTAAGTATCGCATTTCTCCCCCTAAGTCGGACACTTCGGAAACACCTCCAAAAGCGTGTCCGGAAATGTGTCCGTTTGGTGCGGTGCTTAGGGTAATATTAGGGAAGCTCTGAATAAAGACCTTTGGCTTTTCCTTGACTCGGATCGCATCAGGCTCTGCGAGGCGCCCTGCGGGGCTGACGCAGCCTTATTCAGAGATTTCTTAGAGATAATGCGGCTTATTAGTCAATGCAAAAAAGCAGTTGCCGCAAGGACTGATGATACTTGTCCAAGCGGCAACTATTGCCTTCTGGTGGAGGCGCGGGGAATCGAACCCCGGTCCGACAGGGGCCAGCCATGGTGGCAACTACAGGCTTATCCTTCGTTTTGATGTCGAGCCGCCTCTCCCGAAGGCGGGATAGCCGACTCCAAGTTCCCTGATCTTAGCCGGAAAAACGGGAACGGGCTTTCCGGAGCAACCGCTGTTTGTGACGTTTCTCTTCCTCCCAGCGGCACAAAAGAAGGAAACGTGGCTACACCTTAGGCAGCCAGTGCGAAGTTATCGTTGGCAATTATTGTTTTTGCCGCAGTTTAGCGAGGTCACGGCACCTCGGCCTGCTCCTCCAGACCCTCCAACCTGCCGTCGAAACCGTACGCCCCCTTTCTCACTCTTCCCGATTCCGGCGAACAGCCCTGGCCATATCCCGATTCGCATCTCGCTCAGCGACGGCATCACGTTTGTCGTGCGCTTGTTTTCCCTTCGCGAGGGCGATTTCGATCTTGGCCCATCGGGACTCTTTAATATACATGCGCAAGGGGATAAGAGTCAATCCCTTTTCCTGTACCTTGCTCGCGAGACGTCGGATCTCCTGGCGTGTCATGAGCAGTTTTCTCCGCCGAAGAGGTTCGTGGTTGTAGTGCGTCCCCTGTTCGTAGGGAGAAATATGCACGTTCACAAGCCAAAGCTCTCCGCCGTCGATACGGACATATCCTTCCCGAAGGTTCGCCTTGCCAGCCCGTACGGACTTGATCTCCGTTCCTGTGAGAACGATCCCTGCTTCGAACGTTTCGAGAATGTGAAAATCGAACCGGGCCTTCCGGTTTTGCGCAACAACGGCGTGTTCCATCCTTTTCTCCCCTTTTTTTCAGTATATCTTGTATAGATACGCTTCGTCAATATTCGTCAAATTTCAATCGCCTTTCCGGAAGCAGCGGAAATCACTTCCGGAACAAAGACAAATGCGACTCTCCCCGTGGAACCTGTTGACCGTACAACGGTGCGAGGAGTATGGTCTTTCCGAGGAGGTGGTGGACATGCAAGGTCTAGTGATTCTCGCGGGTCCCTCCTGTGTGGGGAAGGGCCCGCTGATTGCGGCGTTCAAAACGTTCCATCCGCGTCTTGCGGCGGAACTGGAACCCCTTGTTCTCTACAACAGCCGTTCACCCCGTCCGGGTGAACGCAACGGCGTGGACTATCATTTCCGCTCACGGGAAACAATTGAGCACATGGGCAAAAGAAAGGACTTCCACGTCTTCGAGGTTCGAGGAGATCTCCAGGGCCTCGACGCGGGGGAACTCAAGACGACGCTCCGAACAAAACGCCTTCTCTTCGAGGGCAACCCTTTCGTTGGCGAGCAGCTCCTCAGTCTGGCCACGGAAGAGGAAATTTCCGTGACGTGTGCCTTTCTGTCACCCTTTTGCCTTGAGGAGATCCGTTTCCTGAGCAGCCCGGAGAGCGGCGTGAACCTGCAGAAATTTGTCACGGACGTTATGAGAAGGAAACTTCTCCGGCGCATGCAACGGCAGAAGGGAATTCTCTCTCTTCCCGACCTTGAAGAGGTGGAGCGCCGTGCAGGAAGCGCGCTGAAGGAGATCTGTCTCGCCCCACGTTTCGGCAACGTCATCCCGAACCACGACGGAGAGGATAGTGAACACTGGAACGCCTTCCCCTATCCGCTGGGGGATGCCCGAAAAGCATTGGCGGCCTTTACGGCTCTCCTGAAGGGCGAAGAATCCCCGTTCATTGAGCGTTGGGACGAGACGCTGCCGCTTCCGCTCCATTCATAGCGCCGTTTCCCTCGAGGAGAAGTCTTCGTGCGTGAGCGCACGCCTCGGGGGAGTCGGCGTCTCCCGAGAGCATTCGGGCGATCTCACGCACTCGGATCTCATCCTCCACTTCGTTCACAAACGTCTGGTCTCCCTCCCGGGTGACCACGAAGTGCTGGGTAGCCAGGGCAGCGATCGTAGCCTCATGGGTGATGAGAAGGACCTGGCATTTTTCGGAGAGGTCCTTGAGCTTGTACCCGGCAAGTAGCGCCGCCCTTCCGCCGAGGCCTGCTTCCACCTCGTCGAAGACGAGCGCAGAGGGAAGGCGCTCCTGGGGAAGGGAGAGTTGAAGAGCCAGCAACAGGCGGCTCAACTCGCCGCCGGAGGCGACCTTGGTCACCGGTCCCGCCTCGGCACCTCCCACCGCCAGGGTGAAGGCGACCTCTTCCGCGCCGCCGGAACGAACCTTGTCCAGGAAGTGGAGCCGAACGGAAAAGGTCATCCCTTCCATAGCAAGTTCATCGAGAACTGCGTTGATCCGTTTTTCCAGGTCAGACGCGGCAGCACTACGAAGGCGGCGCAACTGCATTGCAAGGCGTCCCGCATCGCGGCGAAGCTGCTCCTGTTTTTTACGAAGCTGTTCAAGTTCTTCCCGGCTGGATTCGAGCCAAGCCAGATCGCCCTTTGCCGCGGCACAACGATCCAGCAACTCCTCCGCGGTAGCGACCCGGAACTGGCGCTTGAGTTTTCGAAGCGCTCCGATCCGGCTCTCCAGGACATCCGCCTCGTGCTCCAATTCCTCCGGAGGACGCTCTCCAAGGGCGTTCCGAAGCGCCACACCGAGAGACTGCAGGCGCTCCAGTGCTTCATTGCCCGAGGCCAGGACAGAAAGGTCCTCCCGCTCCTCAGTTAGTTCCGGAAGTTCCCGGAAGAGATCTTCCAGCTTTGCCAGGATTCCCGCGTCGGAAGCGTTCCCCCAAAGCACCTCCACTGCTGTTTGAAGTCGCACCGCTCTCTTGAGTTTTTCTCCGAGAGATATCAGTTCCCTGCTCCACTGCTCCTCTGCATCCGGCACGATTCCGAGGCGCCCTACCTGACGGGTCAGTTCCTCAAGATTTTCGTATCGCTCCTCCAGTTCGGCTCTGCGTTGCCGGATGAGCGCAATTTCCCGTTCCCCGTCCAGCGCCTCCGCGATGGTTTGCCCCAGTTCCCGGCGAATCTCCAGGATCTCCTGCCCGCCGAAGACATCCAGCATCTCCATCTGTTGTCCCGAATCGAGAAGATTCAGGTGGGCAAACTGGCTTTGAATTTCGACGGTGCCTTCGAGGGATCGGGCGAGAAGATGCAGCGGCACCGGGTTCCCCTGGATGTAGCTCTTTCCCCGCCCGCTACGGGAGAGCACGCGACGGACCACGAGCGTCCCCTCCTGGGGACGGCATTCTTCGGGCAAGCCCTCGATCCGGTCCATGGCGAGAAGGGCCTGTACTTCCGCTTCCTCCTTGCCCACCCGAATCATGGAGGTCTGGGCTCTCTTCCCCGAGACGAATTCCAGCGCCCGTACGAGACTGCTCTTCCCCGCACCGCTCTCGCCGGTGATTGCGATGAGTCCGGATCGGAACCGCAGCACCGCCGAGGCGATTCCACCCACATGGCGCACGTGGAGCTCCTCCAGCATGATTCAGAATCCCTCCGTCCCCAAAGGACCGTCCATGGCGCTTCTCCCCCACTGGAACTTCTCCTGGAGGAGAGCGTAATAATCTCTATGAGGAAGTGAAATGGTGGAAATCGTCTTGTCTTTCGAGAGCGCAACCTCGACCCTGTCTCCGGGAAGGATCTCGTATCCGAGCTGCCCGTCCTGAGTGAGCATGAGTTCCCGGTGCTCACCCAGGGCGACGAAGGTGGCCGTGTCGTACTCACCCAGCACAAGAGGACGGGCATACAGCGTATGCGCGCAGATGGGAACAAGCAGCATGCACGGCACGTGGGGAGGAACGATGGGACCTCCCGCGGAAAGCGCATAAGCCGTGGATCCCGTCGGAGTGGAGATGATCATTCCGTCCGAGGGGAAGGTGTTGAGGTGCCGCCCTCCCACGAAAATCTGCAGATAAATGAGCCTTGCGAACGCACCCTTGGTAATGACCAGATCGTTCAGCGCATAAAGAACATGGACGGGAGCGCTCCGGGAGACATCTCCACCGCTTCCGCGCCACACCTTTCCTTCAATGAGGCGGCGATGCTGCACCTCGTGTTCTCCCCGGAGAATCGCGGACACATCCGCCTCGGCAGTCTCCGGATTTCCAATCGCAAGAAACCCGAGTTTTCCCGCATTGATGCCGAAAAGGGGAATGTCACAGCCCAACACGTAGCGAACGGCTCTCAAAAACGTACCGTCTCCACCGATCACGACGGCGAAATCGACGCTGTTCCGCCATTCCTGATCGGAGACGCCGGGAATACCGAGAAGGGAAGCCTCGTAGGGAGGCGCGAGAAAGTTGACTTCCTCACGCTGCCCCCAGAGAATCAACCGTTGTGCAATGGCGAGTGCCGTTTTCTTCTGGGTGTTCACCATGAGCCCCACGCGTCTGTTCATGCCACCGTTTCCACCTTTCGGATCATCCTGGAGGAGCTGTCAAACCCCTTTCCCTCCACACGGCCTTTCGGAAAAATCTTCCGTACGGGCATGCCCCTCTTGGACGACCCTGGCAAGCTCCGCGTCGTCCAGCGGGCGGGTTGGCTCGGAAAAGGCGAGATGTGCGAGAAATTCGATGTTGCCCTGAGGTCCCCGCAGGGGTGAAAAATCCACGCCGTGCAGAAAAAGCCGCAGCGATGTACGAACAAAATCCCGAAACTCCAGAAGAACCGCCTCGTGAACACGAGGATCACGAACGACACCTTTTTTCCCGATGCGCTCTCTTCCGGCTTCGAACTGGGGCTTCACGAGAACAACCATCTCACCCGAAGGGGCGAGCAGTTTTTCGAGAGGCGGCAGGAGCAAACGCAGTGAAATGAACGAAGCATCGGAGACAATGAGATCCATGGCCTCTGAAAACTGCTCCGGCAAAAGATGACGTGCGTTGGTCCTCTCCATGACAACCACACGGGGATCGTTACGGAGACGCCAGGCGAGCTGGCCGTACCCGACATCCACCGCATAGATTCTCTCCGCCCCTCGCTCTAGGAGTACGTCCGAAAATCCTCCCGTGGAAGCACCTACATCCATGCAAACCTTCTTCTCCGGAGAAACACCGAAAGCATCCAGTCCTCTGAGCAATTTATAGGCTCCCCGACTGACCCATCGGCGTTCCTCGCAGCGAAGTTCTATCTTTCTGCCCGCATCCACGAGCGTCGCCGCCTTTGTGGCAACCAGCCCATCCACGAAAACTCTTCCGTCATCGATGAGACGTTGAGCCAGACTCCGCGTGGCGACCACACCGTTCTTCACAAGAACGAGATCGAGGCGCATCCTGGACGGTACAGCAAGATGCCGCACTTGCGAACACGTGAGATCGTCCCCCCCGTTCCAATCAGCCATGAAAGAGATCCAGCACGTTTTCCGCCGTGAGACCGCAGTACTGTCGCTGCTCCTTCGGCGTCCCTTGAGGAACGTACGCATCGGGAACACCGAGACGTCGTACCTTCGCTCCGTCTTCGAGCCTTCCGGCCAG
This sequence comes from Aminiphilus circumscriptus DSM 16581, assembly GCF_000526375.1. Taxonomy (NCBI): domain Bacteria; kingdom Thermotogati; phylum Synergistota; class Synergistia; order Synergistales; family Aminiphilaceae; genus Aminiphilus; species Aminiphilus circumscriptus. Next base: position 417,824 of record NZ_JAFY01000007.1, on the reverse strand, counting down.
TTCCGCCACGGCCTCACCGATGCCTCCCGCCAGGGACCCCTCTTCCGCCACCACGGCCAGGCGATGTCGCGCAAGCACGTCCTGAAGCAGGGCTTCGTCCAGGGGTTTGAGAAAACGAAGGTCCACCACGGTAGGCACCGGAATGTTTCGTTCCTCCGCAAGAGCACGAGCCTCCAGGAGAAGTGGAATGGTGCTCCCGAACCCGAGACAAACCCACTCTGTTCCCTCGAACAAAATCTCCGCCCTCCCCCAGGGGGCGCAAGCGGAACTTGCGGAAGCTCGACAGATCTCGGCGGGCGCACATCCCCGGGGATAGCGCACGACAAGAGGCCCTTTGTTCCGGTGCGCCCGAGAGAACAGGAACTCCAAATCCCTGCGGTCCCGCGGTGCCGCGAGAGTCAGCCCGGGGACGGCCCTGCACCAGGCGACATCAAGTACACCGTGATGCGTTTCACCATCCTCTCCGACCAAGCCCGCCCTATCCAGGGCGAAGAGGACGGAATGTCCCTGCATGGCCGTATCGTGCACCAACTGGTCCATGGCGCGCTGGAGAAAGGTCGAATAGATGAAGACCAGGGGGCGCAGACCTCCCGCAGCCATTCCCGCAGCGAAGGTCACCATGTGCTCCTCCGCGATTCCGACATCGAAGAAGCGATCGGGAAACCGCTTGGCGAAAGAAGCCAGTTTCGTCCCTTCCATCATGGCTGCGGTGAGGCAAACCACGCCCGGATCCGATTCGGCCATCGCCTCTGCCACCTCAGCGGCAGCAGCGCTCCAGCTCATCTCTCCCCTGTTCCCTCCCGCAGAGGGGGGGGAAATCCCATGAAACCGGGCCGGATCTTTTTCCGCCGGAGAATATCCCTTTCCCTTCTTTGTGATCACATGGAGCAGGAGTGGTTTTTCATAGAGTTTTGCGAGGCGGAAAATGTCCTCAAGCTCCTCCGGATCGTGTCCGTCAAAAGGGCCCCAATAGGAAAGTCCCAGATCCTCGAAGAAATTCGAGGGCTGGAGAATAGTCTTTACCTGGGATTTCACCTTACCCAGCACGCCTTCTAGGCTTTCTCCCTTGGGAAGCAGGCGACACTGCTCCTTTACCATTTCCTTCAGTTTCAGGTAGGCTGGATGGACGGAGAGACGTGCCAAATGCTCCGCAAGTCCACCCACGCGCCGATTGATGGACATCTCGTTGTCGTTGAGAATAAAGAGCACCCTCGTGTCGGCCTCGCGGGCACAGTTGAGCGCTTCCATGGCCATACCGTTCAGAAGCGAGCCATCACCAATCACCGCAACGACATAATGGTCCTGCCCCAACAGGTCTCTCGCCTTGGCGTATCCCAACGCCGCGGAGAGGGACGTACTGCTGTGCCCCACGTCGAAATGATCGAACGCGCTTTCAGAGCGTTTGGGATATCCCGAAACGCCATCCCAGGTTCGGAGGGTTGCAAAACGCTCCCTGCGACAGGTGAGAATCTTGTACGCATAGGCTTGGTGCCCCACGTCGAAGAGCAACTTGTCCCTCGAGAAATCGAATACCCGTAAAAGCGCCACGATAAGTTCCACCGCCCCGAGCGACGAGGCCAAATGTCCTCCGTTGCGAAGAACCGTCTCGGTGATGAGAGCCCGGATCTCCTCGCACAGATCCGGGAGAGCGGACGAACGGAGTTTTCGCACATCCGACGGGCCGGAAATATTCTCCAGAATGGACATCGCCGCCTCCATCTCACCTGGACCGGTGCTCAAGGTAGGCGGCAAGGTCCCGAAGCAATGTTGCTCCCTCGACGGCTTCGATGGCTGCCTGCGCTTCCCGGGTCGCATCGAGAGCACATTTTTTCGCACCGTCCAACCCGAAGGTACTCACGAAGGTCGTCTTGCCCTGGGCCGCGTCCTTGCCCGGGGTCTTGCCCAGCTCCTCCACGGGAGCCGTGGCATCCAGAATGTCGTCCACAATCTGGAAGGCCAGGCCCAAATTCGCCCCATAGCCGGAGAGCTGCCGCAATGTTGTCTCCCCCGCACCGGCGAGAATCGCCCCGGTAAGCAAAGAAGCCCGAATGAGCGTCGCCGTTTTCTGCTCTGCGATCTCCCTGACGAATCCGGCTGAGTCTTTTCTGCTCGCGGGATCGGAATCGAGAACCTGGCCTCCGCAGATTCCCCCGGGACCGACAGCATCCCCGAACACACCGAGAGCGCGGACAATGCGCGGAGCGGGCACACCGCAAAGGGGCAGATATTCCGCAGGATAGGCGAAAGCCCAGGCGAGAAGTGCGTCTCCCGCCAGAAGGGCGAGCCCTTCGCCGAAAACGACGTGGTTTGTCGGCCTTCCGCGGCGAAGGGTGTCATCATCCATGCAGGGAAGGTCGTCATGAATGAGCGACGCGGTGTGTACCATCTCGAACGCCAGCGCCATGGGGAGAAGACGTTCCCTTGCCTCCCCGAAGAGTTCTCCCGCGGCAAGACAGAGGGCGGGACGCAACCGTTTTCCTCCCGCCAGGAGAGAGTAGCGCATGGCCTCCCAAAGGCGTTCGGGAACGTTCTCCGGAGGTGTGGAACAAAGTTCCTCCAACGCGGAATCCACGTATTCCCTTGTTTCCGAAAGAAAACTCCTCACCGTGTCGAAGGATGTCATGCGTCTTTTTCCTCCTCAAGTGGATCCCAGGGAATCCCCTGGTCCTCTCCCCCCCGTTCTTCCTCGGAAGCGAGAAGGGTCACCTTCTGGCGAGCTTCACTGAGAAAGCGCTCGCAGCGACGGACAACGGCCACTCCCTCTTCGAACAGCGCGAGCGCCTCCTCCAGCGGCAACTGCTCCTTCTCAAGCCGAACCGTCACGTCCTGCAACCGCTCCATATCTTCGGTAAAGGACATCGTTCGTCCCTCCTTTCAAAGCTCCATTATCACCGACCCGGTGCAATTCGACAACAAGTTTTTGCCCGACGCTCAAGATCTCATTGCACGGAAGGCCTTCCTGTGCTAGAATCCCTCTGTTTGTTCGGTGTAAGGATCAAGGAGGGATTGCCATGGCAAAGGTATGTCAGTGTTGCGGGCGAGGACCGACCACGGGCAACAACGTCAGTCACTCGAATCGCCATACGAGACGGCGTTGGCTCATCAATCTCCAGAGCGTGAAGGTTGACGTGGGATTCGGCGAGTCGCAGAAATTGCGTATCTGCACCAAATGTCTTCGTTCCGGTAGAGTGAAGCGGGCCGTTTAGCACGGCCCGCTTTTCTCTTTTTTCGTTTTCCCCTCCGGATCGGTGTTGAACCAGGAGACGTGAACACCCAGCGTACCTCGTCCGACCCGGATTTCACAGGTTTTTCCGTCCAGAGAACGGTTGCTGATCGCGTAGGGAACGGCGCTCTCGAGACGGACATCAGCCAAAGGCCAGCGAACGCGGGAAATGCTCACTTCCGAGCACTCCGGAGTCAGAGGAAGAAGGGATACCGCCCCGGGAGGGACGCGGAAGCGCAAGTCCACTTCCGCAGGCGCCTTCAGAAACACGCAGATTTCCCGCTCGTCCGCAAAAGCCGCGACATCCACGCCCTGCCGTTCGGCCCACAAAACGGAAAACCAGGCACTCCAGGCATGATCGAACCGACCTCCCCAAATTCCCGTCACAAGAACACGCACGGCACTTCCGAAACGCTGTCGCGCTTCGAGAAAGGCGAGCTGGAGGTCCGTCCACTCTTTCTCCGAAGGATGCATGCACAGAGGAACGTCGCGCTTCCGTAATTCCTCCAGCACCGCCTCACTGCAACTGTCCGCATCTCCCACGTATCTTTCCGGTACGATACCCGCCTCGAAGCAGGCCATGGCTCCGCGATCGACACTCCACACACGGCATGCTCCGGCGAGACGGTACAACCAGTCCGGTTCGGGGAACCGCCCCCCCGCCACAAGGAGGAGCGTCTCTTTCGACACCGTGCCCCTTTGTCCCTTGCAACCCACGGACATCTGGGGAAAATGCAACACGCTTGCCATGGGTGCCTAGATTCCTTCCCCGTACAGTGCTCCGTTCCGCTCCCCCTTCGGAGAGAGAGAGGCGAGAAGCTCCTCCGCCCGGTCCTCGTCCACAAGAATTTCCCGTGGTCTCGCTCCGTCCGGCGGACCCACGATACCCATCTGCTCCATCGTGTCCACCAACCGGGAAGCACGCGTGAACCCGACACGGAGCTGACGCTGCAGACGGCTCGCCGAGGCGATGCCTGTTTCCAGAACAATGCGGACCGCTTCCTCCAACAGTGGATCGTCCGCGGAAAGAGTGCCATCTCCGAAACCGGAGTCTTCCTGAGCGGTAATGTCCACGTAGGCGGGCTCTCCGAAAAGAGCGACCAGATATTCCACGTACTGAGCGATATATTTCTCCTCGATCCATGTGGCTTGGCAGCGCAGAGGTTTGGGAAATCGGGAGGTGAGAAGCAGCATGTCTCCCTTTCCGAGAAGTCGTTCCGCTCCGCTGACGTCGAGAATCGTCCTCGAGTCCGCTTGGGTCGGCAGTGTAAAGGCCACCCGAGCGGGAATGTTCGCCTTGATGAGTCCCGTGATGACGTTCACCGACGGACGCTGCGTGGCCAGAATGAGGTGAATTCCCGTGGCTCTCGCCTTCTGCGCCAGACGGCAGATGTAGTCCTCCACGTCCTTCGGTGCGGTCATCATGAGATCCGCCAGCTCATCCACCACGATGACCACATGCGGAAGCCGGTCCTTGGGAAGGGTCTTGGCATTGTACGCTTTGAGATGCCGCACTCTGGCCCGGGCAAACACTTCGTACCGGCGCTCCATCTCCCGGATCGCCCAAGCGAGGGCATGCACGGCCTTTTTGGAATCCACGACAGGAGGTGTAAGGATATGGGGAATCCTCTCGTACAGCGTCATCTCCACCCGTTTCGGGTCGACGAGAATGAGGCGCAGCTCCTCCGGGCGTCGGAGAAAGGTGAGCCCGATAAGGCAGCTCGAAATGAAAACGCTCTTTCCCGAGCCGGTGGTTCCCGCCACGAGAAGGTGGGGCATGTCCTCAAGGGACATCACCATGGGGCGACCATCGACGCTCACACCCACGGGAAGCGGAAGATCCGCCCTGGTGTTCCGGAAAAGCTCTTCCTCCAGCAGCGAACGAAGAAGAACCGTGACTCTCTCCGGATTGGGAATCTCCACCCCGACATAGGGTTTCCCCGGGATGGGAGCCTCCACGCGGAGGCTCGGTACGGCGAGCCCGACCGCAAGGTCGTTCGCGAGTCCCGCCACCCGGCTTACCTTGATGCCCGGAGCAAGCTGAAGGCGGAACTGGATCACCGTAGGCCCCACCACGGTCTCCGCCAACGCCGCTTCGACACCGAACTCTCCGAGAGTGCGGATGATACGCTCTCCCTGAGAGGCAATCTGCTCCTCCGTGATCTCCCGGAGAGCTTCCTCCCGGGGACCCAGCACGTCCAAGGGGGCCGGAAATATTCGTCCATCCTTCTCTCCGGGGAGGACGAACTCGTCCTCCCCGTCAGTGCAGGAGTGTTCTTCCTCAATTACCAGAAGTTGTTCGAGAGGATCGGTGGCAAGAGGCGTTTCCTCGGAAACAAATTCATGACGTCCCGTTTCGCAGGGTTGGCTTTCCTCCACTGTCGGCGGCCGATGCCGTTCGGCCCTTTCCACCTCGGAGCCGGAATCGCTCCGTTCCTCCTCGACCCGTTGCAGAGGAGTCGATACCGCTCGAGCCGCGTTGCCAGGCCTTCGCAGCACCAATTCATTTCCTTCCCCGGCGGGCTCTTCGAAATGTTCAGCGGCGAATCCTCCAGAGGGGGCAATGCAAGGTACCTCCGCACCGGCGCCGTTTTCCCGGGACAAAAAGGCAGACGAAGACGTCCCGGATTCTTCGGGCAGGGCAGCAACACCCTGTTCCGGAACACCATGCCCTTCCGGCGGAAGAGAGGACTCTTCAGGGGATGGAAGAGGACCTTCGAGAGAGGGAGACGCTCCTTTTTTTCGAAGAGCGATCAGAGAAAAAACAACCTTGAGGCGGAGCAGAAGCCCTCCGAGCTTTTCCGGATCGAAACAACCGTACAGAATGAGCGAGGAAAGCAAAAGTCCCAGTCCGACGAGCACCGTTCCAGCGGGACCGAGGTTCGTCACGAGAAATTTCGAAAGTGTCTCGCCCACAACCCCTGGTGCGAACTGGCGCAGGAATATCCGAAAACCGAGCAGACGTTGCAACCCCAGCAACATGGCGACAGCAGCATAAAGCACTACCGTCCCCGCGAACTGGCGGAAAGGTTTCGGCACTGGCCTCTCCACGAGCGATGCTCCAGCTATGTAGACCCCGAAAAAAAGGAGGAAGACGCTGCCTCCACCGAGGCTGGAGAGAAGGAACGCCGCACAATTCCGCCCCCACACCCCCGTCCACGGCGTGAGAACCGCCGCGAGAAGATAGAGAAACGACAGAAGCGCGAGAAGGGAAAAGGTCATTCCGAGAAAGGGAGGAAGGATATCCCCGGAACGCTTCGCGCTCCTTTTGCGGACCACGCCGCCTCCGCCGCCACCCTCGGAAGCGAGAGGCAACAGCGCCGATTCTTCTCCGTTCGTTTTTCCGTTCCTAGTTCGAGCCATGATCGACGTCGCTGCCTCCCACCGTGATTTCCCTAAGAAGGAGCGTAGGCTGTCCGTCCGTCACGGGAACACCCTGTCCACCCTTTCCGCAGGTTCCCGGAAGGAAGAAGAGGTCGTTTCCCACCGCGAGAATATCCTGCAGAACTTGAGGACCGTTTCCCGTGAGAACGGCTCCGCGGACAGGCTTGCCCACACGTCCCTTTTCGATGAGATATCCCTCCGTCACATGAAAGACAAAGTCTCCAGAGGTGGGGTTCACTTCGCCTCCTCCGAGTTTCTTCACAAAGAGGCCCCGTTCCGCCTGAGCAACGATATCCTCGGGAGAAGTCTTTCCCGGAAGAATGTAGGTGTTGCTCATGCGCGGCTGCGGCAGATGCCGATAGGATTCCCTCCTTCCGTTTCCGGAAAGGGGCAGATCTCCGGCAAGGGCCGATTCGACATCCGTGAGATATCCTTTGAGCACACCGTCTTCGATGAGAACTGTCCGCGCCGCAGGAGTGCCTTCGTCGTCAACGGAGAAACTCCCGTAGGCGCCACCCCCCAGAGTGGCGTCGTCCACGAGAGTCACACCGCAGGAGGCCACTCTTTCCCCGATCCGTCCCCGGTAGACGGAATAATCCTTCTGGACGATGTCCGCCTCCAGACCGTGCCCCACCGCTTCGTGCACCATGGTTCCCCCCGCTTCTCCGGAGAGCACCACCGGCATGGGACCGGCGGGGCATGCCATGGCATCGAGCATGAGAAGCGCCCGAAGTGCCGCCGTCCTCGCAACGGAAAGAGGATCGAAAGTTCTGAGAAACTCCTCCAGGGAACGCTGCTCCGCTCGTACCTCGTATCCGGTCTGAAGAACATCCCCTTTCGAGGCGACAACCTGTGCGGAGAAAGTACAGTACTGCCGATAGTCCTCGGCGACACTGCCCAGGCCGTTCGCGAGAAAGATGCGCTGCCGGGTGGTACGGAAACGGAATGCCACCTGAGAAATCGCCGACGACATGGACCGGATCTCCCGATCAACCCGGTGGACAAACTCCCACGAGGGGGGATCGAAGGGTTCGGCGGGTTCCACCAAAAACGTGGAGGAGGGTTCTCGGCGGGCGGAAACACCATGGGCTGCCGCGATGTCCGCGTAACACCCCCAAGCGACGTTCGCCCCGATACCCGGCGCGTGGGAGATGATGGAATGACTCCCCTGAAGGGAACGCACACTTGTCCCCTGGGAGACGAAGGATGATGTCTGTTCGATCTTCCCGTCGTCGTAACTCATACTGTGTCCAGCTCCCGACTGGACATAGAGATCGACATACACATCCCCGCGGCGTCCCAACGCGACGAGCGCTTCTCTCAATCGGTCTCTCATCTATGGCGTACTCCTTTCCGCAACGAGGCGGCCTTCTTCGTCGGTCTTTGCGAGCCGCGCTTCTTCATCGTTTCACCTTTCTCTGTCCATGTTTTTCTCGTTCATGTACGCTCGGGATCCCCCGCTTATCGCCTCTTCCGCGGAAAACGGTGCCCTGCCTTTCGAAGATCCACTAACCAGGAACGCACCAGGGGCGCGCAGCCCTCCGGAGCCACAACTTCGAGTTCCGCCTCGCCGGTCTGCACCGCCACCCACCCGAGCGCGGGAAAAACCAAATCCTCTCCCTCGGCGACACGGAGGGAAAGCCCCGGCTCCTTCATGTCCGCCTTCAGGGCATCCCAGCAGGCACGACAGGGAAAACGGAAAAGATCGCCACTGTGCCTGTCGAGAAGCTCCCGTTCCTTTCCCGCTTTCGTCCTGTGTAGGGGAATATCCTCGGGGACAAAGGCATTCATCTTCACCCATCCGCGGCTCCCGCAATCGAGAACGCGAATCCATCCCAGACCGCCGAACATGTAGCTCATTCCCGGGTGCAGTTCGAAGCCCTTGGAGAAAAGCCTCTTCCGTGGAACCGCCGCGACGAGGCACTGAGGACAGAGCTGCGCCAAAAAGGGATTGGACAGCTTGAATCCGGGATAGTCGAGCAACGTGAGTCCCCAGGAAGTGCGAAGAGTGACCTCTCCAAGCGTCGTCCCGGGGAGACGGGAAACCGAAAGCCTTCGGTCCTCCGAAAGAATCGACAGGAGCGTGCTCTTGCCCGCGTTGGTCGCCCCCAAGGCCAGAACGGTCTTTTCACCGGGGAACGTTCGCTGGAGTAACTCCCGTAAAGGCTTGGCGCAATGTCCGTCCCTCGCGGAGAGCGCGATGGTCAATCCCGGATGCAGGCCGAACCGTCGGACGAAGCTGGCTTCGATCTGCGCGGGTGTCATCCAACGGAGAAGAAGATCCGCTTTGTTGAGCACGGTCAGGACAGGTTTTTCGTTGCCCGCCACGTCAAGAACCCTCGGCAACGTTTCCGGGTCGGAAACGTCACAGACGATGAGAAAGCCGTCCACCCTGGCCGAAACGCTCTTCAGGGCACGGAACAGCGACTCGTCTCCCAAAGGAGCCTTGCTGAGAATTCCGTAGTGAATCAGCCCGAAACAACGCCGACACACCACCTTTTCGCCTTCCTCCACTGTCGGGGGAACGTAGCCGGGTTGGTCATCCTTCTCGCTCTGAAAGGGAACGCCACATCCAGGGCAGCGTTTGCCCTCCAGGGTCGAGTGCTTCTCACTCCAATCCGCCATTCCACCATTCCTCCTGCGTCGTCGCATTCTTCAGAAGAACTCCGTATCCTCTTCCTTCTCTCATTCTTCGAGGGAGCACCTCTGCGTTCCCCGTGAAAAAGAGGCCTCGCGACGTTCCGTCACTTCGAGAGGAATTCCCTCTTTCCGAAGAGCTTCCAGAAGAGCGAGGACTTCCCCCTCCTGCTCGGTGGGACAAAAAAGGGACACAGTCCCCTTCAGAGCATCGTCGGTACGGACAAAGCCAATCCCTTCGTAGGCATCTACGGTCCAGCTCAGGGAAAATATCCATTCCCGGGGAAGGCGGATGCTGATGCGGACCATGTCCGGAAACTCTGAAAACGCCGGACGGTCCACATCAGCGATTTTCATTGCGGATTTTCCTCTGGGCATCCAAGTGCTCTTTGTAGCTCCGGGAAAAGACATGCCCTCCCTTGTTATCCGCCACGAAGTAGAGAAGATCGTGCTCCTCGGGGTGAAATGCGGCAGACCAGGAATTTCGGGAGGGAACACAAATCGGTCCGGGCGGCAGACCCGGATGGAGATAGGTGTTGAAAGGCGATTCGATTTTGAGATCCTCGTAGGTCAGCGTCCGAAGGATACGCCCCTGGAGTTTCCACGCGTAGACGACCGTCGCGCAGGACTGAAGGGGCATTTGCCGCTCCAGTCGATTCTGAAACACTCCTGCCGCGATGGGGCGTTCCTCTTCCTTGCGGATCTCCTTCTCGATGATGGAAGCGAGGGTCGCCAGAGAACGCATTTCGGTCGCGCTCTTTTTCGCTACGTCAGAAGCAAAAGCGCGCCACCACAGAGAAGAGGCCTGACGCACCAGGGAGACGGCCAGCGAAGGCGACGGAGGAAGCACAAAGGTTTCGGGCAGAAGAAAGGCGAATCGCTCAGAGGGGTCTTCCGGCAATATTTTCCGCAGCGGTTCGGGGAAATGCGTTTCATCCGCGAGCGCAGCGAAAAGATCCGCCGATGTAACGATGAACCCCGGCGCAGGGGAGTCCGCCGCCAGCGCCGTGTGCATCTCCCCGGCCTTTCCGGTAAGGATATCACCGCTCGCGGGGAACGGTTTTTCCTGGAGATTGGAAGAAGAGACATCCTCCCAGAAGGAGGCAACGGCGTCGCCGAGAAATTGCGCAAAAACGTCCACGTCGCTCCCCGGAACGAGAACGACGCGGAAGACACGTGGTTCCGCGTTCACAAGCTGTTTCGCCACCTCCCAGGGACTTCCCGGACGCAGAAAATATACCCCGGGTTTCAAAGAACGATCGACACCGAAGGCAGTCAACCACCGAGACAGGGCCTGTGCCTCGCTCGTAATCCCCTCCCGAACGAAATGCCGTGCGGCGTCCCGGGCGCTCATGCCCGGTTCGACCATGACGAAAACCGAAGGCCCATGTCCGATTTCCAACCGCTCCTGCCACCAGGAAATGGGGAGAACAAGAAAAGTCAGGTAAGCCATGGCGGTCAATAGAAACAACAGCAGTGTGATTGGTTTGTCCCGCATACGTCTCCGCCTTTCCTCTCTTTCTCCATGACACACATTTGCGTCGTTTTGAAGGAAGCTCTGAATAAAGGCCTTTCGCTTTCCCTTGACTCGGGTCGCATCAGGCTCTGCGAGGCGCCCTGCGGGACTGACGCAGCCTTATTCAGAGATTCCTGAAGATATCCGCCGAACGATGAACAGACTCCCACTATGACACATCATCGCCAGCTCTCAAAAATTGTTCCGGAAATTCGCGTCTGTTAAGGAGCCTCTGAAAAATGCCGTGCCGATCTCGGAAAAACGCGATGCAATCGAAAATCGAGAGAGGGCGATTCCTACTTGATCAGGGTTTCCCTAACTTGTAAAACCCAGCCCAAAGCCCGTCCCGTCCCACACCGATTCATTATACCCCGTAACAAACCACCACGCACGGCATGCCCTCTCCCGGGAAAGGATGGAAGAGCTCAAGAACTCAAGAAGATGTTGTGCTTCGTCATTTTTGGGGAGGCTTTACGGAGAAGCGGTGACAGCAAATTATCCCTTTGCAGGAAATTGGCTTTTTTGCACAAGAAAAAACCAAAAAACAAAATATGCCTCCTGTCTTTCGATATTTTTCACAAAAATAACACAGAGAAGCTCCGTGCATCAAATGCATTTCGCACTAATCATTATTTTTTATACTTTTCAAAACTCTTCCAAAGCCCTCGCGCCAACGCATTCTTCAGAAAAGAATACTAGACAAGCGTCGAAGCATCCCCTAAGATAGGTCCGTTCGTGCAACTTCTGTACCCTGTGGGCTGCGTACAGGCATTTTCGTACAGTTTCGGCCCCGGCGAGAAAGGAGGAATGCTCATCGCAAAGGACCATTCAGCCAGCCCACTCACCGGAAAAACTCCATAGGGCACACCGTTCCTGGACATCGGCTTGCTTGTCGAAATGGCACCACTCATCCCGAAACCCTTAAGAAGAGAAATCGAAATTAAGGAGGGAGACCTGTTCATGGCGGAGAACACGGAGTTGAAAGGCACTGGGCAGTTTTCGAAATGGGGCTTTTTGTTCGCATGTATGGGCATGGCCATCGGCACGGGAAACATCTGGCGTTTCCCCCGGGTCGTCGCCGCCAACGGCGGTGGTGCATTCATCCTCGCTCTTTTCTTCGCTTTGTTCCTCTGGGCAATTCCCCTGATCTGCATGGAAGGAGTCCTCGGCAAGGTCACCCGCATGGGCTGCATCGGCGCCTTCAAGGAGCTGGTCGGCCGCAAGTACACCTGGATGAGCTGGTTCTTCGGCCTCTGTTGCTTTTTCATCACCTGCTACTACGGCGTCGTCCTCGGCTGGTGCATTCGCTATCTGGTCTTCGCTCTCCAAGGTGTTCTCGTTGCCGGAGTGGACACGGAAGCGCTCTGGACCAACTTCCTCGGTAACGCGGATCAGGGGATGTACTTCTACTGGGCGGCCATCGCCCTGTGCGCCTTCGTGGTAGGGCTGGGCGTTCAGAACGGTATCGAAAAAGGAAACAAAATCTTCATCCCCGGTATTTTCGTCCTCCTCGCCTTTCTCGCCATCCGAGCCATGATGCTCCCCGGCGCCACAGAAGGACTGAAGTTCCTCTTCCACATCAACACCGCGGATCTGCTGAAACCCAAGGTATGGCTCGAGGCCTTCACCCAGGCGGCCTGGTCCACAGGCGCAGGATGGGGACTCTTCCTCACCTACTTCGTCTACACGAAGAAGGACGAAGACATTCTCCTCAACGCCTGCACGGCCTGTTTCGCCGACACATCGGCGGCACTCTTGGCCGGCATGGCGGTCATTCCCACCGTTTTCGCCCTCGCCCCGGACCCCAACGCCGCAATGGCTGGCGGCAACAACGGCCTGGCCTTCATTAATCTCACCCGTCTCTTCGCCAATCTGCCGGGAGGAACGATCATGGCCGTCGCCTTCTTCGGCGCCCTCATCCTGGCAGCGCTCTCCTCGGAGATCGCCATGCTCGAGCTGGGGGTCCGCATGCTCATGGACATGGGCAAATCGCGACGCACGTCCCTGTTCCTCGTCACTCTCGTGGTGCTGGTGATCGGGACCTTCGCCGCCCGGGACAACGTGATCTTCGAGAACATGGACTGGACCTGGGGCGTTGGCCTGCTCATGTCGGGCCTCCTCGCCGCCATTGCCGCCATGATCGTCGGCGTGGACAAGATCTGGGACGAGTACATCGCTCCCGTCTCGGACATCAAGGCAAAGTGGATGTGGTCCCTCATCCGCCTCTTCCCGGTGTGGTTCGTTCTCATCTTCGGCTGGTGGGTACAGCAGTCCATTTCCTGGTATCCCGGGGAGTGGTGGAAGATCTTCCCCATCGCCAAGTACAACTACGCGCCGGCACCCATGTTCCTCCAGTGGGCCATTCTTCTCGGCGTCGGCTTCGCCCTGAACAACTGGCTGGCCGACCACATGAAGCACAAGTTCGAGCCCAAGGTGTAAGGAGGCAAACGACATGTGGGTCTTCAACATGTTTCTTGCGCTGGCAATAAGTTTCGGAGCCTTTGCTCTCTGCATAAGCATTGCGATGAAAGCCGAGGAGCGCAAGGCAGCCATGCGGCGGAAATCCTAGTCGCTCCGAATCGAACCTGATTATCATCCCTCTGCCGCTGCGGCGCCACCGGTCCCGGGCGCCGCAGCGGTTTTTTCGGGTTGTTCTTTCGCTGGCATAACGACGTAACGACGGCATGATTCAGCGTGTCACAAACCGCACGCCTCTGAAGGGAGAACAGAACCATGACGGTGTACCGGATCAAAAGCAAAAGCAGATCCTGGGACGGAGAGCCCATCGGCATTCTCATCCTCGACGCGGCCTACCCTTGCGTTCCGGGAAACGTGGGAAACGCCACGACCTTTCCCTTTCCCGTGCGCTACAAGGAAGTGCGTGGCGCCTCCATCACGCGCCTTCTGAACGAACGGGACCCCGCGCTCCTCGCCCCCTTCATCGACGGAGCGAAGGAACTGGAGGCGGAAGGCGTTCGAGCCATCACCGGCGCCTGCGGCTTCATGGCGCTTTTCCAGCCACAGGTGGCAGCGGCAGTGCATGTACCGGTCTTCCTCTCCAGCATGCTTCAGGTCCCGTTCATTGCAAGAACGTTACAGCCGGAACAACAAGTGGGCATCATTACCGCCAACGCAGCATGCCTTACGGAGGAACATTTCGTAAACGTGGGAATTACTCCGGAGATCTCCAAGGTCGTCTACGGCATGGAAGAACAGGAGGAATTCCGCACCTCCGTGCTGGAGGAAAAGGGAACACTCGATTCAGAACTCATAGAGAAGGAGGTCGTGAGTGTTGCAGAACGGATGGTGCGGGAATGTCCCAAGGTCGGAGCGATTCTCTTGGAATGCAGCGACCTCCCCCCTTACGCCGCAGCGGTTCACGAAGCGACGGGACTTCCTGTCTTCGATTTCATCACCATGATTCGCCACGTGCACTCCGCGTTGGTTCCGACGCGTTACAGCGGCCATATGTGACAATTCGGCGCAGATGCACATATGCACATAAAAAGGGCGAGACGGAAGTTCTCCACAGAACGCCATCTCGCCTTGTTCGAACACTCGCCCAGAAAAGAGAATCCTATTTGGGAAGCAGGAAACCATTGCCCACTTCGTCTTCTTTCTGGCGGAGGAGGAAATTCATCCCCGTCACGAAGGAACGGCCACGCAGGGTGGGCACCACCGAGGAAAAACCGGCCACATCGGGACCGGGTTCGCAGGACCCCAAAAAAACGCTCCCCGTAACACTCTTGTGGAGAAATTCCTCGCCGGGGCGAAGCTTCCCCTTTGCCGCGAGGAGTGCCATTTTCGCACAGGTCCCCGTCCCGCAGGGAGAGCGGTCCACCGAACCAGAGGCGAAGACCACGCAATTCCGGGTCATTTCGCCGCTTCTTTCGAGGCTGAACTCTGTGAGTTCCACCTTGTGGATGTGCGTCTCCACGGGATGTCGCACCTCCATCTTCCGGTTCACCGCATCCCGGATCTCGAGCCCAAGGGGAATCATCTTCGGCACCTCCCCGGGAACGATCTCGAAATCGAACTGATCGGCGGGAACGATGGCAAAAAAGTTTCCCCCGAAGGCAATATCGAGGTGAATGGGTTTGGGCCAGGAGGGGACCGTCACCTCCACGTCCCTCGCGAAGACGAAGGCCGGGACGTTTTTCAGCGTCACGTCCCCAACCACGCCATCCGTGACGGCCACGCGCAATTCCACGAGGCCCGCCGGGGTATCCAGAACGACCTCCGTGAAGGGCTCCTGCTTGGGGATCATGCCCAGATCGACAAGAGTCCTTCCGAGGCCGATGGAGCCGTGACCACACATGCTGATGCTGCCGCTCGAATCCATGAAGATCACGCCGTAGTGAGCGGCCTCCGAGCAGGGGGGAACCAGGAGAGCGCCGAACATATCCCCGTGCCCGCGAGGCTCGCACATGACCATGACGCGGAAGTCATCGTGATGCGTGACAAAGTCGATCCACTTCTCTCCCATGGTCTTGCCCCGTAAAAGTGGTGCTCCTCCAATGATGAGCCGGGTCGGTTCACCTCCGGTGTGCGTGTCGATGACTGCCGCAGCTCGTGTGATCTCCATCTGCCCCATCTCCTCCCGATGCCGTCAGTGTCCCGTACTGCCGAATCCGCCACTGCCGCGTTCGCTGCTCTCCAACACGTCCGTTTCCTCCCAGACAACCCGGACGACGGGGGCGATCACCAGTTGGGCGATGCGATCTCCCTTCTCCACCGTAAAGGGATCCCTGGAGTGATTCACGAGAAGCACACGGACCTCTCCGCGATAATCCGCATCGATGGTTCCCGGTGCATTGAGCACGGTCACGCCATGTTTGAACGCCAAGCCGCTTCTCGGACGCACCTGTCCCTCGAAGCCCTCGGGAATTTCCACGGAAAGGCCCGTTCCGACCGACGCCCACTCTCCCGGCAACAAAAGCGCCTCCTCGGCGGCACGGAGGTCCATTCCCGAGGAAAAAGGCGTCGCATACGTCGGAAGAGGCAATGCAGCCGCCTTCTCGTCCCGAAGAACTCGGAGAACCGTGCGGGGCGCTCCATTGTTCCGATCTTCCGCTGCGAGTTTTTCCTGGATCTTGTCCTTTTTGGAACTCTTCGAGGACGTCGTGCCCAAGATCACCACTCCTTTTCCTCGGCGTCAAGAACAAAACACTGCTGTCGTGCGACACTGACGATAGATTGTAACACGACACGCTTTCCCAGTCTCTTTTCCAGGAACGGGGGAACATGCTCTACACGTTTCCTTCTTCCCTATGTTCCGGAAAGGATCTCCTTTTTCCCTCGAAACGTTTCTCGCAATCCGTTCAAAGCATCCATCCCCTGCGCCTGCTGCCACCGTACCTGTTCCGGAGACGTTCCGCCGAGGGTTTTTCGTCGCTCCACCGACGTCTCCGGAACAAGCAGCCCCGGAAGATCCGCCTCGGCCTCGGGAAGCAGGCGACGCCACTCGTCGGAGGAAAGCCCGGTGAGTGCACGTTTCTCCTCGACGCACCATCGCACGAGCCGCCCCACCTTCTCGTGGGCCTCTCGAAAGGGAATTCCCCTGCCCACCAGATATTCCGCCACGTCCGTCGCGAAGATGAAACCGTCGGAAAACCCTCGCCGGGCCTTTTCGGCGGAGACTCCAACCCGGGCGAGCAGATCCGGCAATACCGAAAGAATCTGGAAATACACCTCGAAGGAAGCCCAAAGCCCCCGCTTGTCCTCCTGAAGATCCCGGTTGTACGTCAGGGGAAGCCCCTTCACGCTCACCATCAGATCCGTCATGTGTCCCACAAACTGCCCCGCCTTCCCCCGAAGGAGTTCCAGCACATCGGGGTTCTTTTTCTGGGGCATGATGCTGGATCCCGTACAAAAGGCATCGGGAAGCTCGATCCATCCGAATTCGGTACTGCTGTAGATGATGAGGTCCTCCGCAAGCCGGCTCGCATGCAGTCCGAAGGAGACGAAGAAATAGTGCACATCCAGAAGATAATCTCTCTGTGCCACGGAATCCATGCTGTTTTCCGTGATTCTGGAAAAACCCAGATCCCTCGCCGTGAACTCCCTGTCCAGTGGAAGCGTGGAACCCGCGAGGGCACCGGCACCCAGAGGACAGGCATCGCAGGAGTGATAGGCTGCGAGAAGCCGCTCCGCATCCCGAAGAAAAGCCCAGAAATACGCCATCCAGTACTGTCCCATGGAGATCGGTTGCGCCTGCTGCAGGTGGGTATAGCCGGGAACCACCACGTCACGATGCTCCCCGGCTTTTTGCTGGAGCGTTTCGAGAAGAACTTCAAGACGCCCCCACACATCGAGCAGGGCCTCCCGGAGAAAGAGACGCATCGTGGTCGCCACCTGGTCGTTTCTGCTTCGCCCCGCGTGGAGTTTCGCACCGAGGGAACCGCACCGCTCGATGAGAGCGGCCTCGATGTTCATGTGCACATCTTCGAGACTTTCCTTCGGAACGAGAATGCCCGCGTCGATGTCTCTTCCGATGGCGAAAAGGTGTTCCTCCAATGTTCGCGCTTCCTCCGGCGTGAGGAGCCCGATATGGGCAAGCATCCGGACGTGGGCGACGCTCCCCCGAATGTCCGCGGCGGCGAGCCGCCAGTCCACATCGAGAGACTGGGTGAAGCGGCGGACTGTCTCATGTGTTTCCTCGGTGAAACGGCCTTTCCACATGACAACCACATGCTCCTTTCAGAGAGTGACGGAGGTAAAGGTATCCCTGAGGTGTTCCAGAGTCGGAAAGTGCGTCATGTCCATGTGAACCGGCGTGACCGAGACGGCGCCGTGTGCCACCGCCCAGACGTCCGTTCCTTCGACAAGCTCGTCCTCGGGCCTTCCTGCGATCCAGAAGTACGTAAGCCCCCGTGGGTCCCGAAGCTTGTTCACCTTGTCCACGTAAACCCGAACGCCTTTCCTCGTGGGAAGAATCCCCCGGATCTCCTCGAGAGGAATGTTCGGAACGTTCACGTTCAGAAGAACACCTTTCGGAAGCGACGTCCCGGGGAAACGATCCAGAAGGCGCAACATCACCTCCGCCGCCGTCTCGTAATGCTGTTCCGCATCGTCCGGCGCGATGGCGAGAGAGACCGCCAGGGAAGGACGGCCGAGGACAACTCCTTCCATAGCGGCCGAGACCGTCCCGGAGTAGGTGAGGTCGTCTCCGAGATTCGGTCCGCGATTGATCCCCGAAAGAACGAGATCCGTCTCTGGGGCCACCTCTTCGAGGGCGAGAACGACGCAGTCCGACGGCGTCCCGTCGCAGGCATACACATCCTGCCCCGCTTCGTAGGGCCCCGAGGCGATCCTCCAGAGGCGGAGCGGGCGGGTGAGCGTTATGGAATGTCCCACGCTGCTCCGCTCCCGGTCCGGTGCGACCACGAGCAGGTCGTGCCCTGCATGGGCAATTGCCCTCGCCATGGCGGCGATCCCCGGAGCAAAAACGCCATCGTCGTTGGTCAGAAGAATTTTCATGGCTCACCGCTCCTCAGAAAGGAAGCCACGAGGGCAGCACCATTCTCGCGAGGAGGCGTACGAAAGGCCTCATGATCAGGGGAATGACGTTCAGCAGCACCAAGGCCATGAGCACGAACATCCCATACCGCTCAAGCCAGAAAAAGCCCCGGAGAAAACGCGGCGGAAGGAGCATGTACAGGATTTTCGATCCGTCGAGAGGCGGTATGGGAATGAGATTGAATACTGCGAGCCCCAGGTTGATGTATACCATAAGGAGCATGAACGTGAAAAGTGGCACGTTTGCAGCGAAAAGGCGAGGAAAGAGATGCAGCAGAAGCCCTACCATCGCGGCGGAGAGAATGTTCCCTGCGGGGCCTGCAAGGGAAACGAAGACCATGTCCCGGGCGGGATTTCGGAAATAACGGGGATCCACGGGAACCGGCTTCGCCCACCCGAATCGGAAGAGCAGCAACATGAGCGCGCCGATGGGGTCGAGATGCGCCAGGGGGTTGAGCGTGAGCCTTCCCATGCGCGCCGCGGTGGGATCGCCGAAGTAATACGCCGCATAGCCGTGGCAGAATTCGTGAAACGTGATGGCCCAGAGCACGGCGGGAACGCTCAACAACAAATCACTCAGATTGGGCAGGGAAAACATGTCTCGTCCGTCCTTTCTTTTTTCCTCTTCCGCTATCCGATCCCGAACAGCGTCTCTCTCATTTCAATGTCGAGAAATCCCTTGCCTCGAAACACGCTCCACTTGCCCGAGGGGATACCGCGTGAGCACCCAGCGAATCTCCTCCTCCCGCGTCTCGACGTCTCCCTCAAGACGCGCACGAAGAAGTCCTTCGAGAATATCTCCGATGTGAGGACCGCTCCGGTGCCCGAGATCCAAAAGATCCCTTCCTGTGAGCATCGGACGCACGCGGCAAAGCCGCGTGAGATACAGAAGGATTCGCCTCCGAACACGCCACCGCTCCGTGGCGACAGCCCAAGAGAGCGCCGTGGCATTCGGAACATCCCGGAGAAATGCGACGATCTCCGAGGGAGGCTTTTCTGCCCGTCCTCCAAGTTCGTGTTCCGCCGCGCCACGCTCAAAAAGCGCCCGTTCCACGATCATCCGTTCCCTGGGAGCAAGATGCAGCCTGTCCGGCACTGCCCTTCGGACCTTCTCCGGCGAATCCTCAAGAAGCCCCGCGAGAGAGGCAAGCCACAAGTCGTTGCCAAAATCAGGAAGATCCCGACGGATACGGTGGAAGAGTGCCCCGATCCGACGGAGACAACGGGCAGCCCCCGTTCCGAAGAGAAGGCCGGGAAAAAGCATCTCCCAGACCCCCAGTTCACCGAGACGACGGGCCGCCGGATAAGGATATTCCTCCCTGAAGATCTCCTCAAGTTCCGTGCGAAGGCGAACCCCGGAGAGCAGGGTGATCAGACCGCCCTTGACACAGTTCTGAAGAAGCCTCAGGCTGTTTTCCTCCAGGCGGAACCGGAGACGCTGCTCAAGACGGATCCCACGAAACACCCTCGTGGGATCCTCCACGAAACTCAAATTGTGCAATACCCGCAGGATCTTGCGCTGCAGATCCCTTCGGCCTCCGAAATAGTCCAGAAGCGTACCCCAGTCGTCCTCGTTGATGGAGACCGCCATGGCGTTCACGGCGTAATCTCTGCGGTAGAGATCGTGTTTCAGAGAGTCGCTCGATACCCTGGGCTGAGCCACGGGATATTCGTAGAACTCCCTCCTCGCCGTAGCGACATCGACACGTCTGTTCTCCGGAAACACGATGGTCCCCGTGCGGAAACGAGCGTGCACGGCCACACGGCATCCGTCGTTCCGCCAGCTCTGCAGGAAGGGCACCGCATCGCCCTCCACCACGACGTCAATGTCCAGGGTCGGGCGATGCAACAGAAGATCCCTCACAAAACCTCCCGCCACGTATGCTCTCATACCCATCTTTCCCGCCCGACGCCCGAGCTTTCGGAGGATGGGAACCACCCATCCGGGCAAGCGGCGCTCCAGAAGATCCGAAACGTCCTCCTGCCAGGGACGCTCTTCCTCCCTCGCATGTTCCCGTCTTCCGAGCGACACGGGATAGAGGGCCCGCAACATGTCCGTCCTCGTCACGATGCCCACGAGCTCGCCCTTCCGGACGACGGGCAGTCTGCCGATATTGTGGAGCACCATCTTCCGGTGTGCTTCCTCCACGGAAGCCTCGGGAGACACCGTGACGATTCCCTCGGTCATGAATTCCCGCACCGCCACGCTGCCCAATCCGTGAAGCCTGGCTTTGTCGAGATCCTTCCGGGTGATGATCCCCACAAGAACATGCTCTTCCACGAGAGGCAGGGCAGCGTGTCCATACCGTATCATAACCCGGTAGGCATCGTCCACGGAAACTCCCGGAGAAACGGCCATGACGGGGCTGCTCATCACATCCCGAAGGAGAAGGGAGGGCTCGATGCACTCCTCGACGCGGCGCTCCAGTTCGGGGAGCAGGTCCTCGGGTTTCACCGCAGTGAGCGTTACCGACGCCGCCTGGGCGTGTCCCCCGCCGCCGAGGGTTCCCAGAAATGCCGCCATGTCCAGAACACCTTCCCTGCTCCGCCCCACCACGTAGGTACGCTGCTCCATGCCCACGACGGCGAGGGCCACGTCGGCGTCGTAGTAGTCCCGAAGCCGATGCACAAACAAAGAGAGACCGTCCACGTATCCTCCGATGCGCGCATCGGCAAAAACCACCTTGGCGCCACGGATGTAGCGTTCTCTCGCACTCTCCACGAGAGCGTCCAGCAAGCCCCGCTCCTCGGCATTGAGGGCGATCTCGATGTGCGAAGGAATCATAGTCATGTCCGCACCGAGCTCCCGGAGATATGCCACAATCTCGTAGTCCCTCCGGCAGGTGGCGCCGAAGGTGAGCGCCCCCGTGTCCTCGTAGATTCCCATGGCAAAGAGAGTCGCCTCCTGCGGGGAAAGGGAAATTCCTTTCTCCCGAAGCAGTTCCACGAGAAGTGTCGTGGTGGCTCCAACGGAGTCGATCAGGGAAAACGACGCCGGAATGGGATCGAGAACGGGAGGATGATGGTCGTACACGTGTACGTCGATGTTCTTCTTTCCGAGGAGAGACGCGAAAGGACCGATGCGGGAAGCGGCGCGCACATCCACGCACACCAGCATTGAGACCGCATCCAGGTCGATCTTTCGCGGCGTGAGGACCTGCCAGCGCAAACCGAACCGTTTCAGGAACTCCCGCACATTCCGGGTCGCCGACCCGGCGAAACAGAGCACCGCATCCTCGTAGAGCCTGGACGCCGCAACCATGCTTGACAGAGAATCGAAATCCGAACCAATGTGGCTGGTTATGACTTTCATGAGGGTTCCGTCGGAGCGACGCAGGAACGAACGATCCATTCGAGCGCCGCTGCGTTTCCCCGCCGCACTTCCCTGGCGGTGATCACCGGCAACTCGTAGGAATGCGCGGCGAGAAGCCTTTCCCGAAGGACCGGGAAAAGCCTTTCCGTGGTCGTCGCCACGAGCAGGTGTTCCGCCTCGGTTTCGACGACACTTTTCCACCGGAACACGCTCTCCACCGGAACAATGTGCGTGCAGGCGGCAAGATTCTCCCGAACGAGCATGCGGGCCAGAGAAAGCGCTTCCTCCCTGGAAGCGCAGGGACACTCCACCGAGAGCAGTTCCGCCATGGCACGCAAGAGCAGCCCCAGAGCTCTGCCTTTTCGACGGAAGGTCTCCAGATCCGCCCCGTTTTCAAGAACGAAACGGGAGCGTGCCTTTTTCTCCTCCGAAGAGAAGAGTCGTCGTTCCCGAAGCAAGAGCGCCTCCCTGCCGATACCCCGATATTCATTCCTTGCAGCCCGAATTTCCTCGGGAGCCGTGACAAACACGACCAAATCCATCCACCAGGGCACTCCCACCTCGAAAAGGAGGGGAATCTCTGCCACAACCCACCTGGAAGCGGCGCTCACGAGCCGCTCCATCTCCTCGAGAACAGGAGGATGAAACAGGTCGTTGAGCCACCGATAGGTTTCGTCGTCGGCAAAAACGCGCTCCGCCACGGCGGCCCTCCGCGCACGCCCCTCTTCGTCGAAGACGTCGGGCCCCAGACGCTTCCGCACCGCGTCGAGGATGTCCGGCGAGTTCCAAAGCCGGGCCACGATCGCGTCGGCGCTCACCACCGTCGCCCCCATCCCGCTCCAGAGGTGTGCGAGGGTGCTCTTACCAGCCCCAACGTCTCCGGTCAAACCGACGACCACCATGGGCGCTCTCCTCCTTGCGGTTCTCCATCGTTCTGCATTCATCGGGAATCTCCCAGAGAAACCGGGAAAATCCATTCCGCTGCACTGTTCCGAAAAGAACCCTGGAACGGGCTCCCGACAGATAGAGGCGTTCCTCCGCTCTTGTCATCCCCACATAGCAGAGCCGTCGCTCTTCCTCGATGCCGTTTTCCTCCTCGATGCAGCGGGCATGCGGGAAAACACCTTCCTCCATTCCCACGAGAAAGACGACGGGAAACTCCAGCCCCTTCGCCGCATGGAGCGTGAGCAGGTTCACCGCATCCTCGGAACCGTCCTCTCGGCGGTCCAGATCCGTGAAGAGCGCCACCTCCCCCAAAAATTCCTCCAGCGTTCCCTCCGAAGGAATCACGGAAAGAAGCTCGAACACATTCTCTTCCCGCTCCTCCCAATTCTCCGGTTCAGTCTCCCGAAGAAAGGCCGCGTATTCCAGATCGTCCATCACGTAGCGAATGGCTTCGTCCACGGCATTCTTCCGCTCTCCAAGGTTCCGCATGTGCCGTGCCAGCGCACGGACCCCCTCGTCGGCCTTGCCGCGCAATCCCAATCCGGTCTCCTCCAAACGTTTCCAGAGAGAGACGCCATCCCCCTCTCCGGTTTTTCCGAGGACCTCCGCGAGAGATTCCAATCTCTTTTTGCCGAGTCCCCGAGGAGGCATGTTTCCTACCCGAAAAAGCGAGAGACGATCCCACGGATTCACGGCGAGACGGAGAAAGGCGAGCACATCCTTGATCTCTTTTCGCTCGTAGAAAGCCGTTCCCCGGACAACCCGATAAGGAATGCCACCCTCGAGGAATGCCTGCTCGTAAACGCGACTCAGGGCGTTCATCCGATAGAGGACCGCCATATCGCCGTATCGGTATCCCTCGTTACGCAGGCGTTCCGTCTCCTCCGCGACAAAGAGCGCTTCCTGACGTTCGCTGCCTCCGAGAAAAAGATGAAGGGGACTCCCTCCGTCCCGAACCGTCCAAAGATCCTTGTTTTTTCTGGCGTTGTTGTTTCGGATCACCGCGTTGGCCGCCTTGAGGATCGTCGCGGAGGAGCGGTAGTTTTGATTGAGCACCACCACCTTGGCTCCGGGAAAGTCCCGCTCGAAGTTGAGAATCATACGCATGTCCGCCCCTCGCCATCCATAGATGGACTGATCCGGATCGCCCACAACCATGATGTGTCCCTCGCGTCCGACGAGCATGCGGAGCAGAAGGTATTGAAGGCGATTCACATCCTGGTATTCATCCACGAGCACCCAGTCGATGGCCCCCCGCTCCCTCCGGAGTACCTCCTCGTCCGTGGCGAGAAGGTGCAGCGGAAGACGCAGGAGATCGTCGAAGTCGAGCGCCCCCTGTGCCCGAAGCGCACCGGTATAGGCGTCAAAAAGTTCCCTCATGGCAGCGCGCAGCCCCACCGGCTCAAGGGTCCGCACGTCTCCTTCGTTCTTCGCCCGGGAAAACAGTTCCAGAATGCCTCCAATGTCCTCCTTCGCCTGCCCGCCCATCGGGACATTCCCTTGGGCGGCAAGCAGGTCCTTCACCAGAGACCGCGTGTCGTTTCGGTCGAAAATGACGAAGTTTCTTCGGAAACCCCGTTTCTCCAAGGCGTCTCCCGAACGCAGGAGGAAACGGAGACCGAAGGCATGGAACGTTCCGATCTGCAACGAGCGATTCCCCCAGGTTCCGGCTCCTTCCCCCAGAAGGTTTGCAACCCGATCGCGCATCTCCGTGGCAGCCTTGTTGGTGAACGTCACGGCGAGAATGCGTTCCCGAGGAACGCCTTGAGAGACAAGATACGCAATCTTCGACGTGAGCACCTTCGTCTTGCCGCTTCCTGCACCGGCGAGCACGAGGAGAGGTCCGTCGCAATAGCGAACCGCCTCCTCCTGACGTGGGTTCAGGGAATTTCGGAGATCCGCCCCAGGAGTACCGGGAGCACGCATTTTTTCGGTCATCGGTGCCGTTTCTCCTCGAGCCATTCGTCGAGCCCGAAAAGCCACTCCTCCAGCCCATCCCCCTGGATGGAATCGACCAGAAAACGCCGTGCCGAGGGGTTGAGCTTCTCCACGTCGCCCCAGAAGCGCTCTGGAGAAAAACGGACGTAAGGCGCGAGATCTCTCTTGGTGAGAATCACCGCCCGAACCAGATGGAAGAGATGCGGATATTTGAGCGGTTTGTCGTCCCCCTCGGGAACACTGGAGACGGCGACCTTGAAATCCTCGCCGAGATCGAACTCCGCCGGACAGACAAGGTTACCTACGTTCTCCACGAAGAGAAGATCCACCTCGTCCAACGGAAGCGCACCAAGAGCTTTTCGAACGAGATGCGCCTCCAGGTGACATCCTCCCTCGGTGTTGATCTGCACCGAAGGAACACCGAGCGCCATGATGCGCTCCGCGTCGCGGCTCGTGGCGACATCTCCCTCGATGACGGCACACCGAAAACGGCGCGCCTCCGACCGCTCCGCGTTCTTTCGCAGCGTCGCCTCCAGCAACGTGGTTTTTCCCGCGCCGGGAGAACCGATGAGATTCACCAAAAGCACGCCGCGTCGCCCCAGTTCTTCTCGGACAGCCTCGGCGTTCCTCCGGTCCTCCTCGAAGACCGACCTCCGAATGTTCACCAATCTTGGCATGATCGACTCTCCTTCGTTGCCTCTTCGGGGTTTTCCTCGAAATCTTCGACTTCCACAAAATCGATTTCCAATTCCATTCCCTCTCGCAAAACCGTCCGCATTGCCCCGCAATTCGGGCAAAGTGCGTTTGCGGCATCTCCAGGCCAAACGTTCCCGCACTCCAGACACATCCAAAGAAGCGGAACGGGAACGATGTCAAGGACGGCGCCTTCAAGAATCGTCCCTTTTGAGGCCACGTCGAAACAGAACAGGAGCACATCGGGAACCACCTGGCGCATCTCCCCCACCCGGAGAGCAATCCGGGTGACCCTGGGCCATTTCTGTTCCTGTCCCTGTTGCAACAGTTCCTTGCAGAGTGCTTCCACAAGGGAGAGTTCATGCACGAGCGGGCGCACCTTTCGACCTTGTGACAAGCACGCGGCTCTCCGCATAGGGAGCGCCGTATCCGGGGCTCACCAGGGCCTTCGTGAGGCTGTTCACTCCCGGAAGTCCCTGGGGAAGAATGACGTACCCTCTTCCGAGAGAGGAATCGACCACGAGGTGGACCTCCATCTTGCCCTCGCCGTTTTCTCCCTGCAGCAAAAGACACTCTCCCTCGGCAAATCCGCGCTCCCGAGCCTCGTCGGGAGCCATGCGACATTCCGGCAGATCCGGGAGTCCCCGCACATGTCGACTTTGACCGTTCGTGTACGCCGCCACGTGAACCGTCACAAGCCGAAGCGGAACATGCCTCAGACCCTCCGTCTCGGAAACGATATAGGGCATCGGAGAGGACGTCACGCCTTCCCGAGACAGAGTCGTACCGTCGTCCCCACTTTGAGGAAGCTCCAGGGGAAGCGACGCGCAAGAGTCCTCCAACCTCCAGAATTCCGGCTCGTCCCACCTGTAAAGCCCCTCGCCGACGCACTCCAGCCGCGTATCGGCGAGAAGGCGCGCATCCATGAGACGCTTGCGCTCCTCAAGGTCCACCGAAAGACCCAACGCCTCGGCGAAACCAGAGAAAATCTTCACGTCCGGCAACACCTGTCCCCGGGGCGAGAAAACCTGCTCGCTCCGGACAAGATAGTTGTGCCAGTAGGAACCACGCCAATCGTCCCCCTCTTCGAGAAAGGTCGCCGCGGGAAGCACAAGGTCGCACGCGGCGGCGGTTTCGGTGAGAACATGGTCCACACAGACCTTGAAGGGAATGTTCCGGAGCGCCCGGGCCAGACTGTCACTCTGAGGACTCTGACGCAGAGGATTCGCGCAGGTCACCACCAGAAGTGTCACGGAAGGACTGCAGCGAGGCAGCTCCCTGAACCAGGCGGCAATGGGCAGGCGCCTCTCCAGGGGAAAAAGCGGGAGAAACTCTTTCGGAAACAGCGCGGATTCGTCTTTGCCGAAGACGACACCGCCTCCCGGGCTCTCAAAAGCACCCAACAGCACCGCCAGGGCGCCGATCCACCAGAACTGAAGGTGTCCCGAGAGGTAGCGCTGCATTCCGTATCCACCATAGTGTGTCACCGGAAAGAAACGACAAAGCCATGCAAGCAACTCCAATGCTTCCTCCCGAGGCATTCCGGCATTTTCGAGGAGCATAGCCTCGTCCAGGCTGTCCAGAAAAGCCGCAAAAGCCGCAGAGTTCCGAGCGCGGGCCCTCCAGGCGGGAGAACAGCGTCCCTCCAGCACAAGGCGACGACACAGAAAAGCAGCGAGAAAGGCGTCACCGCCGGGGCGCACTCTCCAAAAACGGTCTCCAAAGGCTGCGGTGGCGCTCTTCCGGATTTCCACGGAAGCGATTTCGCCGCCTCGTCGCCGAATTTCCCGCAGAAGGGGCACCACATGGGGGTGCGTCTCCAGAGCGTTCCTTCCCCAGAAAAGGATCCCCCCGGCAAAGCGCTGCGTCGTCTCGGGACGTTGCACCGGGACCTCACCGAAACAGTTGCGCAATCCTCTGTTTCCCGCGGAACCACAGAGCGATCCCACGGTACGCGTGCATCCGCCGAGCGCCGCAAAAACCGACGGAAGAAGCGCTTTCGAGAAATAGAGACTGCCTGCGTGGTGGTAGTGCATCATTGAAAGAGGGCCGAAACGATCGAGCGTTTCTTTCGCTTTGTCCGCCCAGAGGCGCCATGCACTCCGCCAGGAAAGCTCCCTCCACCCCGCCCCGTCCCGAAGAAGAGGCGCCGTGAGCCGATCGTCGCCGAGGGTCCGCTCAATCCATGTCGTTCCCTTGGCGCAGAGAAAACTGGTCCATGGATGTGCCTCGTGGGGACGAAGCGACACTTCTCCCGCAACGCATTCAGCCCGCATGACACAGCCGTCGGGACAATCATTGGGACATGCGGTGGTGCAGACGCGGGACATGGCCTCACCTCCAGGAAGGTTCATATGGAAAAGAGGGGAGCCGCGGCTCCCCTCGCTCTGTCCGGATCTCGGAACCAGGGTCGCAATTTCGGCCCCGGCAGGAATCACTTCTCGGGCTGGAGAAGTCCGAAGTTTCCCTCTCTTCGCCGGTAGACCACATTGATCTCCCCGTTGTCGGAATTTCTGAACACGAAGAAAGTGTGTCCCAGTAAATCCATCTGCATGGTTGCCTCCTCGGGAGACATGGGACGCACGGGGAAACGCTTGATCTTGACGATCTCCTCCTTCCCGACGGAGGCGGAGTCCTCCCCCAGAGGCAATGTGCTCTCCAGGTCAAAGGAAATTTCGGGGATTCCCTTCTTCAGGTGTGAGCGATCCCTCAGGTAATCCTTATGTCGTTTCACCTGGCGTTCGATGTTCTTGAGCGCCTTTTCAAAAGCTTTTCTCATGTCCGGAGCGTAATCCTCACCCCTCATGATCACGCCGTTCACGTTGGACGTGATCTCCACAACGAACATGCCTCGGCTGTGGTGGACCTCCACCTGCGTATCGAGAATGCGGTCAAAGAATTTCTCCAGTTTCTCGAGCTTCTTGTCCATCAAGCTACGGATTTCGTCGGGCATCTCGATATTTCTCGTGACATAGCGGATGTCCATGACTACCCCTCCTCTTCTCCTGCGGCGTTTCGTTGTACCTCGTATTGTATCACACTCGCCTTTCCCTTTCTTTGCGTTATAATCGCACCTGATGCGGAAGTGGCGCCGCTTGAAACGCTCACGTACCGCCGTGCGACAAGGCAAGACAACACAACAACAGGGAAGGGGCTTGGAAACAATGAAGATATCCTCCCGCGCAGGACGACTTGAACCGTCGGCAACACTCGCGGTAACCGGCAAGGCGAAGGCTCTCAAGAGCAAGGGCAAGAACGTGATCTCCTTCGGAGCTGGCGAACCGGATTTCGCCTCCCCCCCGGAAGCGTTGCGATACGCTCGGGAAGCCATGGAGCGGGGGGAAACGCACTACACCGCCGCCAGCGGCATTCCCGAACTCAAGAAGGCCGTCGCGGAATACTATGCGCGCCGTTTCGACCTCGTCTACGATCCCGCGGACATTCTCATCGGCGCCGGAGCAAAACCCCTGCTTTACTATGCGTTGGGGTGCATCGTCGACCCCGGCGACGAGGTACTCGTTCTCGCTCCCGCCTGGGTGAGCTACGTGGAACAGATTCGCCTCCTCGACGCGGTTCCGGTGGAGGTCGACACGAAAGCAACAGGCTATCTGCCCACTGTGGAAGCCATCGCGCAGGCCATCACTCCAAGGACGACGGCGATCATCCTCAACAGCCCCTGCAATCCAACGGGCATGGTACTCGACCGTGACCTTCTTTGCGCCATCGGCAAACTCGCCGAACAGCATGATTTGTGGATTCTTTGGGACGAGATCTATGAACGTCTCGTCTACGGAGAGGCGGTACACCATAATCTCGTTCAGCTCATGCCGGAGCTTCGCCCCAGAACCATCGTGATCAACGGTGTAAGCAAAGCCTTCGCCATGACGGGCTGGCGCATCGGCTACGCCCTCGGCCCTTCAGCGGTGATGGAAAAGATCGCCGCCTTTCAGGGACACATCACCTCCAACGCCTGTTCCATCGCTCAGTGGGCCTCCCTCGGCGCTCTTCGGGGAGGCGAGGCGGAGGTTCGCGCCATGCACGCCATTTTCTCCGAACGCAGGAATCTCATGGTAAAACTCCTGCGGGATATGCCTCTCGTCACCTTCCCGGAGCCCAGGGGCGCCTTTTATGTCTTCGTGAATATCAGTGCCTGCATGGGCAAAACCCACGGACGAACGACCTTCCATGACGACATGGCCTTCTGTGAAAAACTTCTCGAATCAGAGCTGGTCGCTGCCGTTCCCGGAAGTGCCTTTCTCTGTCCGGAACACGTGCGTTTCTCCTACTCCAACGCCACCGAGGAAATCGTCGAGGGCATGGCCAGATTCCGTCGTTTCCTTGAATCTCTTTCCTAAAAGACGTCGCTCTTCCTGCGGAACACGCTCCGGCGGCATGATGGCAACCACCTGAACGCCGAAAGAAATGCGGTTACGGCTCCACGAGAGGAAATCGGACGCGAGCCCACGAGGACAGAACGAAGGCCTTCTCCGGGGAGAAGGCCTTCGTTTTTGGCTTATGTTCAGAGAAAGGCGTAATGGAGCACAGGCACCACGCCCGCGAGAGACAACATTTCCCCCACATTCTCCATCGAGAGCAGCATGAACATCAACCTCTCCACCGCCGGAATCCTTTCATCGACACTCCGCCCGACATTCCTCGTATTCACCTCACAAAGGGAAACACCACACGTGCTTCGGTTCGGGCGGAGGACACCGAGGACTATTCCTCCCGGCGACGGGGCGGCCTGCCACCGCCTCTGTTCTGTGAGCCTCTCCGGTCTCGATCACCGAAAGAGCGATTTCCGTCCGAGCGTCCTCCGGAGCGCTCCGGACGGTCCTCTCCGCTTCTCGGAGGACGCGTCGTCGCCACGGCGGCGATCTTCTCCTCCCGGTCCCGCTCCAGGGCGAGAAGATCCCCGAACCTGTTCTGCAAATCGAATTCCTCCGCCCGCTCGAGAAGCCTGCGGCGGCTCAGGTTTACCCGTCCCATGTCGTCGATCTCCTTGACGATGACGAGCACAGGGTCGCCGGGCTTAAGGATGTCGTCCACCTTGGGGACGTGATGCGTGCTCACCTCGCTCACGTGAAGCAATCCGTCCTTTCCTGGAAGCAGCTCCACGAAGGCTCCGAAGGCCATCATGCGGACCACTTTGCCCGCGAAGATCTCTCCCGGCTGCACTTCACGAATGAGATCGTTGATGAGGGAAAGCGCGTGGCGCGTCCCTTCCTCGGACACGGAGGCGATGAAGACCTTGCCGTCGTCCTGGATGTCGATCTTCGCCCCCGTCTGGGCCACGATGCTCCGGATGGTTTTTCCGCCGGGACCGATGATGTCACGAATCTTCTCCAGGTCCACCTGAATCGTGGTGATCCGGGGAGCAAAGGCCGAGAGCGAGTCTCTGGGCGTGGAAAGCACCTCGTCCATTTTTTCGAGGATGTGGAGCCGTCCCTCCTTTGCCTGTCCGAGGGCGGCTTCCAGAATCTCCCGGGTGATCCCTCCCGCTTTGTTGTCCATCTGCAGCGCCGTAATGCCATCGCGGGTTCCGGCGACCTTGAAGTCCATATCTCCGTAGTGATCTTCGAGCCCTTGAATATCCGTGAGGATCTCCACCTTGTCCCCTTCCTTGATGAGTCCCATGGCAACTCCGGCGCAGGCTTTCATAAAGGGAACACCCGCATCCATGAGGGAGAGGCTGCCACCGCAGACCGAGGCCATTGAGCTGGATCCGTTCGATTCGAGAATATCCGAGACGACGCGGACGATATAAGGAAATTTTTCCTCCTCGGGCATGAGCTGTTTGAGTGCCCGTTCCGCCAGCGCACCGTGCCCGATTTCACGCCTTCCCGGGCCGCGCATGGGGCGCACCTCTCCTACGGAATAAGGAGGGAAATTGTAGTGAAGCATGAAACGTTTTGAGGGCTCGTCGATCTTGAGTCCATCGAGAATCTGCTCGTCCTCACCCATCATACCCAGAGTCGTCACGGCAAGGCTTTGCGTCTCTCCCCTCGTGAACAGGGCGGAGCCGTGACAGCGAGGGAGGACTCCGACCTCGACGGAAATGGGACGTACATCACGCATGCCCCTGCCGTCGGAGCGGAAGCGCTCCTCGATGACGAGGGTGCGCATGGCCTTCTTCACCTGCTCTTCCACGGCACACTTGATATACCAGGCGCTGTCGGGAAAGGTCTCACTGAAGGCGTCGAGCGCTTTCTGCCGCGCCGCGGCGATTGCCTCACCCCGGGGCTTCTTCTCATGAATCCGAACGGCATTCCGGATATCCTCCCGAAGCGTCTCCTCCACAAAACGGTCGATCTCGGGGATACGCACCGGGTCGGGAATGACAATCTTCGGCTTGCCTATCTCCTCCCGCATCTTGAGCTGCGCGTCCACGATCTTGAGAATTTCCCGGTGCGCCAGTTCAAGAGCGTCCACCATGACCTCCTCGGGCAATTCCTTCGCCCCCGCCTCGACCATGGTGATACCCCCCGCATGCCCTGCCACGAGAAGATCCAGATCACTGCGGGGCATGTCCTGCTCCATGGGATTCACCACGAACTGTCCATCGATGCGCCCGATGCGTACGGCTCCGACAGGCCCCTCC
Organism: Aminiphilus circumscriptus DSM 16581; assembly: GCF_000526375.1. Taxonomy (NCBI): domain Bacteria; kingdom Thermotogati; phylum Synergistota; class Synergistia; order Synergistales; family Aminiphilaceae; genus Aminiphilus; species Aminiphilus circumscriptus. The sequence continues at coordinate 386,056 of NZ_JAFY01000007.1, read as the reverse complement.
CAGGGAATCTCGGAGATCGTCAACGCCGCGGAGGCGGCGTTCACCGCAAGGACGTTCGGTGGATTCACCTGATCCACGGAGAGGACCGTGGAGACCACGTGCACGTCGTAACGAAGGTTGTCGTCAAAAAGTGACCGGATGGAGCGGTCGATGACACGGCAACTCAGGATCGCCGTCTCCGAGGGACGCCCCTCGCGTTTGATGAACCCTCCGGGGATCTTCCCCGCCGAATAGTACCGCTCTTCGTAATCGACAAGGAGCGGGAAGAAATCGATGCCTGATCGGGGCGTTTCGGAGATGCACGCCGAAACGAGAACCACCGTCTCACCCTGTTTCGCCAGAATGGACCCGCTCGCCTGTTTCGCCAGTTTTCCGGTCTCGAAGGTGATGTTGCTTCCTCCGACCGTCACCTCAAAAGTTCTCATCATTCTTTTCGTTCCTCCCATTCTTCGACCTGTTCGTTTTCACCGCCAAGAAGCATAACACATGAAACACGAAAAACGAGAGCGGGGAAATCCCGCTCTCGTTCGTCCTTCGCTTCTCGGCCTCCGTCAGTGGCGGAGTCCCAACCTTTGGATCAACGCCTGATAGCGCCCGAAATCCCGACTCCGCAGATAGGCAAGAAGCTTACGACGCTTGCCGACCATCTTGAGAAGCCCTCTCCGGGAGTGAAAATCCTTGGAGTGCACTTTCATGTGCTCGGTCAACTCACGGATCCGGTGGGTAAGAATAGCCACCTGTACCTCCGTGGAACCCGTGTCCGATCCATGCATGGAGAACTCTTCAATGATCTGCTGCTTGACTTCCTTTTGAATCATCGCCATCACCTCTGGAATTTTTCCAAGGGCCCAGAAGGAGGACGTTTCCATCCCCCGAGCACCCGGTACAGCGGATCATATCACGCACGCGTTGGAAAGACAACGGTAATAGCGCCAACCAACCGTTCCGAATCCTCATCCGCTGGATGCACTGCAAAAAACGATCCTGAATCAGTAAATTCTGCACTCGACATTTCCCTTACCTCGTGCTTTAATAATACAATAAACCATAAAGGGAAGAAAGATAGAATCAGACTAAATGCTCTACGAGGGAGGTCCGATCCATCATGAAATTGCTTATTATCGAGGACAATCGAGATTTGGTTCAAGTGCTCGCAGAAGGATTCGCCGAACATGGATTCCGCGTGGAGGGAGCGAAGAACGGAGAAGAAGGACTGGCATTGCTCACGCAAAACGAATTTGACTGCGTCATTCTTGATGTCATGCTCCCCGGACGGGACGGTTTCGAGGTGGTCGAAAAAGTCCGCGAGGCAGGCAAGAAGGTTCCCGTGATCATGCTCACGGCAAAGGACGCCATTGAAGACCGAGTCGAGGGACTGAACAGAGGTGCCGACGACTATCTCGTCAAACCCTTCGACTTCCGAGAACTCGTTGCCCGCGTCAACGCCCTCATCCGGCGGAGTTCGGAACAACAGCGTCCCATCCTCAAGTGCGGCCCCCTCGTCCTCGACCCTGTAGCGAGAGAATGCCGTATCGACGGACAGCCTGTCCTGCTCCGCCGACGCGAGTTCGACATCCTGGAACTGCTCATGCGCAACGAAAACCAGGTTTTCAGCCGCGAACAGATCATCAACAAAGTCTGGCAGAAGGAATACGATGGAACCAGCAATGTGGTGGACGTCCATCTCAAATATCTTCGGGACCGTCTTCGCCCCTTCAATCTCGATGCCATGGTGGTCACGGTACGTGGCGTCGGCTACAAGGTGCACTGCCCCGAATTCGACATGTAGACCATTGTTCCCGAAGGCGTGTCCGCAGGCGCCACAGCAGCGGACACGCCTTTTTGCGTCGCCGCTTCTTTTGCATGCCCGCTCCGGAAAAACGGATCCCATCGCGAAGGAGCAATTTTCATGTTCGGAATTCTTTCCGGCAAAGGAGACCCTCTCGGATACATCCATGGCATTTCTCACCATGGTTCTCAACACCTCTTCCACCTACCTCCGCAATCGCCTTTTCTGTAAGGTGATTCTTCGCCTCAACGAAGCGCTTCATCAAAAAATTACCGCCTTGACGGCCATGGGACGTCGCCTTCAGGCTGACCAAGCGAAACTGGAGCAAAAGGTCCTCAAGAAAACGAAAGAGCTGGAGGAAAAGAACGCACGGCTCCAGGTGGAAATGAACACCAAGGGACGGATCGCCCGGGAATTCGAAGAAAGCGAACTCCACCGCCCCAGTCTTTTCGAACATGCACCCCTTTGGTGAAGGCACTCCTTGAAGTCCTGGAATGTCCTCACCTTCGTCCTGTTTACGCCTGCGAAACGAATCGAAAAAAGCGCCGGAGCCCGAACGCTCCGGCGCTTTTTTCGATTCGTCACCCTTCATCTATTCGGGAAGCCGCATGGAGACAAAGAATGTTCTTCCTTCTCTTTGCACCACAAGAACAATGGAACCCTTCACCCGTCCCAAAGCTCGTTTCCACGACGTGAGATCCTTCACGGCAGTCCCGTTCACCTCGAGAATCTGGTCTCCCGCTTTCAGTCCGAGACGTTCCGCAGGTGAACCACCTTCTACCTTGGTGATCACCACGCCCGCGTTTTCTTGAAGAGAATAACGCCTCCTCAACTCTTCCGTGACGGGGCTCACGTTCAACCCCAGCTTTCCCTCAAGGTCCGACGGTGCTTCTTCAGTGGCCTCTTCCGTTCCAGGAATCTCCTCAAGTTGGACGCGAATCGCCTCTGATTTTCCTTTGCGCACGACGTCGAGAACCACCGTGTCACCAGCGAGATGCCGCCTGATGCCGAAAACGAGATCCTGATGTGTTTTCACGGGAGTGCCGTCCACGGCAAGAATCACGTCGCCCCTGAGCAAACCGGCCTTCGCCGCTGGCGAATCAGCTTGAATATCCGCGACGAGAGCCCCCTCCGTTCCCTTGAGACCGTACGCTTCCGCAATTTCCGGGGTGATAGGCTGGACATAGACACCAAGCCATCCTCGCTTCACTTTTCCGAAACGAACAAGGTCATCCATGACTTGTTTCGCCATGTTGACGGGGATGGCAAAACCGATTCCCTGCGCGTAGGGAATGATCGCCGTATTGATGCCCACGACCTTTCCGTCGAGGTTCAGCAACGGGCCCCCGCTGTTTCCCGGATTGATGGCCGCATCCGTCTGCAGGAATCCCTGAAAGTTCACATCTCCGGCGTTCACGCTCCGGTTCTTGGCGGAGATGACACCCACCGTCACCGAATGTTCGAGGCCGAAGGGATTTCCAATGGCTACCACCCATTCGCCCACATCGATCCGGTCCGAGTCCCCCAGCTCGAGTACGGGAAAATTGTTCCCCTCGACTTTTATAACCGCAAGATCAAAGGTCGGATCGCGCCCTACGAGCTTCGCTTCCAATTCCCTTCCGTCGGACAGTGTCACCGTGATTTTGTCCGCCCTCTGAACCACGTGATTGTTGGTGAGAACATATCCATCCTTTGTAACCAGGAATCCGGAACCCTTGCCTCGCATAGGAACGGAACGGCTGAACCGTTCGAACTCCTCTCCGAAAAAGCGCCGGAAAAAGGGATCGTCCGCGAAAGGAAGGGGAATGGGAGAACGCTGGACTATCGTCTCCGTGTCGATGTTCACCACCGCTGGAGAAGCATCCCTGGCGATCTTCGCCACGGGATTGCCGCTGTAGACGTCCTGAGCCTCTCCGGAAAAAGGAACCAGCCCGAGAAGAAGTGCCGCAAACAAAACTGCAGAAACTATTCCGAATCCGTTTCCATGGCGTTTACCGATCATCTTCGGTCACCTCCATATGGGTTCAGGGAAAATGCACTCGTGGGTTCGTTCAGGGAAAATGTACTCGGCCGTGGCATTTTGGATATCGTGGGATTTACGGACCTCCACACACCCGAACTCTACGTATTTCGCTTCTGCGAAGGGAAAGCCCCTTTTTTCCGCGCCGCACCGTATCACCGTATCGAAAAAAAGCGCGCAGAGACATCAAAAATGCTTTTCGCTCCCACTCCTCCGAAAGAGCAGAGAATGCCCCAGCCAGAGGAATCCGAGCGTCGCCGCAACTGCCCCGAGAACCACCGCGGTGGACATCGCTTTCTCCAGGCTATCCTGGCGGAGCGAATCGAAAAGAACGCGGTAGAGACCATAGCCCATCATGAACAGGGGGCAAAGGACAGCACCCCTGACTCGTCGCGCCTTGAAGGAACCGAGCCACCGCTCCACGACAAAGAGGAGGCCGAGGAGAAGCAGGCCCAGAAATGCCTCGTAAAGCTGTGTTGGATGGCGCAGGATATCTGCCCTGTCGAAAGGAAAGCGGACTCCCAGAAAAGAGGTCGTGTGCCTCCCGAAACAGCAACCGTTCAGGAAACACCCCCACCGCCCGATGGCGATTGTGGCAGCCATGGGAAGGCTTGCCACCTCCGCGACGGGCCAGAGGGAACGCCCCTTGTGCCGGAGATATCCGAAAGTCGTGACGGCAGCGCCGAGCATGGCAGGAACGGCGGAGAGCCCACCTTCCCAGGGCGCGAAAGCGAGGAGCGGATTCGCCGAGAAATAGCTCCAGTTGTCGATGACGCCCCCGACACGTGCGCCCAGATACATTCCGCCCAACGCCCAGAGGAGAAGACGCGCCGCCTCCGGTTCTTCGTAGCCGAGGGCGTTCATCAGACGCGACTTGGTCCAGAGAACCGCCACACACAACGCAACGGTCCACAGCACATAGTAGCTGTGGACCGGAACGGAACCGATGGAGAAAAGAACGCGGTACATGCGTTCCTATTTTCTGTTACGGAAACGGTACGTCACCGTTCCGCGCGCCGCGGCGGCGCTCTTTTTGGGCCAAATCACGACCCGCCGCAGAGGCTCTTCTCCCACGGATCGGGTCTCCACGTCCGTACGGTCCTTCAATTCCACATGAATGAGACGCCGCTCCCAACTCGTCATGGGCTCGAGGGAAACGGGCCGTCGACGGGAAAGGGCATCTTCCGCCGCGGCAAGAGCAAGGGCGGCGAGCGCCTGCTGTCTTCGCTCCCGGTACCCCTCACTGTCGAGTTTGATCCACTGCCCCTGGAGTTCTTCACGGAGCATGAGATTGAGCACGTACTCGAGGGAGCGCATCGTCTCATTCGAGGCAAGGAGCAAATCCTTGTCGGGACCGGCGAGATCCATAACGCCATCCTCGCGCAATGTCGCTTCGAGATCGAGTCCCATCTTCGCCAGCAGTTTCCTCAGAGTGTTTCGAGCCAGGAAAAAGGAACGGTCAAAAGCCGGAACCACTTTGTAGGTCGTCCTTTTTCCCAGGAGTCCGAAAAAGCGTTTTTCCTCGTCCACCAATTCCACATGAAGATCTTCGGGTTCCAAATACCATTTCGCCGCGGCAGCCTCCAGCGCTTCCTCCGGAGAAGCCGCTTCAAGCACCAAGGACTCTCGTTCCGTCACGAGCGAACCTCCTTCCCCACACCCCTTCGGGAGGAAACTCCTCCTCCCGGACACGGGGACACGGACTTTCCCTTACTCGCCTTTTACTTTGACAGGTGGTTTCTCCTTGAACAGCGCGGGTTTCTCCTGCATCTCAATGTCGGTTCTCCTGTGGACCCACCACTGCTGCGCAACACCGATGAGTGAGGAAACCGCCCAGTAGAGCAGCACACCGCCGGGTAGGCTCAAACAGATGAACACCAGAAAGAGCGGCATGAACCAGTTCATGAACGCCATCTGCGGATTCGATGCACCCGTGAGCTGCTGTTGGAACCACGTGATATAGCCAATGAAGGCCATGAGAAGCACATTCCCCAAATAGAGCCCCACTTGAGAGAGGCCTCCCGGATTGGTTCCGATGGCGTTCACAATGGCCATGAGCCCCACCTCCGGATCCGTGATCCCGAGGGCGGAACCGAGAGCCCCGTACACGGATTTATCCAGATGGATACCGAGAAAGGAATAGCCAGTAAGATTCAAGTCCATAAGAACGCGGAACAGGAGAATCAGAATCGGGAGCTGCACGAGGAGGGGAAGACAACCCGCCGCGGGATTCACGTTGTTCTCCTTGTAGAGAGCCATGGTCTCCTTGTTCAGTCGTTCCTTGTCTCCCGCGAACTTTTCCTGAAGTACTTTGAGCCTGGGCTGGAGTTTCTGCATTTTCTGCATACTCACCAGTTGTTTGTGCGAGAGCGGATGCAGCAGAATTCGCACCACCACCGTCAAAAGGATGATGGCGATACCATAGGAATGGAACAGGTTGTAGAAGAAGTTCAAGATGCCGAGCAGCAGCGCGCCACCCGCATTCCACAGTGCACTCATCTTCGTTCACCGCCTCTGAAAAGCTGTTTCTTTAAAGCTGTTTCTTTCGTTTCTCGTCCGCTCGGGTCTTTACGCCGCGGATTTTCTCGGGAACGGGATCAAAACCCCCTGGGTTCCAGGGACCGCACCGCAAAAGACGTTTCACGCCGAGCCCGGTTCCGCGCAGAACGCCGAACCGGAGGATCGCCTCGAGCATATACTGGGAACAGGTGGGATAAAAACGGCAATTCGTTCCCAAAAAGGGAGAAAGACACCGCTGATAGAAGAGGATGGGAAGAACCGCCATCCTCGCCGGAAACGACGCGTCCCGGCGAGAGTGCGGGTTTCCGCCCGGCGAAGAGAAGGACATCTCCGCATCACCGCCGTTCTCCGGAACACTTTTCGCAAGAGTCCCGAGAAGACAACCGGAGCACTTTCCATTCCACCGGCATTCGGGAGACTCGCAGCAAGCCCTCCGCAAACAAAACCTGTCGCATGTCGTCGTAGACACGCGCAGCAGAATCGCCAAGGGCACTTTGACGAAGCATCGCCACAATCCAGAGTCCTTCCTTCGTCAGAGGAAGCAGGTGACGAAATGCCTCTCGGAGAACACGTTTACCCCTGCTCCGGCAAACCGCGCCGCCTTGCCGTTTGCCCACGGCGACGCCCACGCGGGTTATTCCGTCGGGGGCATCCACAAAGAACAACCGCACCAGCCTTCCCTGGATCTTTCGGCCGGTGCGGAAGACGAGGTCGAACTCCCATCCGCTTCGCAGGCGAAGCGATCGGGAAAAGGGAAACGCCACGCCCTTTACTAGACCGCCAACCGTGCGCGGCCCTTGCGCCTTCTGTTGCGAAGAATTCGACGACCGGCGGCGGAACGCGAACGTACCAGAAAACCCATGGCCCGCTTGCGCCGGGTATTGTGCGGTTGATATGTACGCTTCATGGGGACACCTCCTCGAACACATGCGGATGAAGGGAAAAAGCCGCTCTCTTCAGACAGCCGGATTACTATAGCACACCAGATTCACCGGAGCAACTGACAGTCCACAGATTCGGCACATGACCGCAATTCCTTCGCCCCGTTCCAAAGCAAACCGAAACACGCTACAAAACCGCTTCGGCAAAGGAATATACATCAAGAGCGAATCCGCACTCGCAAAGGTCGAACGACCACCCGGGGAAGCGCGTCGAGAATTTTCCAATCCTTCCTTTCCACCACTCGACCGTCGAGAATGACCACTCTCCCCCTGTCCGTGCGAGTCCGAATAAGGCGTCCCACGGCCTGCTTGAGGAGCAGCTTTGCCCAGGGAAGTGTCACATCCCGAAACGAGGAATTTCCCTCCAGGCGATTCCGCGCTTCTACAACGGGGTCATTCGGATGAGGGAAAGGAATGCGATCGATGATGACCTGAGTGAGACCGGAACCAGGAACGTCAATTCCCTCTCGAAAGGACACACTCCCCACCAGGACGGATGCAAGGTCTTCCCTGAATCGACGCAGCAATTCCCCCCTCGGCAGGCTTCCCTGAAGGAAAATGTCGTATCCCCTCTTTCGGGAGGTGAGCCGCTCTCCAACCGTCCTCAACAGACGCAGCGACGAGAGAAGGACAAGAGTACTCCCCCCGTTCTGTTCCACAAGCTTTTCGACGATTTCCGCCACCCTTTGGTCGTAACCAGGGTCGGGAACGGCCATCCCCGTTGAGATCACCCAGACTTCCATCTGCTCCCGCAAGGGAAAGGGGGATTCGAGAACGAGCGTATCGGTCGGCTCCAAGCCGGTTTCCCGCCTCCAGAAACGCAGATCCCCCGCCAGGGAAAGCGTCGCCGAGGCGACCACGACGGCGTGAGGAGCACAGCGTTCCACACCTTCGCGAATCTGCTCGGAACAGAGTGTGGGAGCGCTTTGCAAAGATGTCCCGTCCCACCAGTAGGCCCATTCGGGATAGTTTTCGACGGCGAGACACCAGGACAGCGCACCGAGGGCTTCCTTCAGCTCGTCCCGCCAGGCAGCCAAGGTAGCTCTCTCCTCCGATATTTCGTCGCCCTCCATGTCGTCAAGAAAGGCAAGCGGTCGCAACACGGCTGTCACGGCATGACATACTTTCCGTCCGGCCTGGACCAGCTGCGGATCGGCGGTGAAAAAGGTCTTCCCCGCTCCGTATCGAAAGGAAATGCTTCCGAAAAGAACTTCGATTTCTCTGTTGCATGTGCCGAGATGTCCAAGAACAGCTTCACCGTTTCGGCCACTTCGTGTCAGCGAGAAAAGCGCCGATGTGACGGCACGTCCTCCGAGAAGACGTCTCCATTCGTCGAGGCTCGTTGTACGGCTCGCGGCGGAACGGGCCGAATCGGTCATGCGATGCGCCTCATCACAGACGAGCAGATTGAAGGAAACGGGAAAGGGAACGCCAAGGCCGATGGTGTAGGCAAAAAAAAGATGGTAATTCGCGATGACAAGCCGGGCATCCTGGGCGAGACGGAACGCCCGAAGAACGAAACAACGCTCTCTTTCCGGACAACGAGCACCGAGACACCCCCTCTGCTGTGCCGCCGCCGCCGCAAATAGAGGATGTCCTCCGGGCAACCCGAGTTCGTCCAGTTCCCCCGTCTCCGTCCTCGAAAGCCAGTGCAGGAGTGTCTCCACTCCAACACCGGCGTCCCCATTGAAAGAGACGAATCCCTCCGGACCTCCAAGGTCAAAAGCTCGTCGTCTGCAGACATATCTGCCCCGCCCCTTGAGCACCACGAAAGGAACAGAAAAACCGAGCACGCGGAAGAGGGAGGGGAGATCCTTGTCCCGGAGTTGCTCCTGCAGCGGAATTCCCGCCGTGAGGAACAGAATGCGCGCGTCTCTTTTCTGTGCCCAGAGCAGAGCCGGAACGAGAAGAGCAAAACTCTTGCCTATCCCTGTAGGAGCTTCTGCAGCGAGGATGCCGCCCTCGGAGCTTTCACAGAGATCCCATACCCGCCTTGCGAGGTCCTCCTGCCCCGGCCGCACCTCGTAGTCGGGAAAGGTCTTCGCGAAAGGCCCCTCGGGGCCGAATATCGCCTGCATGTCCGTGTTCATCCCATGAACGCCCCTCACCCAGTTCTCCGTCGCCCCGTCCGAAAAAAAATCCCCGTCAAAATCCGACGCGGGACGCATAATCATAGCACATCTTCGGAAAACATCACTCCGGGAGTTGCCCAAGGAGCATTCAGCATGTTAGAATGGCCTCTGCTCATGACGAAGGAGGTGACAGCATTGCCGAACAAGAAATCCGCCGAAAAGCGAGTGCGTATCGCCGAGCGAAACCGGCTTTACAACCGCTACTGGACAAGTCGTTGCAAGACTGCGGGAAAGCGCGTTCTCGAGGCCGTTCAGAGCGGGAACGACGAACTTGCCCAGAGCAGGCTCAATGAAGCCCAGTCCATTCTGGACAAAGCGGTGGTCAAGGGTGTTCTCCACAAGAATACCGCTTCCCGCCGCAAGGCGAACCTCACCAAGCTCGTCAAATCCCTCGCCACGGGCAAGTAACGTTTGTTGCACCGCTTGCGGAAAACACAAACAGAGGACGCCCCTCCGAGGGACGTCCTTTTTTGATGCCATCGCACCCCCATCCGCCCGGGGTTACTTCATCGCACCCAGAACAATGAGTTCCAGGTCGTTCCATCCGGCACCCCGACCCCATTTCTCCCGGCAGGAGAGGGCGGCTGTCTCGGCCACAACATGTTTCAGCGTCTCCGGCGTATAACGCGAGGCCGCCTCTTCGGCGAGTTTGCGCTGGTAAGGCCGTAATCCGAGCGCCCGCACCACTTCCTCATGGAGGGTTCCTTTCATCAACGACAGATACATGGCTCCACGAACCCTGTTGTAGAACGCCGTTACCGCAGCGAGCACCTCGTCTCGTCTGCGCAGGGTTCCAAGTGCATCCAGAACGGCACGTCGATCCTTCCGGCAGAATCCGTCGAGAAAATCCAGAAGTGCCTTGCGTCCCTCGTCCACGGAAAGCGCCCTCACGAGATCGCCGCTCACCTGCTCACCTCCGGAGGCGATGCCGAGTTTTTTGATCTCGCTCCGTAATTCCTCCGGATCCTCGAACCACTCTCCGAGAAGAACCCCCGCCTCCCGCCCCAGGCGCACCTTCTCCTCCGAGGCGATGCTCTCTATCCAACGGCGCCTCGCCTCTCCCCAACGGGGCGGTTCCACCGCCTCCCGCAGGGAAAGACGGGGAAGAAGTCCCTTGGAAAAGTACTTCTTGCAGTCACCACCGTAAACGGCCACAAGGATCGTTTCCGCGTCTTCCGGTTCGAGAAAGCGTTCGAGTGCCTCCGGAAAAGGCCCGAGGTTCTCAGCGGATTCAATAACGGTGACAGAGGCGACCATAAAAAGCGTTCTCGTCCGCTGGACGGCGAAAAGATCATGCCAGGACATCTCCGCATCGGCTTCGACACGCCGTCCTGTTTCGTATCCTTTCGCCGTGAAGGTTTGAAGGAGTTCGGACAGCAAACGCCGCTGGGAAGACCCGGCGGCGTTCACCACGAACAGATGGGGCATTATTTTTTCACCACCACGTTCACCAGCTTGTTCGGAACCACGATCACCTTGAGGATCTCCTTGCCCAAGAACCGTTCCTGCGCCTGAGGAGTTTCCAGAATTCTTTCCCGAAGCTCCTCCGCGGAGAGTCCCGCGGGAATTTCGAAACGATCCCGGAGCTTGCCGTTTTCCTGGAGCACCACCGTCACCTGGTCCTCCACCAGTGCCTCTTCATCCGCCTCCGGCCAGGGCGTTTCGGCGAGACAGGGAGTATTGCCCAGCATACTCCAGAGTTCTTCGCAGAAATGGGGCGTAAAGGGCGACAGAACCGTCAGGAGCGTCTCCACTCCCTCCCGGAAAAGAGTGCGTCCCCGTTCGTCCCGTGCGGAAAAGGCTCCCAATGCGTTTGCCAGCTCCATGATACGCGCCACCGCCGTATTGAACTGCATTTCCTCCTGGATGTCCTTGGAAACCCGGTAGGTCGTGCGATGGATGATTCGCTTGAGATCCCGCAGTTCCCTCTCTTCGAGATCGGACATGGGGATTCGCTGCCTCCGGGCATTGCGCAGCAGGGGCAGACTCTCTTCCACGAGCCGCCACACCCTGTTGAGGAAACGGTGCGCTCCTTCCACTCCCTGATCGGACCAGTCGAGATCCCTTTCCGGAGGCGAGGCGAAAAGGATGAACAGACGCGCCGTGTCCGCTCCATAGCGGGAAATGATCTCGTCGGGATCGACTACGTTCCCCTTGGACTTGGACATCTTGGCGCCGTCCTTGATGACCATGCCCTGCGTGAGCAGGTTCTGAAAAGGTTCGCGCACCGAAATATACCCGAGGTCCGCCAGAACCTTGGTGAAGAATCGGGCATAAATGAGATGCAGACAGGCATGCTCGATACCGCCGATATACTGATCCACGTTCATCCAGTAGGCGGCATCCTCCTTCAGAAAGGGAGCCTCCTGCGTCCAGGGAGAGGTGTACCGCAGAAAATACCAGGAGGAACAGATGAAGGTGTCCATGGTGTCCGTCTCGCGCCGGGCGGGACCGCCGCATTTCGGACAGGTGGTGTTCACCCAGGAATCCGTCACGGGGAGAGGGCTCCGTCCTCCTTCGAGAAGCTGCACCTCCATGGGAAGTTCCACGGGAAGCTGTTCCTCCGGGATGGGAACGATACCGCAGTCGTCGCAGTAGACCACCGGAATGGGAGCCCCCCAGAAGCGCTGCCGCGAAATGAGCCAGTCCCGGATACGGAAGTTCACTTCCCGGACGCCGTATCCCTGCTCCTCCGCCCAGGCAGCCATGCGGGGAATCGCCTCCTGCGAGGGCATTCCGTCGAAAAATCCCGAATTGCACTGGATCCCAGGCTCTTCGAAGGCCTTGGGCATGGTGTTTCCGTCAAGCTTCGTTCCGTCCGCGGGAGCGATGACGACGCGAATGGGAATGCCGAACTTGCGGGCAAAATCGAAGTCGCGCTGGTCGTGGGCGGGAACGCCCATGATGGCCCCGGTGCCGTATTCCATGAGGATATAGTTCGCAATGTACAGAGGCACCTCTTCGCCGTTCACGGGATTGACCGCCGAATACCCCGTGAAGATGCCCTTCTTCTCTCCTCCCACAGCCGTCCGGTCGATCTCGCTCTCGGCAGTGACTTCCCGAACAAAGGAGCGCAATTTCTCCGCTTGAGGAGAGCGCGCGATGATTTTTTCCACCAGGGGATGCTCCGGCGCCAGGGCAAGAAAGGTCACGCCGAAGATGGTATCGAATCTGGTGGTAAACGTCTCCAGCTCTTCGCCGAATTCCGGAACGGAAAACGCGAGACGCACACCCTCGGATCGGCCGATCCAGTTCTCCTGCATGACACGTACTCTCTCAGGCCACCCGGGAAGCTCTTTAAGTGAGTCGAGCAACTCCTGGGCATAGTCGGTGATGCGCAGGAACCACTGCTCGAGGGCGCGCTTCGTCACCGGCGTGTGGCAACGCCAGCAATGCCCTCCGTCAATCACCTGTTCGTTGGCGAGAACAGTTTTGCAGTCGGAACACCAGTTCACCGGTGCATGCTTCCGATAGGCGAGCCCCTTCTTGAAGAACTGGAGGAAAAGCCACTGCGTCCACCGGTAATAGTTGGGATTGCAGCTCTCCACCCGACGACGCCAGTCGTAGCTGCAGCCCATCCGCTTGAGCTGGTCCGTCATGTGCTCGATATTCTGCCACGTCCACTGATGGGGGTGTACGCCGTACTTGATGGCGGCATTCTCCGCGGGAAGCCCGAAGGCATCGAATCCCATGGGATGCAGCACATTGAATCCCTTCATCCAGAGGAACCGGGCCAACAGATCCCCGATGGAATAGTTCCGAAGATGCCCCATGTGCAGCGCACCGCTCGGGTAGGGGAACATCTCCAGACAATAGAACTTGGGCTTGCCCGGATCCCGTTCCACGTGAAAGACGCCCTTCTCTTCCCAGTACTGTTGCCACTTCTTTTCAACGGTCGGAAAATCGTATCCCATTCTGTCGCGACCTCCTCGCCCGCCTCGGCGGGCGGAAAATTCCCTTCTGACCCGGAACGACGCACAACACATCCCCCGGGCACCTTCCGAAAAACCGGGCTTCAAGGCGGACCTTTTTTCGAGGTACACCTCCGACGATCGGCAAACGCGCACCATTATGCCACGACGCGGAGAGAACCGCAAAGCCGTCCCATCGCGCCTCGTTCTCTCCACGTCCCTCGCTCTTCTCGACTCCTCACGCCTGCGCCGGAAACAACGTCCACGGCGGGACGCATCGGGTATCGAGGCAGACGCGCCCTCTCGCCCGCCTCGCGTCAGGAATTACCCTAGTGCCCTTCACCCGAAGCGCGAGTCTCCTGCTCCTTCGCTTCCGAAAAAAGATGCCGTTCAAGAAAAGGTTTCACCAGGTCGATCGGAAGCGGGAAGATGGTCGTGGAATTCTTCTCGCTCGCAACCTCCCGAAGCGTCTGAAGATACCGGAGCTGAAGCGTCACCGGAGATTTCTCCATGAGATGCGCCGCCTCGGTGAGCCGTTCCGCCGCCTGGAACTCGCCCTCGGCATTGATGACCTTGGCCCGGCGCTCCCGCTCGGCCTCGGCCTGCCTGGCCATGGCGCGTTTCATTCCCTCCGGAAGCTCCAACTCCTTCACTTCCACGGCGCTCACCTTGATCCCCCAGGGATCGGTTCTTTCATCGATGATCTGCTGCAGTTCCTGATTGATCTTGTCCCTCGCGGAAAGCACTTCGTCCAGTTCCGCCCTTCCGATGACAGATCGGAGCGTGGTCTGGGAAAGCTGGCTGGTGGCCATGATGTAGTTCTCCACTTCGACCATGGAGCGGGAGGGATCCATGACGCGAAAATAGACCACGGCATTCACCTTGATGGGAACGTTGTCCCTCGTAATGACCTCCTGAACGGGAACATCCAAGGTCACGACCCGAAGATCCACGCGGAGTACCCGGTCCACGAAGGGAATCACGAGTACCAGTCCGGGCCCCTTTGCGGCGATGAGGCGCCCGAGGCGAAAAACCACCGCTCTCTGGTACTCCGGAACAACTTTCACGGCAGAGACGAAAAGGATCACCAGAATGAACAACCCTCCGAGGCTGCTCCCCGCACCGATCAGCATCTCCAGTATTTCCCGGATCATGAACGATCCCCCTCCTTCTTTTCCTCTTTCGCTACAGTGCGGACGACAAGGGTGAGTCCCTCCGCACGCACCACCTCCACCCTGGAGCCAACGGAAAGATTCTCGCCGGACTCGGTCCGGGCACGCCAGAATTCACCGTGACAACGGATCATTCCTTCCGGCACAAGAGCCTGAACGACCTCTCCGACGGCACCCACGAGCCCCTCCTTTCCCGAGGTGGCCCGCTTCCGAAGAGAACGAACCACAAGCCACGCCGCGAGGACGAAGAACACCGCAAGGGCGAGGACAGCGCCGACCATCATCTCGTAGGAGAAACGCATCAGTTCCCCCCCCGGAGCGCGAAAGAGCACAAGCCCTCCTACAAGGAGCGCCGCGGCGCCGAAGACGCTCAAAATACCCACCCCCCCAACGAGCACATCCGTCACCAATACCGCGATGCCCGCAAGCAGGAGCACGATACCCGCCCAGTTGAAGGGGAGCATGCGGAGGCCGAAGGCACCGAGGAGCACCATCACCGCACCGGAGACGCCGAGAACGAACCCTCCCGGTGAGAGCACTTCGAAGACAACAGCCAGAATTCCTCCCAACAGCAGGAGATACGCCACATCCGGCCTGGAAATGAGTTCGAGCAGGCGGAGGGATTCCGACACAGGAAGCTCCGTCACTGCAACATCCCGGAGAAGTATCTGCCTGTTCTTGCCCTGAACGATGACGATCCGCCCGTCCACCGAGGCCAGAAGCGTCTCCAGGTCGGAGGTGACGACATCGACCACACCAGCATCCAGCGCTTCTTTCGCGGTGAGGGAGAGGCTCTCCGTGACCATCTTCGCTGCCAGTTCGGCGTTGCGGTCCCGTTCTCCCGCGAGGGAACGCATCTGCGCCGCCAGATCGTTCGTGATCTTTCGGTTCAGCTCCTTGCTTTCCACATCACGTCCGGAGGCCATGACAGGATGGGCCGCACCCATGGTCGTTCCCTCCGACATGGCCGCAACGTGGGCGGCCTGAACGAGAAAGGCCCCCGCCGAGGCAGCCCTGGCTCCCTTGGGAGCGACCCAGACAACCACGGGGAAAGGTGCGTTCAGGATGTTCTGCACCATGCCACGCATGGAGGTGACAAGCCCTCCCGGCGTGTCGAGTTCGATCACGAGGAGGGATGCCTCTTGCAGCTTCGCCTTGGAGAGCACCTCTTCCAGGTGTTGTTCCATGGCGATGCCGATGCTCCCTTTTATGGAGGAGACCACAACTCTGTCCGCCCCGAAGACCTCCGTGCTCCCCCACAGAAAGAACGACGCGAGGAGGAGCACACGGAACACCCCCAAGAAGAGACGCTCCGCCCTCCGGCACACGGAAACGTTCTCCTTCCTCACGGCAGAACAGCACGCAGTGTTTCCGTCAAAGACCCCACGCGCACCACCTCCATCTCGCACTCCAGATCCTTCGCTTCGCGTCGGCTCACCAGGGCTCGCGTAAACCCCAGGCGCGCCGCCTCGCGGAGACGCCCCGCAACCCGACCACAGGGGCGCACTTCGCCGGCGAGTCCCACTTCTCCCAGAAAACAGCAGCGCCCCTCCAAAGCCCTGTCCAGCATGGACGACGCCAAGGCCGCACAGAGCGCCAGGTCCGCCGCGGGATCCCGGATCTGCAACCCTCCCGCCACGTTCACGAACACGTCGGAATTCCTCGAGGAAAGGCCGCAGCGCTTTTCGAGCACCGCCAGGAGAAGCTGCGCCCGATTGAGTTCCACTCCTCGGGTGGTCCGTTTCGGATAGGGGTACGGGGTCTGGCACGCCAGAGCCTGCACTTCCGCGACGAAAGGACGGGTTCCCTCCAGGACAACCGTCCTGGCGACACCGGAGACGTCGTCCTGCAGGCCGCTCCAGAAGACGCGCCCCGGGTCCGCAACGGGAAGAAGCCCTTTCTGGGCCATCTCGAACACGCCCAATTCGTCCGTTGCGCCGAAACGATTCTTCGAGGCCCGAAGCAGCCTGTGGGACGATGCGTGTTCCCCGGAAAAAGAGAGAACCGTGTCCACCATGTGCTCCAGCAGTTTCGGCCCCGCGATCTGGCCATCCTTGGTCACGTGCCCCACAAGCACCAGAGGCACGTTCGTCCCTTTAGCCGCGTCGATGCAGGACTGGGCCACCGCACGGATCTGCGTCGGCGTACCCGGCCAAGTCTCCACCTCGGCGGAACGCATGGACTGTACGCTGTCCACCACCACGAGAGCGTACTGTTCCACCCCATCGAGAAACAGGGACGGATCGTCCGATGCGACCAGCTCCATTTCCTCCGACACCGCTCCAAGACGCCTCGCCCGCTCCGCAACCTGAGACAGGGATTCTTCTCCCGAAACATAAAGAACCCGTTTCCCCGCCTCCGCCATAGCGCCGCAGATCTGCAACAGCAGCGTTGACTTGCCTATTCCAGGCTCTCCGGCAAGGAGGGTCACGCCTCCGGGCATCCATCCTCCGCCGAGAACCCGGTCCATTTCGTCCAGACCCGAAGAAATCCGTCCTCCCGACGACACGTCCCGCAGCAGCACCGCCCCCGCCTGACTCTTGCGCAAAATGCCCGAGCCATCCCTCCGGGGAACACGAAGCGATGTTCCGCTTCCCGGGATCCGTTCTCTCTCGAAACTCCCCCAGGCGCCGCACCGGGAACAACGCCCCAACAGCGACAGGGCCACATGTCCGCAGGCGGAGCAGACATATCTTGCCTCTTCTTTCCTCGCCATACCCGTCTCTCCTCGCCGAAAAATGCGCCGACCGCACAAGAAACCCCTTCGCTTTTTCTTCAACCGCTCTTTTCGAGAGTCTACCTTTCAAAAGAGAAGCTGTCGAGAGAAGAAGGCCTTTACAGAGCCCTGCCCCCGTGGTATCATGCCCGAGTCTTGCGAGCCTACCATTGCATTTGTTCATCTTAATAAAGGAGGAGCCATGAACTATCTCAAGAATGTTTCCCCATCGAATGAACCGATTCTCTCCGCCGCGAGGCAAAGCACCGCCGCCATCGTCCAGGCGGTACGCCAACGCGGCTGGTCGGCGGTCCAGGAGTTTTCCGCCAGATACGACGGTTTCTCGGGCCCCTTCCGCATTCCCAGGGAACGAGCCGTCGAGGCCATCTCGGCCATGTCTCCGCATGTGCGCACCGCACTGGAAACTGCCGTGAACAATGTACGCACCTTCCACCGCCTGCAGCGTGACCTCTTCCGGAACTGCACCTGGGAGATCGCCCCCGGCGTTAGCGCGGGACTGCGCTTCCTTCCCGTGGAAAACGTCGCGGTGTACGTTCCGGGTGGACGCTACCCTCTTCCCAGCACCGCCGTCATGGGCATCGTTGCAGCTCAGGAGGCGGGAGTTTCCCGCATTGCCGTTCTTTCTCCGCCCCGTGGTCCCGAAGGCATCCACCCCGTGGTTCTGGGAACTCTCGGTCTCCTCGGGATCGAGGAGATCTGGGCGCTGGGAGGGGCCCAGGGCGTTGCCGCCCTCGCCCTTGGAACAAGTCCTGTGGCAAAGGTGGATATGATCGTCGGACCCGGAAATGTGTATGTCACAGAGGCCAAACGTCTTCTCTTCGGCGAGGTGGGCATCGACGGATTGGCCGGTCCAAGTGAGGTCCTCGTGGTGGCGGATGAAACGGCCTCCCCTGATCTGATCGCCGCGGATCTTCTCGCCCAGGCGGAACACGATCCCCTGGCCCGAAGCATTCTCCTCACTCTTGATGAAAAAACGGCTTTGGCTTCTCTGGCGGCGACGGAACGGCTTCTCGGGGAACTTCCGGAGGAAAACGCCCGCATCGCCCGGGAATCCTGGAGCACGGGAGGTGTCGTCGCAGTGTGCACACTGGAGGAAGCGGCAGCCTTCGCGAACCGTCTCGCGCCGGAACATCTGGAACTCGCCCTCGCCGATCCGGAGAGCGCCCTTCCACTCTTTACCGCCTACGGAGCGGTCTTCCTCGGTCACTTCAGCGCCGAGGCCTTCGGCGACTATGTGGCGGGAACAAACCACATCCTCCCCACGGAAGGCCGGGCACGCTTCGGCGGCGGCCTCTGGACGGGGACTTTCCTCAGGCCCCTGCAACAGCTTCGTCTTTCCAGGGAAGGAGCGGAAGCACTCGCGGAGGCGGGAAACGCCCTGGCGACCGCGGAAGGACTTGCCGCCCACGCCCTTGCCATGACAAAGCGGGGAATCCCCTCATGAACCGTATTCCCAAGGGATGCCGCAACGTCGGAGGACCGCTGGCGGAAGCCATGACCCAGAGTCGCGAAGCCGTTCTGGGGACGCTTACCCAATACGGCTACCGCCCTCTCTGGCCCTCGGGACTGCAGCTTTCCGAAGTCGTTTGGGATCGTCTGGCCCCTCATTTCCGGAATCGCCTGCTGGGGCTCAATTCACCCTTCGGTGAGCCCTGTGTGCTCCGGGGAGATCTCACCCTCGCCGCTGTCGCCCATCTCGCCACGCATTACGCACCCCACGAACGCCCTCTGAGGCTCTGCTACGCCGACCGGGTATATCGTATTCCCGGACCTTCGGACACGGAGCTGGAACAGTTCCAGGTTGGGGCGGAACTCCTCGGATGGGAGGGAACGGGAGCGGACATCGAAGTCCTCTCGCTGCTTCTCCGGGCATTGGGGCGGGCGGGCATCACCGCCCCCACGCTGGTGCTCGGCGACGTGACGATCTTCTCGGCCATCTTCGACGGCGTGGACCCGCACCTCGCCAGGGCACTCACGGCGGCACTCCAGGAGGATTCCTACGCGGCTTACTACGACATGCTCGGTCATCACCCGCTGACGCCGGAAAAAAGACGCCTTCTCGAGGAATTTCCGCGTCTGAAGGGAAAACCCGACCAGGTCTTCCCCAAAGCGGCGGATCTGCTCGGATCGGACAGGCCGACGGAAGCGCTCCAAAGCATCGTCCGCTCTCTCGGGCATCTCGGCTTCGGAGAGCTCCTTCAGGTGGACCTCGCTCTCTTTCGTGAACTGGGCTATTACAGCGGTCCCGTCTTCGAGGTCTACCTCTCGAACAGGGGACGGGCACTCGGAGGCGGCGGGCGCTACGACGGTCTTCTTGCCCGCTACGGACTGGTCGGGCAGGCTCTGGGCTTTGCGCTGGATCTGGAGGCCCTCGCAAAAGCGTCGGGAATCCGCAGGAACACCCCCGTTCCGGTCATGCTCTGGGGGCGGGAATGCGAACCCGAGGAAGCATTGCGCCTCGGAGAGGAACTGCTCTCCCGGGGAGCGCGGGTGGAGATGAGCTGGCACGATGTGCAGGCGTTTTCACGGGAACTTGCGCGACTCCGGGGCTACACCTGGTGGATCGACGCCTCGCGGCGCACCGTCTCCCAGGTGGGCGCCGCGGGTGACATCCCCCTCGATCTGTGGATGGAGGAGACGTTCCCATGCTGACCATCGCCCTGCCCACGGGGCGGGTTCAGGAGGACGCCATCGTTCTGCTGCAGGAACTCGGCCTTCCCACGGAAAAACTGCGTTCTCCCGGACGATCGCTCGTCATCTCCGAGGAATCCGTGCGCTACATTCTCGCCAAGCCCATGGATGTCCCGCTCTACGCCCATCACGGCGTGGCCGATCTGGCCTTCGCCGGAAGCGACGTGCTCTGGGAAACCAGCGCATCTCTGGTTCTTCTCGCCGACACGGGCATGGGACGCTGCCGTCTCGTCGTGGCGGGCCCTCCGGAAATGGCGGACCGTTTCCTCGCCCACGAGAGCAACATCATGGACATCCGGGTGGCCACCAAGTATCCGCGCATCGCGGACGCACACTTTTCCTCCCGGGGCGTCCAGGTGAACATCCTGCATTTGAACGGCTCCATCGAACTGGCACCGCGCCTCGGACTCGCCGACTGCATTCTGGACATCGTGCAGTCGGGCAACACGCTCAAGGCAAACCATCTCACGGTCCTGGAGGACGTGGCTCCGGTCTCTTTGCATCTCGTCGCCAGTCGCAAGAGCGCCCATCTTCAGTGGGACCTCATCGGCGACCTGGTGAAACGATTCCAGGAGAGAAAGGCGGGAAGAAGTCATGACTCGGCGTGAGCGACGCTCCCGGGAGACGGAAATCGCTCTTTCCCTCTCCCTTGAACCCGGCACCGGCGCCATCGACGTGCCCTGCGGCTTCCTCGGCCACATGCTGGAACTCCTCGCCCATCATGCAGGGTGGACGCTCGCCGTGACCGCCCGTGGAGATCTGCAGGTGGACGCTCATCACCTCACGGAGGATCTCGGCATCACTTTGGGGCAGGCGCTCCTCGAGGAACTCCGGAACGGAACCGGGCGGACCCGATACGGCTGGTGCGCCCTCCCCATGGACGGGACTCTGGTTCTCGTCGCGGTTGACCTGAGTGGCAGATCCCACCTCGGATGGGATGCGCCCTTCCCCTCTCCCCGGTGCGGGGATTTCGACACGGAACTCGTGGAGGAATTCTGGAGGGGGTTCTGTCGTGAAGCACGCACTACGCTCCACGTGCGCGCCCTCGCGGTTGACAATGCCCACCACCTGGCGGAAGCGGTCTTCAAGGGTGTCGGCAGAGCACTCCGACAGGCTCTCGTTCCAACGGAGGAACCGGGAAGCACGAAAGGGATCTGGCTATGACGGAAGAATCCGCGCCACTCCGCTGCGGCGTCATCAATTACGGTGCGGGAAACCTCGGCAACCTCCACCGGGCCCTCGTCCGCCTGCGTCTGCCGTCCCGGATCCTTTCCTCCCCGGGCGAACTACGTCCGGACGACACGGATATTCTGATTCTTCCGGGCGTCGGAGCTTTTCCTCCCGCCATGGAACTGCTCCGGAGAAAGGGATGGGAAAAGGCACTGCGCCGATGGGTCGATGCGGAACGGCCGCTTCTGGGGATCTGTCTCGGCATGCAACTTCTCTGCGAGGCGAGCATGGAGGACGGAAACACTTCCGGACTCGGTTTCCTTTCCGGTGTCGTCCATCCCCTCGAAGGTGTCTCCAAGGTGCCTCACATGGGATGGAACAGCATCACCTGGCTTCCCGGCAAAGAGAACATGCACGCTCTCGTACCGTCGGGCAGTTTCTTCTACTTCGTCCACAGCTTCGCGCTGCGGGAAAGTGCCCATGCGGCGGCAACGACCCGGCTGGACGACCTTCAGTTCCCTTCGGTCGTTCTCGGCGGGCGCGTCGCGGGATGCCAGTTTCATCCCGAGCGAAGCGGCCTCGAAGGTGTGGCGTTTCTGGGACGTCTGCTCGCCTTTCTCCGTCACGGCGTCTCCGCTCCCGGGGCGGGGAACATTTCCGCGAGGACGAACAACGCTTCCAAACACGGATCAACCGGACAAGGAGGCCCGACATGATCGTCTATCCGGCCATCGATCTCTACGGACACAAGGTGGTACGTCTCACCAAGGGGGATTTCAGCCGCCGAAGTGAGTACGGCGACGACCCGCTGGGTACGGCGGCATCCTTCGCCGAGGCGGGAGCGACATGGCTTCACGTGGTGGATCTCGAGGGGGCTCGGAGAGGTGCACCGGTTCATCTGGACCTGCTTCCGGACCTGGCGGCACTCGGGCTCTCCGTGCAGTACGGAGGCGGACTTCGGCGCCCCGAGGATATCGCCGCCACGCTCGACGCCGGAGCTTCCCGAGCTATGGTGGGGAGTCTTCTCGCGAAGGATGAGGAAACCGCCCGCCGTTGCCGGGAGGAATTCGGAAATCGTCTCTTGCCTACAGTGGACGTGAAGGGCGAATGGGTGGCCGTGTCCGGCTGGACCAGGACGAGCACCCTCACTCCGGAGGTGCTCCTGCGGCGCCTCCTCGACCTGGGATACGAGGAATTTCTCGTCACCGCCGTGGACAGAGACGGCACCGGCGAAGGCCCGGATCTCCCGCTCTACCAGCGGCTGCTGCGTCTCTGTCCCGAAGCTCGTCTCATTGCCGCGGGGGGCATCTGGTCGGAACGGCACGTCCATCTTCTGGACGAGGCAGGCTTGACGGGAGCCGTGGTAGGCAAGGCACTCTACGAAGGCGAGTTCGATCTTGCCACGGCGCTGCAACGGTGGCGCCTATGCTGACATCCCGAGTGATCCCCTGCCTGGACGTGAAGAACGGCAGGGTGGTGAAGGGCGTCAATTTCGTCGATCTCCGCGATGCGGGAGACCCTGCGACGCTCGCGGCCCTGTACATGGAAGAGGGAGCGGACGAACTCGTCTTCCTCGACATCTCCGCTTCGACGGAACGGCGCAAGACCATGCGCGACTGGGTCACCGCCGTTGCAGACCGTCTCTCCATTCCCTTCACCGTGGGGGGAGGCATTTCCACGCCGGAGGATGCGGTGGAGATCATCGGCCTCGGTGCGGACAAGGTCTCCGTCAACACCGCCGCGGTGCGCACTCCGGATCTCCTCACCGCCTGCGCGCGCGTCCTCGGAAGACAAGCGGTGGTTCTCGCCGTGGATGTCCGAAAAAAGGGCGACTCCTGGGAAGTGTACGTGGAGGGTGGCAGGACCGCCACCGGCATGGATTGCCTCGACTGGATCCGGGAAGGCGCACGGCTCGGGGCAGGAGAAATTCTCCTCACTTCCATGGACCGTGACGGCACCACCGCTGGATACGACACGGAACTGCTCGCCGCCGTGACCCGAGCCGTGCGGGTTCCCGTCATCGCCTCGGGAGGCGCCGGCACGACGGAACATCTGGCCGAAGCTCTCGCGGCGGGAGCCGATGCGGTGCTCGCCGCGTCGATCTTTCACTACGGACATCTCCGCATCTCCCAAGTGAAGGAAGCACTCCGGCGGAAAGGATTTGCCGTGAGGCTGGAGAACGACGGAGCATTTGTCTGAACGGGAACACTGATGGGTCGGGAAGCTTCTGGCGTTCCTCTCAAAGTGGAACAGGCTGCTTCCGCTAACATGGAGGTCAAGGCGGGGAGCTTCTGGAGCTCCTCTCAAAGGGAAAGGACATTCGGTTTCTCATCCGGGACGAACGGGAGAGAACCGTAGCGCTTCGCGACAAGAGACCGTGAAAACGCCTCAGTCAGACACGCCAGCGGAAATTTCTCGCGAGCGAGCGCCACGCTGTTGCGTTTGGCTTACTAAGCCAAGACCAGCACATCTCTCTTATCCGAAACAGAAGGCATACGACGCGGAAGCGGTTCATTCGGAGTTTCCGTGGAGAATCCGCGATGAAAGGAAATGAACGAGACTCATGACGACGTCGCATTGGGACACACTGCGTTTTGACGAGAAGGGACTCATCCCGGTCATCGTCCAGGACGCCCTTTCCGGGAAAGTGCTCATGATGGCCTGGGCGGATCGCGCGGCGCTCGAAGAGACCGTCGCGACGGGAGAGATGGTCTTTTTCAGCCGATCCCGCGGAGGGAGATGGCACAAGGGAGAGACCAGCGGAAACACGCAGAGGCTCCGGGAGCTTCGGGCGGACTGCGACGGAGACACGATCCTGGCACTTGTGGAACCGGCGGGACCGGCGTGCCACACGGGAAAGGAAAGCTGCTTCCACAACCCTCTCTGGGGAACGCCTCCGGGAGATCCCACCTTTCTCGGAACCCTCTGGCGCTATCTGCAGAAACGGAAAAACGATTCACCCGAGGAAAGTTACACCGCCCGCCTTCTCGGTAAGGGAATTCCCCGGGTAGCCCAGAAGATCGGCGAGGAAGGCCTGGAAACCTCTCTCGCCGTGGCGCTCCAGGACCGCGAAGGCGCGGTGTACGAGGCGTCGGACCTTCTGTATCACCTTCTGGTGGGGCTCCTCGCCCTGGACATTCCCCTCGAAGAACTGTGGCGGGAACTCGCCTCCCGTCACACACCGAAGTAAGAACGCTTTCCGAATCACCGATCAGGGCGGCGTTTCCTCCCAGGGCCAGAGGACACACCGTCCTGCCTCGTTTCGCAGGGCGAGGGCGACTTCGTCGAAGGTCGGCTCCGCGAGAAGAAGTTCCATGCAGTGCTCCCGACGGAGATCCTCAAGACGGTGCGCGTCGGAAGAACGAAGGATCGTCCTGCTTCCCAACCGATCCCTCCAGACAAGCGCCTCCTCGGCGGAAAGACGCCGGGACAGTTCCACCGCATCCACAGCAAGGTCCTCCGGCACGGAGCCGAGCACCGCCACATAGGAAAAGCCGGGGCGATCCACATGCGCGAGAAAGGAAAGCCCTCCTCTGCGGCGGATTTCCGCGATCACTTCATCCACGGAACGGGAAACCCCCTGGACGAGGAGCGTCTCCACCTGGTCAAGCACCGCGTTTTTTCCGTCGATGATCAACTGATACCCGAAAATGTCAGGATCGTTGGCACGGGAGGGAAGAGATTTCCAAAGCCATTCCTGAAAAACAAAGCCATCCTCCGCACTCCGGAAGAGAGCCACCAGGTGAATATCCTCCTCGGTTTGCACCTCCACACCACAGAGAATCCTGGGAATACCTCCGTCATCCACACCGGAGGCGCGCAGCCTCTCCCTTTCGGCCTCCGCGGCCTCCGCCAGGGCTGGGACATTGGCCACCGCGTTGTGGTCCGTAAGGGCCAGAAGGGCGATTCCCTCCCTACTGGCCCGGCGAACGATCTCCCGCGCACCCATCTCCAGTTCCGCACAGGGGGAGAGAACGGAATGCACATGCAGATCGACGCGAAACCGCCGCAGCAAAAGAGCCGTTGCTCCCGCGACTGGGGACGTGCTCGCTCCGGAATTCGCCGGATGTCCGCTCTCCGGAGCATGCACTTCCGTTTCCGATCGGGCGCGACGGCCCCCGGTTCCAGCGTTCTCCATGGCGTCAACCCCTCAAGCCGATCTCCCACAGTTTCCCGCATACATCGAAGGCGGTATCCTTCACCAACCCCACGGCGATGCCCTCCGCGCGACAGCGCTCGAGAAAATCAGGATTCGGCGTTCTTCCTCCCGCAAGAATCACACAGGGAATGTCCCGCAGGACCGCCACGGCAGCGACGTTCAGATGGCCGTGGATCGTGATCCACAGGGCATTCTCCGGAGCCGTGCCCATGACATAACTCAGGAGGTCGCCCACGATTCCCCTGGTCACCTCCCGCTCCTCGTCTCCAATATTCGCCACGTCCGCACCGAGATGAGCAAGAATCTCTCCGATGGTCATCGTTCGTCGCTCCTCGTCCGCAGTGTGTGAGGCACATTCTTCGAGAGATTCGTGATCTCCTCCGCCAGCGAAGCGATGCGATCCCGCAGTTTGAAAACACAGTCCGTCATCTCCGCGTCACCCCGGACGACATCCTCCGCCAGAGCATGACAGGAGGGGCGCCCACAGGCGCCGCAATCGAGATGAGGAAGTTCCGCATAGATGGACTTGAGCCGCTTCAGTTTGGCCATGGATTCCGCGAGGTCTTCCCCGAGAGGAAGCCTCTCCAGCGGCTCAACGGCCTTCTCGAGCCGCCATATGCCGCTTTCGTAAAGTTCCTCCACGGTTCTTTTCTCCTCGGGAGAAAGACGCCACTTCTGGGGAAGGTTTTTCAGACGGAGATGGGCGAGAAACCGTGATTCCGCATTGCCGATTCCTCCAATACACCCCAGGTCACAGACACGGCATTCCACGAAGTCAATGTTTTGAAGACGTCCCAACTCCAGCTCCCGCAAAAGGTCGATGCTATTGCGCAATCCGGACACAGCAAGCGTCCTCAAGGGACGGCGGCGGGAAAATTGCGCCATGTGCCGCGATTCTCCTCCACGGAGTCCCCAGAGAATCCATCGTTTGTTCTCCAGGGCAGGGACATCCTGCTCCACTCTGGAACCAGCGGCGAGGAGATCTCGAACCACGCGACGGACAGATACCGCGTGAGTGACGATGCTCGTTTCTCTTCCCACGGGTTCCCGGACCATGGCTATTTTGGCCGGGCAGGGAGCGGCCAGGGTGACAGGACGGACATCCCCCTTGTTCTTTCGATGGAGAAGCGCGGCAATCTCCAGGGGCGATTCCGAGGGAATCAAGTGTCCCAAAAGTTCGGGAAAGCGCGCTCTGATGAGACGGATCATGGCCGGGCAATAGGTGGAAATGAGCGGAAGCCGGTCGGGCGGTGTCTCCTCGATGGCACGGCAATTCGCATAGGCCACCAAGTCGAAGGCAACGCTCATCTCCTCCGCGAGATCCTCGACACCCCAGACTCCCAGCAGCGCCTCGCGAACAAGAGAAGGCCGCCAGTAACTACCGAACTGCACATAAAACGTGGGATCCGCTAAAAGGATCGGGGAACCGTAAGCACGAAGGACACCCCAATCGTCCTCATCGAGGCCAAGAGCCTTTTCTCGACAGGTACGCAAGCACTCTCCACAACTGATGCACAATTCAGGGATAATGTGTACGAGTCCGTCCACCACGCGGATCGCTTCGGTGGGACAGGACTTGATGCAGTTCACACATCCCTTGCAAACGGAATCCAGAATCTTGACACCTGAAATCACAACATTGCCCTCCTTTTTCCACCTCCCGAGGAGTCCTCCCCATCGAAATAAATGACCGCACGAAGCTCCGTCCCTCTTCCGACGACGGAATCAATATACAACGCGTCCGCGTTACGCTTGATGTTCGGCAATCCCATGCCCGCACCGAACCCAAGTTCCCTCACGTGATCCGGTGCCGTGGAGTACCCTTCGCGCATGGCCAGATCCACATCCGCAATGCCGGGCCCTTCGTCACGTGCAGTGAGTTCAATCCGCTCATGGGTAATCTCCGCACGCAGTGTACCACCCCGGGCATGAATGACAAGATTCATCTCCGCCTCGTAGGTGATCACCGCCGCCCTCCGGCAGATGCTTGACGGAACACCGAGCATCTTCAGCGTCTCCTTGATGTTGTTCGACGCCTCGCCTGCGGCGAGAAAATCCTCTCCCTCGACCGTGAACTCCACCACATACGGGTCGGTCAAGAGGATTCCCCTCCCCGCTCAGGAATATCGCAGGGAAAAACACCGGCTTTGTAGAGAAGGCCACAGCTCTCGTACATGCTTTTCGCGGAAACCAGAAGAGATATCCCTACCTGCTCGGCAAGCTTCACCACCTCTTCCTGGGGGCGCTTGCCTCGGACGAAGACCACTGCGGGAATATCGAGCATCTGGGCGGTACGGATGATCTGCACGTTGGTGAGCCCCGTGAGTAAGAGTGAGCCGGGGCATGCAAAGGCAAGGACATCGCTCATGAGATCCGCCGCGTATGCGTGATCCACCTCCACTTCCTCCAAGCACCCGGAGATGCAGAGAACGTCGGCTCCGAGCAATTCTGCCACGGTTTTCAGGTTCATACGGAATCCCCCCTGCGGGTAATATTGTTCCTCGCTTCACATATAGTACCATATCACAGGATCTTCGTCTCCCCGTTTTGTGCCGCTCTTGGCTTTCGCGCGGGCAATGTGCCCATGAATGTCCACGGAACCGTGCCATTCTCCGGCAGAAGCGGATTACTCCGGGAAAGCACCGGACGGAACAGAAACAATCCGTCGCAAAAACCATCCAGCTCCGTCACTTTCCAGAACGGCGACTTTTCTTTCCCGGGGACGATGCGTAGCGGGATCGATGGAAAGAATTTCTTCCCCGAAGGGAATGCCCGTCGCGTTTCCAAGCCTTTCCGGAAGCCTGGCGATATCCGAGGGAGGTGTCTCCTCCAGCCCACGGAGAAACCAACGGGCAAGTGCGTAGGCCCTTGCGGCGAGTGCCGCATCGGCCACGCGGACCCGGAGGACATCCCAGATGCGAAGCCTGAATCCGCGCAACGAAGGATCTCTCGAGAGCGGCTCGTCCTGATCGCTGAGCACCAATCCTTTTCGATCCGCGAGAAAGGGACTCATGCTTCCTCCGTACCAAATCGCAAGCGGACTTCCAGTTTCCCTGATCTGGCGCCAGAGATCGAGTGTTCCCATCACGTCCAGAAGGCTCACGAGGATCTGGCCCCCGGCGTTTTCCGCCTCGCGAAGACGGAACCGGACATCCTTGTCTCCCGCTCCCGCAACCCACACGGGAAGAGGGACAAACCCCCGGTCCTGAAGAAGACGGTCCAAAAGAACGCTCGATGCAGCCAGCACCGGATCCAGGCGATCCGCCACGAGAACGATCCCCGTGCCCTCCGGCATGGTACGCCGGAGTTCCTCCGCAAGGGACACGATGCGAAAACGACGAAAGAGAGACAGGGCAAACACGAAGGGCTCGGGTTGCCCGTCACCGTTCCGGAGGGAGAGCCATTCTCCCCAGGCCAACAACAGGGGCATTCCCTCAATCCGCAAGAGCGGTATCAGGGAAAGATTCGTCTCGTCATCGGCGAAGCTGAGCACCGCGATCACCCGGCGAGTCTTCCATTCCCGAAGCAAACCAGGAAAATCCAAAGGAATATCTTCACGACCCGGGAGGGTCACCTGAAAAAAGCGGACATCATGGCCATTGACTCCACCGTGGCTCTCGTTGACTTCCCCGGCTGCAAGGGAGAGGGCCATCCACACGGACTCCCCTTGCGGAGAATTCCACCCCTCGACAGGCGGAATCACCGCAATCTGCCACATCCATCCCTCTTCGACGGGATCGACTCCCTTCGGCACCGCAAGCCCCGTTTCAGGTCCTGAAATGAAAGAAACACAGAGAAACGCGAGAAGAAACAGTACCACCCGGGCTCGATGAAACACACAAACACCTCCTGTCGACCGACTCTCTCGTTGTAGAGTATCATATCCCCGCGAGCTTCGCTGAATCCGGGGAGGTCCTGCCTCATGTTCTTTACCGCATCCGCTCTTGCCGTCATCGTTCTGTTCTTTCTCGGAGGGACGCTCTCCGGAGGTGCGACGAAAACCGCGGGAGATTTCACTCTCGGCGGACGTCGCAGTTCTTCCGCAAGCGTCGTCGGCATCCTTCTCGGCGCCCTCGTTGGAGGCGCTTCCACCGTGGGCACCGTTCAGATGGCTTACCAGTACGGCCTCTCCGCATGGTGGTTCACGCTCGGAGGCGGTCTCGGCTGCCTGGTCCTCGGGCTGTGGTTCGCTTCGCCCCTCCGGGAGACGGAACTTACCACGATCCCGCAATTTCTCCGCCTGCGCTACGGCGGTCCCACCGCCGCCACCGCGATGATCGCCTCGATTCTCGGAACGTTCATTTCCGTGGTGGCGCAGTTCCTCTCGGGAATCGCCCTTCTCCAGAATGCCTTTCCCCTGTCCCCGGAGCTCGCCACGCTCGCAACGGCCTTTCTGGTGATGAGCTTCATCTTCGCCGGAGGATTGCGAAGCTTCGGCGCGCTGGGAAAGGCGAAAATCCTCTTTCTCTATCTCATTCTCGGCATCTGCGCCGGAGCGGCCTGGTTGAACGGAGCGACACCCGGAGCGCTATGGAACGCCCTGCCGTTCCACCCCTTCTTCACTCTCTTCGGAAGAGGGTTCTCGAAGGATCTGGGCGCCGCGACCTCTCTTCTCGTGGGAGTCCTGAGCACTCAGATCTACATCCAGTCCATTTTTGCCGCCGCCGACGCCGCGACGGCGAGACGGGGCGCCCTGCTTTCGGCGCTCATCATGCCACCACTCGGTATCTTCGGCATCTGGGTCGGGCTCCATATGCGGACCGCGGGCATCACGATTCCTCCCGCTCAGGCCCTTTCCCATTTTATCCGGATCACCTTCTCCCCCTTTGTCGCGGGGATTCTCTGGTCGGGAATTCTCATTACCGTTATCGGATGCGCGGCGGGACTGGCCCTGGGCATCGCCACCAACCTCGTTCAGGATGTGCTCCTTCCTCTCGCAGGAAAGAGATTGTCTCCACGCTCCGTCCTCCAGGCAAACCGCTGGGCCGTTTTTCTCGTCGTCCTGGCGGCGGCGGGTTTCGGCCTCCTTGGAAGGGACTCTCTCATTCTCGTCTGGAGCTACCTCAGCATGGGCCTTCGTGGAGCGGGGACCTTCTTTCCCCTGGTCTTCGCGGTTCTCTTTCCCGAAAGGATTCCGGCCCGAATCGCCTTCGCCTCCAGTGCGGGGGGCATCGCAACAACACTTCTCTGGCCGCTCTCGGGACTTGGCGGCGAGCCCCTCTTTGCAGGGCTCGCGGTGGCGGGAGCGTGTTTCCTCCCCACCCTTTTCCTCCGTCCCCAAGGCGCCGCGCCCCGGAATTTCTGACCGCCCTCCTCTTCTCTTTTTCTCAACAGAGTGACACTGCCATATTTCGGCGCTCATCAACTTGCCTGTGGCATAAGCACATGGTATATTCCGCTGGATGCCTCAACATTTGAAACACCTGCAAAAACAGGGGGTGGAAATTCCAGGTAGCCTCTTCGATGATCGTGTCGTTCCCTTTCACGAAAGTTTTCGTCATCCGCTTCTTCATCACTCTTCTATCCGGCAACGAGAAAGGGGATTCTGAACATGTCGGAAAGGAAATCCAAAGTACCGCATACCTTTGTGCTGCTCTTCGGTCTCATCGTTCTCGCCGTGATCGGAACCTACGTCCTCCCGGCGGGACAATTCGACCGCGCCAAGGACGAACGCACCAACAGAACACTCGTGGTTCCCGGTACATACCATCATGTGGAACAAACTCCGGTCAGCCCCTTCAACACCTTCATCGCCATCCAGAAAGGCATGGTCGATGCCGGAGAGATCATTTTCTTCGTCTTTCTCGTCTACGCATCCTTCTTCGTAGTGCTTCAGACCGGTGCGCTCCACGCATTCATCGGGTGGCTTCTCCGCATTCTGAAAGGCAAGGAAATATTAGCCATACCGGTCTTCATGTACACCTTCGCCCTCGGCGGCGCCATCTTCGGCATGTACGAGGAAACCTTCGGATTCATCCCTCTTTTCGTGGGACTCGCCATCGCCATGGGGTACGATGCCATCGTGGGCGTGTCCATGGTCTGCTTCGGCGTCGCCATGGGATTCGCAGCGGCGTTCATGAATCCCTTCACCGTAGGGATCGCTCAAAAGATCGCCGAGATCGATCCTCTCTTCGAGGGTATGGGATTCCGCATGGTCTGCTGGTTCGTCATGGTCTCCATGGCAGTGCTCTGGACCATGCGCTATGCAAAGAAGATCAAACAGGATCCGACAAAAAGCCTCGTCTACGGATTGGACATGGGCAGCCTCGCCCTCGATCACGACGAACTCGTGAAAAGTCACTTCCGCCCCAAGGACAAGGCGATCCTCGCCGTTGTGGTGGGCACCGTGGTGCTTCTCGTCTGGGGTGTCATCGAAAAGGGATGGTACTTCGACGAAATCGCGGGGCTCTTCCTCATCATGGGCTTCGCCTCGGGACTCCTGAGTGGCATGAGCCCCAGCAAACTTGCCTCCTGCTACCTCGAAGGATGCCGGGACATCGTCTTCGGCGCCCTCGTCATCGGCCTTTCCAGGGGTGTTCTCGTCGTCATGAAGGAAGGGCAGATCATCGACACGGTGGTCAACGGCCTCGCCCAACCGCTCTCCAACTTCCCCAGTTGGGTCGGCGCGGAGGGAATGCTCATTGTTCAGACCCTGATCAACTTCTTCATCCCCTCCGGATCCGGGCAGGCCGCGACGACGATGCCCATCATGGCGCCCCTCTCGGATCTCCTGGGAATTTCCCGGAACACGGCGGTGCTTGCCTTCCAGTTCGGCGACGGCTTCTCCAACATCCTCTGGCCCACCACGCTGCTTCCCGTCATCTGCAGCATCTCCAAGGTGCCCATCGAAAAGTGGTGGAAGTATTTCGTCCCCTTCTTCCTCCTTCTCTTCGTCGTGCAGATGGTCTTCGTCTGGGCGGCGGTGGCGTTCAACCTTCTGTAGCCGCACTTTTCTTGCCCGACTCCGGAAGAGAAAACACCGTTCCTCCCGGAGCCGGGCAAGTCCGCTCTTGCACAAATCGCTCATGTAGTTCACCATGGCAGGGGAAACCCTGCCCTTTTCATGGATGCCCCTTCCGTACGGGAACGGGGAGAAAGGAGTGTTTGCACATGAATGACCTGCGCATACGAGGGGGCCTGGTGGCCGATCCCGAGACGAAAACGCTCGTCGAGGCATCGGTGACGATCTCCGACGGACGAATCGTGCACGTTGGCAAGGAGGAAGGAGAATCGACGGAGGTTCTGGATGCGACGGGGTGCATTGTCTGTCCCGGCTTCGTGGACACGCACATGCACGATGAAGAACTCGACGACCCCCATTCGGTGGAACGTGCGCTGCTCCGACAAGGCGTGACTACCGCCATCGCGGGCAACTGCGGCTCGGGACCTCTGCTCGGAACGGTTCGACCGAAGCGACAGACCCCCTGGCTCAATCTGGGTTATCTCACGGGACATCGTATTCTCCGGGAATCCGTCGGCGTGAACGACATCTATCGCCCCGCCACGCCGGGCGAGACGACGGAGATGCAGGTTCTGCTGGAGCGGGAGCTTTCCGAAGGTTCCTTCGGGCTCTCCCTGGGACTCGAATATGTTCCCAATACCGACCCCGCGGAAATCGCCGCCCTCGCCGACGTGGTCGCGAAATTTCCCCGCCGGTGGATCTCCATCCACATTCGTTTCGATGGTCCCCGCTGCCTCGAGGCGATCCAGGAAGCCATCGACATCGCCGCGCGACACCGCGTGCGCGTGCAGATCTCGCATTTCGGCAGCATGACCGCCTTCGGCAGGCTTCAGACCGCTCTGGACATGGTGGATCAGGCATACGCAGCCGGAACGGACGTGACCTTCGACTGCTACCCCTATGCGGCATTCTGCACGTCCGTAGGGTCCGCCGTCTTCGACCCCGGGTTCGAGGATCGCTGGAACAAAGACGTGGGAGTTCTCGAGGCCGGATCGGGAAAATTCAAAGGGCAGCGCCTCACCAAAGCCATGTTCGAGGAAATGCGATCCGAAACGCCCACCGCACTCATCATCGCCCATGTGCTGAACGAATCCGAGGTGCGCACCTGCCTCAGGCATCCCCGCTGCGCCATCGCCTCCGACGCGGTCTTACGGAACGGCGAAGGACATCCCCGGGCCGCGGGAACATTCCCCCGGGGACTTCGCATACTCCGTGAGGAGGGGCTCTCCTGGCCCGAAGCACTCGCCCACGCCACGAGTATCCCCGCCGAAATGACATGGCTCGATCGCGGCACGCTCCGCCCCGGGAACGCCGCCGATCTGGTGCTCTTCGAGCCGGAGCGCTTCACGGACAAGGCGACATTTTCCGACCAGCTCGCGCCGCCCGAGGGCATCCGCGCCGTTCTTCTCGGAGGACGCGTGGCCGTACGAGAGGGAACGATCACGGAGGAGCCGCTCGGAACGTTCCTCCTCCGCCGCTGAGAGCACACCACCGCTCTTCCAAAAGCTCGGAAGAGACCAACCTTAAAAAGGGGATGAATCCATGCACCGACCCACTGCATTGGAAACAGAAGTACAACAGGCTCTGGAAACCTTTGCGGAAAAGGCTTACAGCCTGAGCGACCATCTAGCGGCCAATCCCGAAGTCTCAGAACAGGAATTCACTGCAAGCCGCCTCCACGTGGACTTTCTGAGAACATGCGGTTTCACCGTGGAACACCCTTTTGCGGGACTTCCCACCGCCTATTCGGCGGTTCTGGGAAACGGAAAACGCCCCAAAGTGGCACTCCTCGCCGAATACGACGCGCTGCCGGAAATCGGCCACGCCTGCGGACACAACGTTCATGGCGCGATGACACTTCTCGCCGCCGCGGGACTCGCTCCGGTGATGAACCAGCTGAACGGGACCCTGTGGATCGTGGGAACTCCCGCGGAGGAAACCAACGGAGCCAAGGTCTCCATGGCAGCCCAGGGCATTTTCGACGACACGGACCTGGCCATGATGATCCATTCCGGCGCCGGAAAAAGCTTTGTACGCTACCGATGTCTCGCCATGGACGCCATCGAGTTCACCTTCAAGGGAAAGGCCGCCCACGCCGCAGCCATGCCCTGGGAAGGACACAACGCACTGAACGGCGTACAGCTCCTCTTCCACGCGGTGGATATGCTCCGCCAGCACGTCCGGCCGGAGGTGCGCATGCACGGCATCGTCCGGGAGGGCGGTGCCGCGCCGAATATCGTTCCCGAAAGCGCCTCCGCCCGTTTTTATTTCCGTGCCCCCTGGCGCACCTATCTGAACGAACTCATGGAAAAAATCTACAACTGCGCCAGGGGCGCCGCCCTCGCCACGGGGACCTCCGTGACATGGCGCAACTACGAGGCGAGCTTCGACAACCTGAAACCCAACCCCACTGCGGAATTCATGATGGAGGACGTCTTTCGGAGTCTGAACATCCCCGTACATTCCTCCCCGGAACCGAGAGGATCCTCGGACGTGGGAAACGTGAGCTTCCGCTGCCCCGCTCTTCAGCCAGTGCTCGCCCTCACGGAGGAGCCCATGGCACTGCACACGCGGGAATTCGCCGCCCTCTGCGCCTCTTCCGCCGCACACCCGGGTATCCTCCTGGGCGCGAAAGCCCTCGCCTTCGGCACGCTCCGGACATTTCTCGACGAAGGACTCCGCAAACGCATGCGCGAGGAGTTCCTCTCCGGCGAGGCGCAATGATCACAATCCACGTCGCCAGTACAAACATAGCGAGCTGTTCGAAAGTCCGCTTTCGTTCGAACATCATCGGGAGGTGGAAAGAATGAGCGTTGTAGCGATCAAAGGATGGTCGGTGGAACAGATGGACGTTCCCGAAGGATGCAATCTCATCCTCGGCCAAAGCCATTTCATCAAGACCGTGGAAGATCTCTACGAAGCCCTCGTCACGGCGGGACCCCAGCTCGAATTCGGCATCGCCTTCTGCGAGGCCTCCGGCCCCTGTCTCGTCCGCAGCGACGGCAACACTCCAGACCTTGTCGAGACCGCCGTTGCCAACGCCATGAAACTCCGCACGGGACACACCTTCGTCATCCTGCTCCGGAACGGATATCCCATCAACGTGCTCGATCGCATCAAAACAGTCCAGGAAGTCTGCCGCATTGATGCTGCAACGGCAAACCCCCTTCAGGTCATTGTCTGCGAGACGGATCAAGGCAGGGGCGTCGCGGGAGTGGTGGACGGATTCGCCTCCAAAGGTGTGGAGACTGAAGAGGACGTAGCGGACCGCAGGCACCTTCTCCGCAACATCATTGGCTACAAACGTTGAAATGTGAGCAGGATTATGACATTTTCGACAGAGACACGATCCCGTCTTTTCTGCTACAATTCCGAATAGGCATTCAATCCTATCTGGAGGTGGTTTCCTTGAGGAAACTGGCGTTGACGGTGCTTCTTCTGGCTTTGGCGGGAACGATCTGTGGAGCAGCTTTTGCGGAGGATACAATCAAGGTCGGACACATCGCTGCGCTCACCGGTGACTGGGCTGCCTACGGCAAGACCGAAGAAATGGCCGCGAAGCTCGCCATTGAGGAAATCAATAGCGCCGGTGGAGTCCTCGGCAAGAAGATCGAACTCATCGTCTACGACTGGAAAGCGCGTCCCGAAGATGCCGTGAACGCCGCCCGGCGGCTTATCGACGAGGACAAGGTCGTCGCCATCATCGGCCCCAACGGCAGCGGCGGGAACATTGCCACAGCGCCTCTGGTAAACAGCAAGCAAGTCCCCCAGATCGGCACGTTGCCCACGAACCCCCTCGTCACCGTCGGCGAGGACGGCAAGGTGAAGCCCTACAACTTCCGCATCTGCTTCACCGATCCTTATCAGGGAAAGCTCATCGCCTACTTCACCGCGAAAGAACTCGGCAAGCTCAAAGCGGCCATCCTCTATGACGTGGCCAGCGACTATTCCCAGGGGCTCCGGGAGTTCTTCGTGGAAAGCTACAAAGAATACGGCGGCGAGGTCGTGGCGGACCTCGGCTTCCGCGGCGCCCAGGATGTGGACTTCCGTGCACAGCTCACGGAGATCAAGAACAAGAACGCCGATGTGCTCGTCCTTCCCAACATGGGCAAGGAAATGGCCCTCATCATCAAACAGGCCCGGGAACTCGGCATGAACGAGATCGTCTTCATCGGCGGCGACGGCTACGGCGAGTTCATGTGGGAGATCGCCGGGGATGCCATGGAGAACTCCTACTGGATCACCCACGTGGCTCCGGAGGACCCCAACATGGCCAAGTTCTTCGCGGACTACAAGGCCAAGTACAACGACGAATGCAAGGAATTCGCCAACGGCGTCATGGCCTACGATGCGATCTACTGGCTCAAGGACGCCATCGAGCGGGCCGGCGAAGTCAATTCCGTGAAAATCCGCGACGCCCTTGAGACGACCAAGGATCTGAAACTCCACCACGCCACGCTCACCATCAACCCCGCGGATCACAACCCCCAGGACAAGGATGGCGTCGTCCTCATCGCCAAGGACGGCAAGGGGCAGTTCTTCAAGAAAATCAAACCCTAGGAAATGATTCTACGGGGGCGTTTCGACACGCCTCCGTACACTCCATCCGCGTGAAGGGCTCCTCGCTCTCCGTGCGGGGAGTCCTTTACACTTTCGTGTTTTCCCATGCACACGAAACGAGGTGAATCACTGTTGGGTACTCTTCTGCAGCAGATCATCAACGGCCTGTCGCTGGGATCGGTGTACGCCCTCATCGCCGTAGGCTACTCCCTGGTGTACTCGATCCTTCTCTTCTCCAATTTCGCCCACGGAAGCTTTCTCGTCATCGGGGGCTACTCCTGCTACTTCGCCCTGAAGACCTTGGGAATGAACATCTGGCTCGCGGGAGGCCTGTCCCTCATCGCCGCGGGCGTGAGCGCCATCCTCACGGAAAGACTCGCCTACAAACCCATCCGTGAGCGCACCAACGTCACCCTCTACCTCCTCATCGCCTCCATGGGCATGAGCATCGTCATCGAAAACATCTTCGTCGTCACCGTGGGAGGCCGCTTCCGTGCGCTTCCTCCGGTCATTCCCACCAACCCCGTGAACCTCTTCGGGCTCGCCACCACCAGCGCCTTCGACCTCATCTCCCTCGTCGTCGCCATCATCTGCCTCGGAGGGCTCCAGCTCTTCCTCACCCGGACCAAATGGGGACTCGCCATCCGCGCCGCCGCGTACAACCTGCGCATCGCCGGCCTCATGGGCGTCAACGTGAGCCGCCTCATCTCCCTCGTCTTCTTCGTCGCCGGGGTTCTGGCCGCTGTGGGAGGCATCTTCCTCTCCGTACGGTACACCCTCTATCCCCAGCTCGGCGGCATCACCATCAAAGCCTTCGTCGCCGCCGTCATCGGCGGACTCGGCTCCCTTCCCGGCGCCGTCGTGGGCAGCCTCATCCTCGGCCTCGCCGAAATGCTCACCGCGGGCTTCATCTCCAGTCAACTCCGGGATCTGGTGGTCTTCTCACTCCTCGTGATCACCCTCCTCTTCCGACCCACGGGCCTTTTCGGCAAATCCGTGGGCGAGAAAGTCTAGAGGGAGGCAGACCATGTCCGCCTACACCGAAGGCATCATCACCCTGCTCATGATCAACGCCATCGCCGCCATGGGCGTGTGCCTCCTCACGGGCTTCACCGGCGTCTTCACCCTCGGACACGCCGCCTACATGGCCCTCGGCGGCTACGCCACCGCCATCCTCACCGTCAAATACCACCTCCACTGGCTTCCAGCCGTCGTCGCCGGAGGCATTCTCGCCATCGTCGTCGCCTACGTCATCGGCATCCCCACTCTGAAACTCATGGGCGACTACTACGCCATCGCCTCCATCGGCCTCGGCGAAGCCATCCGGCTCATTCTCGAGAACTGGCAGTCCGTCACCCGGGGCGCCCGGGGTTATCCCGGCATCCCCACCTTCACCACCATGCCCGTCGCCGTGGGATTCTTCCTCGTGCTCGCCTTCCTGCTCTTCTGTCTTCTCAACGGCAGCTACGGCCGCATGTTCAAGGCCTGCCGGGACGACCACATCGCCGCCGCCCTCCTGGGCTACGACACCGCCAGAGTGCGCGTCCTGAGCCTTACCATCTCCGCCTTCTACTGCGGCGTCTCCGGAGGGCTCCTCGCGGGCTTTCTCTCCTTCATCCAGCCCGTCATGTTCGACATGCTCAAATCCACCGAACTCACCGCCGTGGTCGTCTTCGGCGGCCTCGGCTCCCTGAGTGGATGCCTCCTCGGCACCACCATCATCACTCTCGTGACCGAACTCTTCCGCCCCATCTCCCAGTACCGCATGCTCATCTACGGAGCCGTCCTCGTGGTCATCATGGTCCTGCGTCCCGAGGGCATCATGGGCCAGTACGAATTCGGCCCGAAACTCTTCCGGAAACTCTTGGGAAGAAAAGCCCCCGCGCAGGAGAGGAGGTAGCACCCATGGCCTTCGCCCTCGAACTCGGCGGCGTCAACAAATTCTTCGGCGGCGTCCACGCCGTGAACGACATGAGCTTCATCCTCCAGGAGGGAGAACTCGCGGGGCTCATCGGCCCCAACGGCGCGGGAAAGACCACCATCTTCAACCTCGTCACCGGCGTCTACGACGTCTCCAGCGGCCACATCACCTTCTTCGGGGAGGACATCACCAACCACAAGACCTACGAAGTGGTGCGCAAGGGAATCGCCCGGACCTTCCAGAACCTGCGCCTCTTCGCCAGCGCCACCGTCCTGGAGAACGTCATGACCGCCTGCCAGCAACACCACCGCTACTCCTTCCTCGAAGCCTGCACCCATCTCGGCCGCTGGCGCTCCGTGGAACGGGAGATCCGGGACCGGAGCATGGCGCTTCTCGAACGGGTGGGGCTCGCCGACCGGGCTGACCAGACCGCCACCACCCTTCCCTACGGGCACCAGCGGCGCCTGGAGATCGCCCGGGCCCTCGCCCTGGAGCCCAGGCTACTCCTTCTGGACGAGCCCGCGGCGGGCATGAATCCCGAGGAAGTGCAGGACCTGAACCGTCTGATCCAGAAGATTCACGCGGACTTCGGTCTCACCATCCTCGTCATCGAGCACCACATGGAACTCGTCATGGAGATCTGCCCCCACATCGTGTGCATGAACTTCGGCGCGCTCATCGCCGAAGGCGATCCCGAGCACATCCAGGGACATCCCGAGGTGCTCAAGGCCTATCTCGGCGAGGAGGTGGAGGAATAATGGCCCTCCTGGACGTGAAGAATCTCTCCGTGAGCTACGGCGCCATCCGCGCCCTATCGGACGTGAGCATCGCCGTGGAGGAGCGGGAGATCGTGAGCGTCATCGGCGCCAACGGGGCGGGCAAGTCCACCCTGATGAACGCCATCATGGGCATGGTGAAGCGCGACAGGGGCGAGGTCTATCTGGATGGGAAGCTCCTGGCGGAGCGGAGTTTCCAGGTTGTCGCCCAGGGCATCGCCCTCTCTCCCGAGGGGCGGAAGGTCTTCGCCCCCCTCACGGTGTACGAGAACCTCCTCATGGGTGCCTTCCCCCGGTCCGACCGGAACAAGATCGCCGAGGACATGGAGTGGGTCTACACGCTCTTTCCCCGGCTCCGGGAACGCACGGACCAGTACGCGGGAACGCTCTCGGGAGGGGAGCAGCAGATGCTCGCCATCGCCCGGGCGCTCATGGCCCGCCCCCGGGTGCTTCTTCTGGACGAGCCCTCTCTGGGGCTCGCGCCGATCATCATCAAGGAAATCTTCAAGGAACTCCGGCGCATCAACGAGGAGGGGGTGACGATCCTCCTGGTGGAACAGAACGCCCGCCAGGCGCTCCTGCTTTCCCATCGGGCCTATGTGCTCCAGACGGGACGACTCATCCTCTCGGGAACATCCAAAGAACTCCTCGCGAATCCCGAGGTGGAGGCGGCCTACCTCGGCGGAAAACCCGCAACGCACTGAGCCGGGCACCACACGGACACCAAAAACAAAAACGAGACGATTCGGGGGGCGAAACGCCCCCCGAATCGTCTCTCGGGGCTCGTAACCACTCTCGCTCAATCGATCGAATGAGGTCCGCTCTTTCTCGCAAAACGAGAGCCGGCTGATCCCCGCGCAATGAACTCTCCAAAAAGGGAGGAATGACGATTCAGCGGCATCGGAGAGAAGGGAAACAAGTCGATGAGCATAAAAAAAGCACTGCCGATACGAATCGGCAGTGCTTTGGAAGACAATAAACGTTAAAACATTACTTCGACGCAGACTTCTTCAGTTCTTGAATAATGTCGTTGGTGATGTCCTCACCGCCGAAGAAGACCATGCCCTTGTCGAGAACCAGTGTGATCCCCTTTGCCTTCGCCACGGCGCGCATGGCAAGATCCACATCCTTGAAGAGGGGTTCCATGAGTTTGTTCTGCTCGGTTGCGGCCTCTTCGCGTTTCTTCTGATAGATGTCCGCCTTTTTCTTGTTGTCTGACTCGGTCTCGATGGCCATTTTCGCCTCGTCCTGTTTCGACTCGACAACCTGCTGGATTTTCTTCTGTGTCTCTTCGAACTTGGGGTGGTTAAACATGATCCTCTGGGGGTCAATGACACCGATCTTTTCCGCCGCAAGTGCCACCCCACTCGCTACCCCAGTGAGAACAACAACCGCCAACACCAACAGGACACCTTTTCCGAACGCTTTCATTCCCCACGGACCTCCTCGAAAGTACATTCGTTTGCGATACCTTTTCCCTACACCCGGAAAATTCTACTCTGCGGAAGAGTTCTCGTCTAGGTAGAAATGCTGAAACGGCCCTGTTTTCCGTTCTCCAATCGGATACGGAACACATCGCACACATCTTTGGGCGTTCCTCTCCGATGCGGATCATGGTAGCATGATTCAGCACGGAGAACGACGATTCTTTAAAACGGCAGGCACTCCGTTTGTCCGACAACCATCCCGTCCCCGCACAAAAATCCTTGCCCGACGCTCTGGAGGGATAGACCGTGTTCTGCATTGCCACTTTCGAGACGACCCACATGGCGCTCCGCTTCGAAAAAATGTGCCGCGCCGCTGGAATCAACGCCCGCATAACGCCGGTCCCACGGGAACTCTCCGCAAGTTGCGGTCTTGCCTGCCGCTTTCCCTGCGAAGCCCGAGATCACGTTCGGGCTCTCTGCGAGAAAAATCACGTCGAGGTTGCGGAATACCACAAAATGGAAGAATGACGGAACACGGACGATAAAACCCATTCACGAAGATACGGACATGGATATGGGCAGTGCCGGTCCGTGGAAACACCGTTTCACGCCTCACATGTTTTCCAGTATTCGTCGGATTTCTCCGACCACGCGAGAAACATCGTCGTTTTCCATGGAGGGGAAAAGAGGCAAGGAGATCTCCCCCCCGTAGAGGCGCTCCGCCACGGGGAAATCCCCTTCTTTCCAGCCGAAACGTTCCCGGTAATACCGGTGCAGATGGACGGGAAGATAATGCACCTGCACACCGATACCGGCCTTCCGCAATTCCTCGAAAAGGTGCTTCCGCACCGCAGGTTCGAAATTCGCCGCATAAAGATGGTAGGCATGTCCAGGGTGAGTGGGAGGCGTTTCGACGACAGGCGCGGACGTCTTTCCGTTCAGTTCCGGCAACAGGCGGTCGTAGAGCGCCGCCAGTTCCCGCCTCCGGGAGACAAAGGCGTCGAGCCGGCGCAATTGACTGAGCCCAAGGGCAGAGCCAAGATCCGTGAGCCGATAGTTGTAGCCCAGGTCCTGCATCTCCGTGTACCAGGGACCGTGGGGAACCGTTCGCATCTGCGCGGGATCCTTGGTGATGCCGTGGGAGCGGAACAGGCGAAGCCGCCGGGCGAACTCGTCGTCGTCGGTCACCACCATGCCCCCCTCTCCGGTGGTGATGTGCTTCACCGGATGGAAGCTGAACACAGTCATGTCCGCATCCCTGCCCACTTTGCGCCCCTCCCGCTCGCCTCCGAGGGAATGACAGGCATCTTCGATGAGAACGGCTCCGGCGTGCTTCGCCAGAGCCCGAAAGGGCTCCAGCGGCAGAGGAAATCCGGTAAAACTCACGGGAACAATGGCCTTCGTCCGGCCGGAAACGACCTTTTGCGCGGCCTCCGGATCCAGGCACCACGTCTCCGGCGCAATGTCGGCAAAGCGCGGAATACCTCCCATGTACAACACGGCATTGCTCGTCGCCGCAAACGTCATCGGGGGAACAATGACCTCGTCACCGTGCCCGACGCCGGCGGCATACATGGCACCGTGCAGCGCCGCCGTTCCACTGGAAAAACTCACCGCGTAGCGAGTGCCCACCTTTTCCGCCAGAGCGTTTTCAAAAGCATCCACCGTGGGCCCCATGGTCAGCCAGTCCCCCTTGAGAACGGCCACTACGGCGGCGATGTCCTCATCGTCGATCCATTGATGTCCGTAGGGAAGAAACGCCTGTTTTTCCGCCAAGGTCATACCCCTTTCCATCCGGCTCGGTTCCATTCCGGTTCTTTCGTTTTTGAACTTCATCTCCATGCGAAAACGCTTGTGGATTCGCACCGATTCTATCCCGCCGAAGAAAACCATCCAACGTCTTTCCGGTATAAAGGAAGCCCTGAATAAAGACCTTTCCCTTGACTCGGGTCGCATCAGGCTCTGCGAGGCGCCCTGCGGGGCTGACGCAGCCTTATTCAGAGATTCCTAAAGGCTTATCCCGAGAAGATCGACAACACTGGACCGCACTGAAAAACAGCACGCCTCCTGCTTCGCAATCACACGGCGTTCTCCGTAAGCCTCGCTCCGATTGCGTGGAAAAATTGAGATGTCCTCTTCAAGTCTTTGCATGGCATTGTGAACGAGAAGGTTAAAGAAGGTAACGATGACAGCAAGAGGAAAACGATCCACCACAGGCGACCATGCGAACTTCAGTGTCTGTCCTCCAACCACGCCCTCACCGTCCGCGCAACCTCGACAGCTCCATTGAGATTGACGGACGGAACCGGTTTTTTCCACTCTCGGGACAGCACCCGGGCCACGTCGTCTCCGGTGAAGGTCCCCCATTCTCCCAGGTTTTCGCCAAGTCCGCGTTGCTCGATGAGCCCTCCGATACGACACTGGTTTGACGCGACCTGAAAAACTGCGAGGGGCTTTTCGAGAGCAAGGGCCTCGTAGGCGGACACACTGGAGGTACAAAGGACAAAACCCGCTCCGGCCAACAGGCGCGGATACTCCTCGGGAGCCACGAGGAGGCGCACCTGAGGAAGACAACGCGCATGCTGCCGGGCCCGTTCGCGCTCCCCGGGAGGAACAAAAGGACCGAGCACGGCAACCAGCGGCGGAAAAGTAGGACGCCACCACTCAAGAAACGTGCTCGTCACGGAACGGATATCCGCACTGCCCGCGGCGAGAAAAACATACTCGCCGCTTTGCGGAACAACGTCCGCGAAAACGGAGCGGAGCAGAGCATACCGAAGCCCCAGAAGGGACCGTTCCGGCGAGCTTCCGTATCCCAACTCCTCGGCTCCCAGATTGTAGTTCAACAACACCGACGCAACCTCGTCAACGGGACGGTCCCGGTCGTCGTCAATCACGCAGAGCGGCGCAACGGCCCGCAGTTCGCGGAGGAACGAGAGTTCCGGAACGTAACTGTCCACCACGATGAGATCGGGGCGCTGCTTTCGTACAAGGTCAACCGCGTCGGAAGCGAACAGGAGCGCTTCGGGGAGAGCTTCCACAAGCGTTTCCCGGGGCAACATGGCCAGGGCGGCTTCGTTCACCACCCACCGGCATTGCAGCCCTTCCGCGCCGAAAGCCGCCGCCAGAGCGGCACAGCGGGAAAGATGCCCACCACCAATTCCGGGTCCCCCGTTCGAGAGGAAAAGTACGCGCATTTCTCTCACAATCCTGTCTCCACACGTCGTCTCCGCACAGCTTGTCTTTGTGGTCTTCTCCTCCTGTCACCAGTCTCAGGAGAAGGGCGAGGAGGTGCGCACCAAGGGCGGCGTCTCCCGGCGTCTCGTCTGGTGGATTCTTCCCGTGGTCGCTCCG
Organism: Aminiphilus circumscriptus DSM 16581; assembly: GCF_000526375.1. Taxonomy (NCBI): domain Bacteria; kingdom Thermotogati; phylum Synergistota; class Synergistia; order Synergistales; family Aminiphilaceae; genus Aminiphilus; species Aminiphilus circumscriptus. The sequence continues at coordinate 341,815 of NZ_JAFY01000007.1, read as the reverse complement.
GCACCGTCGGGGGAGTGACGGCTACAGCAGCTCTTCTCTTCCTCGTGTTCCCTCATGCGCAACATGGCAATGAAGGGACACGCCTCTCTCTGTGTGCATGATCGCTGTATGCATGAGAGACTTCCAGAATTCAGATCTCCACAGGTTCAACGCGACAAGGCCCATTGCAGAATACGGGACTTCTCCGCCTCCCATTCGTCGCGGAGCATGCCGATCCACAAAAGGTCCCTTCGCTCGCCCGTCTCGCAAAGGACATGTTTCCTCCATCGTCCTTCCTGGATAAAACCGGCTTTCAGATAAAGGTCCAACGCCTGGGCATTTGTCGCAAGCACGGATGTATAAAGGCGTTGCAGATCCGTTTCTTCGAATCCCCAACGGAGAATCTCCGCCAAAAGAACCTTACCCAAGCCTTTTCCCAGAAATTCCTTTTCTCCGATGTACATCCCCCAATCGGAGTTGCCCGCACGCATGTCGATATGATTCAACGAAACGACACCGAACGGTTTGTCATCCACATGGGCGACACGACAACGGGTCCCACCCGCGCCGCTCCGCTGTCCAGCAAGCCACGCCCCGTGCTCTTCCTGGGAAATCAAATGCTGCCGCAGCATTTGAGAACGAACGAAATCACTGTTCCGCCACTCCAGAATCCTCCATTGGATCTCGTCGGGGATCGCGGCGACGTCGAGAAAGGTTACGGCGGACTTCTTCGAGAAAGGCATCAGCACCGACTCTCCCTTTGTCGATCTCTCGT